>NZ_JBBJUL010000001.1:0-513613 GCF_037725245.1 Sphingobium anseongense | reverse complement strand
CGTGTTGTGCAGTCCTTGCAGCGAAGCGGTGAGATGGAGCATCTGTGGCGGGTGGCAGGGCAGTTTGCCAGCATGGGCATATTGAATGTTGCCGATAACGACCGCTTGCACGCGATCATTTCGTCCTTGCCGCTTTTTCCGCACATGAGCGTCCGCGTCGTCCCGCTCGCTCGCCATCAGGCGGCGGTGGACTCTGCCGCCGATGTGTAATTGTTCGCGAGGCTAAGCGCTTTGGCGATTTGTACGCAGCACCGCATCGTCCGCATTTGTTCGGTGTTACTGAGAAGTGTCCAGCAATTTCGAACTATATGCTCGTCGAGAGTGTCCATGGATGACTGATTTTGCAAAGGGTCAGGCCGCCGTGGATCGAGAGCACCCTTGAAAACAAACGTATGAGCGATCGAAGGAGAGAGAAATGGAACAGACCCAGGGAGAGGGACAGCAGACCAGCCAGGCGCCGATCGATGCAGTTGGATCAAGCCGGGTGGTCGTCGAGAGCAACGTTGCGGTGCCGATGCGAGACGGCGTCGTCTTGCGGGCTGACGTATACACGCCCGAAGGTCCGGGTCCTTGGCCGGTCCTCCTTTCGCGCACTCCTTATGGCCGGGCAACCGCTGACCATCTGAATTTTCTGGAACCCGTTCATGCGGCGCAAAAAGGGTTCATCGTCGTCAATCAGGACACACGGGGAAGAGGGCAATCCGAGGGAGAATGGATGCCGTTTCGCCACGAATATGAGGATGGCTACGACTCTGTCGAATGGGCCGGCCGCCTTCCTCGATCCAATGGCCGTGTGGGCATGTTCGGCGCCAGCTATTTCGGGAACGCGCAATGGATGGCCGCTGCAGCACAACCGCCGTCGCTAGGCGCCATCGCGCCCATGGTTACATGGTGCGACCCGATGAACGGTCTCTACGGTCGAGGCGGAGCGGTCGAATGGGGCCTTGAAGTGCCATGGACCATGCAGATGGGGTTCGAATTTCTCCTCAAGCACCCGACAATCGCGCCTGAGGCGAAAATGCCGCTCGTCGGCGAGTTGCTTGCCGATCTCGACGGTCTCAAGAGCGGGGCTTATTGGGATCTGCCCATTCGGCGAAGCCCGACTCTTGCAAAATACGAGCTTCCCGGTCTTGGTGCGATCCGCGCAATTGACCACCCCGAAACCATCGCCTGGTGCCGAGTTTCCGGGCAGCATGACCGCATCGAGGTGCCGAGCTTTCACGGCGGCGGCTGGTACGATGTCTTTCTGCAGGGGACGCTGGATAATTACGTCGCCATGAAGATGGCCGGCAAGGACGCGCGCGCGGTGATTGGCCCGTGGACGCATTTCGTTTTGCGCGATCCCGTCGGCGACCTGTGTTTCGGCGCAATGTCTTCCAGGCTCGGCGCTCCAGTGCACCCGCATGGCGACACCAACGATTTCCTGCTCGCGTGGTTTCGCCGCCATCTGGCGCACGATACCCACATCGCGCTGCCGGAGACGTCCGTGCGGATTTTCGTGATGGGTCGCAACGTTTGGCGCGACGAGCCTGCCTGGCCGCTGGAGCGCGCACGCACTGAGCGCCATTTTCTGAATAGCGACGGCACCCTGACCAAGGACCGACCGGCGGAAAACTCGCCCGCCTCCACCTTCGTTTACGATCCAGCAGATCCCGTCCCGACGCACGGCGGTCCGATCGTCATGTCGCCGGGTTACCCGGCCGGACCGATCGCACAAGCCCCGATTGAAGCCCGGGACGACGTGTTGGTGTTCACCTCCGTACCATTGGAGGAGGATGTCGAAGTTACAGGTCGGATTCGTGTCGTGCTGCATGCGAGCAGCTCCGCGCCGTCGACCGACTGGGTTGCGCGACTAGGCGACGTTCATCCCGACGGGCGTTCGATCAACCTGTGCGACGGCATTCTTCGCGTAGCGACCGGTGCCGATGCTAAGGGCCGCTACGAAATTGATCTTTGGTCGACCAGCAACGTCTTCTTAGCAGGACACTGTATTCGCGTGCAGGTGACGAGCAGCTGCTTCCCGCGCTGGGATCGCAACCTCAATACCGGCGACCAAGACAGCCCCGCGATGCAGATCGCACAACAGAGCATTTTCCACGATCCCGAATTCCCATCGTTCATCGAGCTTCCCGTGGTGCCCGGCTCTCCGGGAAATCCGTGAAGAGGCTGTCGACGGGGTGCGAGACAGAAGTCGACGTCGAAGGAATCCTAACAATCGAGCCGAGAAAAGCCGGTGCGGGCGAGGGTGCGGGGCCGCGAAAGCGCAATGTTGCCCCTCATCGACCTGTTGACCGGGGTCCTGTCAAACCCGACGTGCGTTGATCGGCCGGACTATGGCACAGCGCCCGGTTGTAGGACAGCATCGACAGGACATCCTAAAGTCAATCGACGGACAGCCCCGCGCCCGCTAAGGGGGGTGTGAACCAATACGGAGCGGTCGCATTTCGCCCATGCAGCAAAAGCCCAAGCGCGCCCGCGCCATTGCCTTGCCGCACAGCGAGGTGCGGGCGAAAGCGACCGAATATCTCGATTTTCTGGCTGCCTGGGTCAGCAAGCCGCGCCAGACCGCGTCGGTCGTGCCGTCCAGCCGCTATCTTGCCCGACTGATGGTGCGCGACATCGACCCCGCCGACGGCCGGGTCATGGAACTGGGCGGGGGTACAGGCGTGTTCACCCGCGCCATATTGGAAACGGGGCTTGATCCCGACCGGCTGGAAGTGGTCGAGATCAACCCGGCGTTCGCGCGGGGATTGCGCCGGCATTTCCCCGGCGTTTCGATCCTGGAAACGCCCGCGCAGATCGTATCGACCGCCGCCGCCGGCCAGCCTGGCGAGTATCAGGCGATCATCAGCGGCCTGCCGCTGCTGGCGATGGACCGGCAATTGCATGTCGATATCCTGTCCGAAGCATTCCGCATGTTGCGACCGGGCGGCGGCGTCATCCAGTTCACCTATTCGATGCGCCCGCCGGTCAGCCGCGACGTGCTCGACGCGCTGGAGCTGGACGTGACCCGGATCGGCCAGACGGTCCGCAATTTTCCGCCCGCCACCGTGTTCCGCTTTTCCCGCAGGGACGAATAGCTACAGGTTGCATCGCACCGTTACCGCCCTATCTTCACGGCCACGGCATTTGCGGGGGCGTCGCCATCCATGGCATCGATCATCACCATTTCCGCCCTCACCAAGGTCTATGCGTCGGGCTTTGCCGCATTGAAGGGCATCGACCTGACGATCGAGGAGGGTGAGATATTCGCGCTGCTCGGCCCCAATGGCGCGGGCAAGACGACGCTGATCTCGATCATATGCGGCAATGTGAACCCGAGCGGCGGCACGGTGAGCGTCGCCGGGCACGATATCGTCACCGGCTATCGCGGGTCGCGCACCGCCATCGGGCTGGTGCCGCAGGAACTGGCGACCGATTCGTTCGAGAAGGTCATCGACACCGTCCGTTTCAGCCGCGGCCTGTTCGGCAAGCGGCGCGACGACGCGCTGGTCGAGAAGATCCTGCGCGACCTGTCGCTATGGGACAAGCGCGACGCCCGGATACTGGAATTGTCGGGCGGCATGAAGCGGCGGGTGATGATCGCCAAGGCGCTGAGCCACGAGCCGCGCGTGTTGTTCCTGGACGAGCCGACCGCGGGCGTCGATGTCGAGCTTCGCCGCGACATGTGGGGGCTGGTGCGGCAGTTGCGCGATACCGGCGTCACCATCATCCTGACCACCCATTATATCGAGGAGGCCGAGGAAATGGCCGACCGGGTGGGGGTGATCACCCGTGGCGAACTGCTGCTGGTCGAGGATAAGGCGACGCTGATGAAGAAGCTCGGCAGGAAGACGCTGACCATTCATCTGAGCGAGCCGTTGGCGGTTCTGCCGCCCGCGCTGGCCGGGCGCGGGATCGTGCTGGCGGGGGAGGGGTGGAGGCTGGAATATAGTTTCGACACCCATGCCGAGCGCACCGGCATTTCCACCGTGCTGCGGCAACTGGGCGACCTGGGCATCGGCTACAAGGATCTCGATACCCGGCAAAGTTCGCTGGAGGATATTTTCGTGAGCCTGGTGCATCGGGAGGAAGCGGCATGACCGGGTTCAACTGGCATGCGATCAAGGCGATCTACCTGTTCGAACTGGCGCGCTTTCGCCGCACGCTGATGACCGGGCTTGCGGTGCCGGTGCTGACCACGTCGCTCTATTTCATCGTTTTCGGGTCGGCGATCGGATCGCGGATGACACAGGTCGACGGCATCCCCTATGCCGCGTTCATCGTGCCGGGGCTGATCATGCTGTCGATGTTCACCGAAAGCATCTTCAACGCCAGTTTCGGCATCTACATGCCCAAATTCACCGGCACCATATATGAACTGCAATCGGCGCCGGTGTCGGCGCTGGAAACCGTGATCGCCTATGTCGGCGCGGCGGCGACCAAGTCGATGTCGGTGGGGTTCACGATCTTTGCCACCGCGCATCTGTTTGTCGACGTGCCGGTCGCGCATCCGTTGGCGATGCTGGGGTTCATGGCGGTGATCGCCGTCAGCTTCTGCCTGTTCGGCTTCATCCTGGGCATATGGGCGCAAAGTTTCGAACAGTTGCAGATCATCCCGCTGCTGGTCATCATGCCGATGACATTCCTGGGCGGGGCCTTTTATTCGATCGCCATGCTGCCCGAACCGTGGCGGACGATCACCCTGTTCAATCCGGTGGTCTATCTGATTTCGGGCTTTCGCTGGACCTTTTTCGGCCAGGGCGACGTCGCCATCCACTACAGCCTGTTGTTCGTGCTGGGGATGCTGGCGCTGTGCAGCGCGGTGATCGGCTGGATGTTCAGGACCGGCTACCGCCTGAAAAAATAGGCCGCGACGGGCGGTTCAGGCGTTTTCATTTTCGGGCTGGACGGCGAACAGGGTGACGCCCTTATATTTGCGGTCGTCGGCGTCATAGAGGCCGCCCATATATTCGAAATGTTCGTCGAGAACGCGCAGGTCGCCAAGCCCCGCCAGCTTGAACGTGCCCAGTTTCAATTCGCGCGGCGCCGCGCCGTCCCGCGCAATCGTCACCGCGTCGATGAACATTTCATCATGGCGCGTGTAGAGGATATGGGGGGCCAGCGTGACCGTCATTTTATTATATGTCGCGACGAGGCACTTTTGCAGCGCGATCGATTCAAGGATGGTCGTAGGAGCTTGCATGGCCCGATCCATAGCAAATTGACGGCCGTGGCAAAAGGTCTTTTTGTGCAATGCACCATGGATCGCGCCGGTTTGGCGACGGGCCGTTACCGTGGCGGCCGCGCCATCAATCCCAGGCGATCACGCAGCGTCCAGCGCACGACCAGTAGCAGCGCGACGACGCCCAGGCCGGTGGCGAGGCCGATCCAGATGCCAAAGCCGCGCATGTGCAGCGGAAAGGCCAGCAGCGTGCCGACGCCGATGCCGATGCCCCAATAGCCCAGCATCGCGAAGATCATCGGCACGGTGGTGTCGTGCAATCCGCGCAATATCCCCGCGCCGACCGCCTGCGCGGCGTCGACGATCTGGAACAGGGCGGCGATGCCGAGGAAGCCGACCGCCAGACCGATGGTCACGCGATTGGCGGGATCGTGCAGGTCGAGGAAGGCGCCGACCAGCAGGCGCGGCATCGTCACCAGCAGCGCGGCGGTGGCGAGCGCGAAGCCGGTGCCCAGCATCAGCGCCAGCCATCCGGCGCGGCCGATGGCGGCGCGATCGCCCCGGCCATAGGCGATGCCGACGCGCACCGTCGCCGCCTGGCCGATGCCCATCGGCACCATGAAGACGATCGCCGCGATCTGGATGGCGACAGCGTGGGCGGCCAGCGATTCGCGGTCGATCAGCCCCATCAGGAAGGCAGAGGCGTTGAATATGGTGGTTTCGAAGCCCAGCGTGATCGCAATCGGAAGGCCGATCGCCCATACCGCCCGCAGCCGTCCGCCATCGGCACGCCAGAAGCGGCCGAACAGATGATAGCGGGAAAAGCGCCGGTCCATCAGCACGACCAGGACGAGGCCGGCGAACAGGAAGGTCGAGGACAGGGTGCCGGCGATGCCCGCGCCCAGCAGCCCCAGCGCGGGCAGCCCCAGATGGCCGAAGATCAGCGCCCATCCAACGATGATGTTGAACGGGATCGCCAGCGCCATCAGGACGACGCTCCAGGCCGGCCGTTCGAGCGCGGCGATGAAATTGCGCAGCGTGGTGAAGCCAAGGAAGGGGAGCAGCGCCCATTGCAGGCCGCGCATCAGCAGGCCGGCCTGGCGCGCCAGATCCCCGTCCTGCCCCATCGCGATCAGGATGGCTTCGCTGTGCCATAGCAGCGCCCAGGCGGGCAGCACGAGCATCGCCGCTGCCCACAGCGTCTGGCGCACCGTGCGGCGAATGTCGCGCACCGCATGGAACCGCCGTCCGCGCGCGGCCGCGATCAACGGCGATGCGGCGGTGACGAGGCCCATGCCGAAGATCAGCAGGGCATTGAACAGGTTGATCGCCAGCGCCCCGGCGGCGACGGCGTCAGACCCGATGCGCCCCAGCAGCAGCAGGTCGGTCGCGGCGATGCCGGCCCAGGCGATATTGCCCGCGATCATCGGCAGCGCGAGCGCGACCAGCGCTCGCGCCTCCAGGCGCCAGGGCGATGTCATGCCTCAATGGGCTTTGCGAGGCATGATGTGCAGGACGGCGACGATGATGCCGCCAACGACCAGGCCGACGATACCGGCGCCGATCGCGTTGACGACCCAATCGACCACCGGGCCGATCGCGGGCAGCGCGCTCGCCGCACCCTGCGCCGCATGGTGGATGGTGTCGGGAATGGCATCGACATGGAATTCGTGCAGCCCGTGGACGATGAGGCCGCCGCCGACCCACAGCATCGCCGCGGTGCCGACCACGCTCAATATCTGCATCAGGACCGGCATGGCGTGGACGAGGCCGCGCCCGACGCCGCGCGCCAGCGCCGACCCGCGCTGCGCCATGTGCAGGCCGATATCGTCCATCTTCACGATCAGGCCGACCACGCCATAGACGCCCACCGTGATGAGAACCGCCACCACCAGCAGAATGACCGCCTGTTCCCACAATGATTGGGTCGCGACGGTGCCGAGCGCGATCGCCATGATCTCGCCCGACAGGATGAAGTCGGTACGGATCGCGCCGGCGACCTTTTGATCCTCCATGTCCTGCGAGGACAGCGTGGCGATGGCGTCCTGGGCCACGTCATGCCCGCCCTGGATCGCTTCCAAAAGCTTTTCGGCCGCCTCAAAGCATAAAAACGCGCCGCCCACCATCAGCAGCGGCGGCAGCAGCCAGGGCGCGAAGGCGCTGAGCAGCATGGCGGCCGGGAGCAGGAACACCAGCTTGTTGCGAAGCGACCCCTTGGCGATCTTGTAGATGATCGGCAGTTCGCGGTCGGGCGTGAGGCCGACCACATAGCGCGGGGTGACGGCGGCATCGTCGATCACCACGCCGGCCGCCTTCGTGCCCGCCTTGCCGGCGGCGGCCGCAACGTCATCGATGGAGGTCGCGGCGATCTTGGCGATGCCGGCGACATCGTCCAGCAGCGCGATCAGACCTGACGGCATATCGTTTCAACCCCCGAATTCAGATTGCGGCTCTCTATCGGTCGTGCCGCGCAGGCGCAACGTCAGTTGACGCCCCGACCCGGCGGATCGCTGGCGGGGAAGGATTCGTCGATCTGTTCGTCGACCAGGTCCCAGTCCTTCGCGTCGATGCCTTCCTGTTCGTCAGGCCCGGCGTCGCGCACGATGCCCGACGAGCCGACCGGCCCGCGGTCGTCGGCGGCCTGCCTGACCTGCCACTGCCGCAAGCTTTTCCAGCCATAGGCGGCGATGCCGCCAACGAAGGCGAATTTGAGCAAACCCATCATGTCCTGCTTTCTGTGTTCGGATTGATATGGACCCAGCCCGCCCGGTCGCGCGTGCCGGAATCGTCGGCATGGAGTGCGATGTCGCCTTCCTCGTCGGTGCCGGCAGGGGCCGGGGACATGGCCGCGCGCCCGATCGCTTCGTCGAGCGACCAGCGTTCGGTGAGCGCGGCGTCGATCATCCGCCGCCACATGGCATCGTTACCGGCGTTGCGCATCGCCGCGTCCGGCTCCTTGAGCAGGGCGACGATGCTGGCGGCGTCTTCGATGAACGCAGGCCAGCCGGCGGGGTCGCCCGCGGCAAGATGCCGGGCGAGCCGTTCGATCACGCTGGTGTCCGTCGGGGGCGAGGTCATGCGGGGAGAACGCCGCGCCGTCGCGCTCGTTCCGTGCGACCGTGACGGTCGCGGTACGGGCGCGACGGTCAGGCCGCCGCGCGGCGCAGCCGGTCGTTGATCGCGGCGCCCAGCCCTTCGGACGGGATCGGCGCGATGGCGATGCGCGCGGCGGCGCTGGCGTCGGCCTGATGCAGCGCGGCGAAGAGCTGGGCGGCGGCTTCGCGCAGGTCGGCGTCGGGGCTGAGATTGGCATGGCAGGGCATGAGGCCGAAACCGATCAGATATTCGTCCTTGGCCGCCGTCAGCGCGTCCAGCCGCACGGGCTTGGACGGCGCATAATGGCTTTCGAGCTGGCCGGGCGCTTCGACCCGGCCCACCGGCGCGCCGACGATCACGGGCAAGCCGGCCGCCTGTTCCAGCATCGCGGTCGTGATGGGGCCGGGGCGCAGCACACGGATCTGCGTGTCTTCGGGAGCGACGATGGTCGATTCCAGCCCCTCGCTGGTCGGTCCTTCATCCAGGATCATGCGGATGCGCCCGTCGAGGCTGGCGAGGACATGTTCGGCGCGAGTCGGGCTGATCGAGCCGCTGCGATTGGCCGAAGGGGCAGCGAGCGGCCGCCCGCTTTCGCGGATGAGCGCGCGCATCGCCGGATGCGCGGGCAGGCGCAGCGCGACGGTGGGGAGGCCGGCCATGATCTGCGGCGACAGGCCGCTGTCGCGGCGCACGGGCAATATCATCGTCAGCGGACCCGGCCAGAAGCGGTCGGCGAGCAGGAGGGCGACCGGGTTGAGCGCGGCCAGCGACTGCGCCATGGCGAGATCGGCGACATGGACGATCAGCGGATTGAAGCTGGGCCGGCCCTTGGCGGCGAAGATCGCGGCCACCGCCCGGTCGTCGGTCGCGTCGGCGGCAAGGCCATAGACCGTTTCGGTCGGCACCGCGACCGGCTCCCCCGCCCGGATCAGCATCGCCGCCTCGCGCAGCGACGCCGCGCCATAGGGGCTGATCTTCGTCATGGGATGATGGGTCGGAATGGTCACGCCTTTCGCTATAGCCGCGGAAAACAGGGGGGTAAAAGGGCAATGCGTCGCCATGGTTACGGGCGCGCGATATTGCCCGCGGGGGACGGGGCGGCTAGAGCGCTCCATATGACCGAGCAGGTATTGATCCGCATCGCGCAGGCGCTGGAACGCATCGCGCCCGCCCCGCCGCCATCCGCCGATCTGCACGCGCACCGCGCCTATATGTGGGATGGCGGCGCGATCTGTCCGGTCGAGGCGTTCGCGCCGGTCGATTATGCGCTGCTGTCGGGGATCGACGCGCAAAAGGGCGCGCTGCTGGAAAACAGCCGCCGCCACGCCGCCGGCCATGCCGCGCACGATGTGCTGCTGTGGGGCGCGCGCGGCACCGGCAAGTCGGCGGCGGTTGGATCGGTGGTGGCCCGGTTACAGGGCGAAGGCGCGGATATCGCGCTGCTGCAATGTGCGATCGATGATCTGGCCAGCTTGCCGCGCCTGTTTTCACTGCTGCGCGATACGGACAGACCATTCATCCTGTTCATCGACGATCTGGGCTTCGAAGAAGGCGATGGCGCGGGCGCGCGAACGCTGCGCTCGCTGCTTCAGGGCGGCACGGCGGCGCGGCCCGCCAATGCGCGGCTCTATGTTACGTCGAACCGCCGCCATATCGTGCCCCGGCACCTGTCCGAGCAGGATGATCCGGTGAACCCGCGCGACGTCATCGACGACAAAATGGCGCTGTCCGATCGCTTCGGGTTGAGCCTTGGCTTCCACGCCATCGACCAGCAGGCCTATGTCGATATCGTCGCGGGCTATGCGCAAAGCCTGGGGCTGGCGTTCGATCCGATGGAGGCGATCCGGTGGTCGACCCAGCGGGGCAGCCGGTCGGGCCGCGTCGCGTGGCAATATGTGGTGGAACTGGCCGGGCGCAGCGGCCTGTCGATCTGAAACCCCGTCAGTCGGGCAGGAGGATGATCCGGCCCGTCACCTTCCGGTCGTTCATCAGGCTGAACGCTTCGCACCAGTCGCCAAGCGGCATTTCGCAATGGACATGCGGCGTCAGGCTGCCTTCGCCCGCCATGCGCCATATCGCGTCGAGATTGTCCTTGCCCAGTTGTGGAAAGCGCCGACCATATTCGCCGGCGCGCACGCCGACCACCGAAAATCCCTTGATAAGCGGCATGTTGGCGGCGATGGTGGGAATGCGCCCGGATGTGAAGCCGACGACCAGCAGCTTGCCGCCAAAGGCGATGCAGCGCGTGCTTTCATCGAAAATATCGCCGCCCACCGGATCATAGATGCAGTCGGCGCCGCCATTTGTGATGGCCTTGACCCGTTCGCGGAAGGGCTTGCCGGTGTCGAGGATCGCGTGCGGCGCATATCGCGCCATGATCGTGTCGAGCTTGGCGGCGGAGCCGGAGGCCGCGATCACCCGCGCGCCCAGCGCCAGCCCCAGATCGACGGCGGCCAGCCCGACACCGCCGCTCGCCCCATGGACCAGCAGCCATTGATCGGGCTGGAGCTGCCCCAGGCGCACCAGCGCCACATAGGCGGTGATATAGGCGATGCCGAACGCCGCGGCCTGCGCATGGGTGAAAGTGGCGGGCTTGTGGCGCAGCAGGTGCGCGTCGACCGCGACATAGCGGGCGAAGCTGCCCACCCTGGTGGTGCCGGCTACGGCGTCCCCGACCTTGAAGCCGCAGCCGGGGCCGGCGCGTTCGACGACGCCCGACATTTCCATGCCCAGAATGAACGGCGGGTCCGGCCTGAACTGGTACAGCCCCTGCGCCATCAGCAGATCGGGGAAGTTGAGGGCGGCCGCCTCGACCCGCACCAGCACCTGGCCCGGCCCGATATCGGGGACGGGAACGTCCCGAATGTCGCAGCCTTCAAAGCTTGGGGACGGGGCGATCACATGGAGGGCGCGCATAGGGGCTTTCGGTTGGCGGGAGGGGCAGTCGCTACGCGGCGCCGCATGATTGCGTCAAACATAATCCGGCTTTCGGGGCAACGGCAGAACCGGGTCCATCGTATCGGCGAGAGCGGCAAGGGGCCGCATCCCGCCGCGCCGCCGTCATGCGGACTGTTCCGGGGCGATCACATCAGTCGATCATCATCAGGCTGGCGTTGCCGCCGGCGGCGGTGGTGTTGATGGAGGTCGACACTTCTTCCATCAGCCATTCGAGATGATAGGGAAGCGCCTGCCCCGGATCGGCGGCGTGGACCGACAGGATGGGGCCGGGCAGGGCGGCAACGTCGCGCAACAGCGCCGCGACCTGATCCGCGCCGCCCTCGACCAGCGCGGCGGCGCAGGGTTCGTCGTCATCCTTTAAGAGCATCGCGGCAACGCTGGCGGGCAGGCCCGCGGGCAACGCCATCCCTTCGACAAACCCCCGGTTGCCGGTGGCGAGTATGGCGGCAATCTGGGCCATCAGGCCATCGTTGGTCGCCGGCCGCATCAGGATGCGCCCGCGCGGATGCAGGGCGTACAGGTTGCGCTCGCCCACGGGGCCGGGCAGCTCGACCGCATGGCCGATCGGCGAGGCCGCGGCGAAAGCGCGTGCGAGCGTCGCGCCTTTCGCGTCGCCCCGTTGTTCGAGCCACAGGATGAAGTCGCGCAGCGGGGCGGCGGTCGCGCCCGTGGGAGCGATCGCCGCAGGGGGCGCGATCGTCAGCCGGCCAAGATATAGCGGTCCGCCCGCCTTTGGTCCGGTGCCGGACAGCCCGCTCCCGCCAAAGGGCTGAACGCCCACGATCGCGCCGATGATGTTGCGGTTGATGTAGAGATTGCCTGCCTTCACTCGCCCGGCGACATGCGCCAGCGTGGCATCGAGCCGCGTGTGCAGCCCGAATGTGAGGCCGTAGCCGGTGGCGTTGATCGCGTCGATCAGATCGTCCAGCCGCTCGCGCCGGAACCGCAGGACGTGCAGGACGGGGCCGAATATCTCGCGCTTGAGATCGCCCAGCCGCTCGATCTCGATGATCGTCGGCGGTACGAAGGTGCCGTGGAGATGCGCCCGGCTGAGCGCCCGCTGCTGGACGCGCCGGCCCATGCCGCGCATGTCGCCGATATGCAGGTCGATCCCTTGCTGCGCATCGGCGGTGATGACCGGGCCGATATCGACGGCGAGCCGATCCGTCCGGCCGATCCGCAACTGGGCGATCGCGCATTCGAGCATGGCGAGGGTGCGATCGGCGATTTCGTTCTGAAGGCACAGGATGCGCAACGCCGAGCAGCGCTGGCCCGCGCTGTCGAAGGCGGAGGCGATGACGTCGGCGACCACCTGTTCGGCGAGCGCGGAGGAATCGACGATCATCGCGTTCTGGCCGCCGGTTTCGGCGATCAGCGGAATGGGCTTTCCCTCACGCGACAGGCGCGTGGCGAGCTGACGCTGGATCAGCCGCGCCACGTCGGTCGAGCCGGTAAACATGACCCCCGCCGTTTCCGGGGCGGCGACGAGCGCGGCGCCGATGGCGCCGTCGCCCGGAAGCAGGTGCAGGACATCGGTGGGAATGCCCGCCCGGTGCAGCAGGCGAACCGCTTCCGCCGCGATCAGCGGGGTTTCCTCGGCGGGCTTGGCCAGCACTGGATTGCCCGCGACCAGCGCCGCCGCGACTTGCCCTGTGAAGATCGCGAGCGGGAAGTTCCACGGGCTGATGCAGGCGACCGGCCCCAGCGGACGCTGAACCGGGGTGAAGGTCGCGCGTGCCTGCACGGCATAATAGCGCAGGAAATCGATAGCTTCGCGCACTTCGGCGATGGCGTTGGGAAGGGACTTGCCGGCTTCGCGGGCGATGAGGCCGAGCAGGATCGGCATCCGTGCCTGGAACAGGTCGGCGGCGCGGTCCAAATGGGCGGCGCGCGCCGCGACCGGCGTCGCGGCCCAGCGCGGCGCGGCCCGCGCGGCGATGCGGGCGGCGTCGAGAGCGTCCGATTCCAGTGCGAAGGCAACCGTTCCGACGACGTCGCGATGATCGGCGGGATCGACGACGGGGCGTGCGGGGCGCTCCGTCGTCGACCCCGCGATCATCGGTTGCGCATGCCATGCCGTCGCCGCGCTCTGCCCGAGCGCGGCGCTCAGCTCCGCCAGGGCGACTTCGTCGCCAAGGTCTATGCCGGCGGAATTGCGCCGGCCGGGATAGATGTCGGCGGGCAGGGCGATGCGGTCGTGCGGCGCACCGGGGTCAGGCATGGCGCGCACCAGCGCCACCGGGTCGGCGATCAGGTCCGCTATCGGCACCGCCGGATCGGCGATGCGATTGACGAAGGAGGAATTGGCGCCGTTTTCCAGCAGGCGACGGACCAGGTAGGCGAGCAGCGTTTCGTGCGTGCCGACCGGCGCATAAATGCGGCAGGGGCGGTCCAGCCCATCCTTGCCCACGACCTGTTCATACAGTGCTTCGCCCATGCCGTGCAGGCATTGAAACTCATATTGGCCGGGGCTGAAATCCGGCCCGGCCAGATGGTAGATGGTGGCGAGCGTCTGGGCATTATGCGTGGCGAATTGGGGGAAGACCGCGTCGGGCGCGGCCAGCAGCATGCGGGCGCAGGCAATATAGGCGACATCGGTATGGAGCTTGCGGGTATAGACGGGGAAGCCCGCCAGCCCGTCCACCTGCGCGCGCTTGATTTCCGCATCCCAATAGGCGCCCTTGACCAGGCGGACCATGATGCGGCGACCGGCACGGCGTGCGAGGTCGACGATCCAGTCGATGACGAAGGGGCAGCGCTTGCCATAGGCCTGGACGACGAAGCCCAGCCCATCCCATCCGCGAAGGTCCCGATCGAGCGCGAGGCTTTCAAGCAGGTCGAGCGAGAGTTCGAGCCGGTCGGCTTCTTCGGCGTCGATGTTGAGGCCGATGTCGTAGCGTTTCGACAGGATCGCCAGGTCCCGCACGCGCGGCAGCAGTTCGGCCATCACCCGGTCCGCCTGTGCCCGGCCGTAGCGCGGGTGCAGTGCCGACAGCTTGATCGAAATGCCCGGACCCTGCAGGATGCCGCGCCCGTCCGCGGCCTTGCCGATGGCGTGGATCGCGGCTTCATAGTCGCGATAATAGCGTTCGGCATCCGCCGCCGTCGTCGCGGCTTCGCCCAGCATGTCATAGCTGTAGCGGAAGCCCTGCGCTTCCAGCGGGCGGGCGCGCTGAAGCGCCTGGGCGATGGTTTCGCCTGTGACGAACTGTTCGCCCATCAGCCGCATGGCCAGGTCGACGCCGCGCCGGATCACCGGTTCGCCGGCGCGGGCGACCAGCCGCGCGAGCGCCGCGCCCATGCCGCCGTCGTCGACGCTGCCGACCAGCTTGCCGGTCACGACCAGCCCCCAGGTGGCGGCGTTGACGAACAGCGATCGTCCCTCGCCCAGATGCGCGCTCCAGTCGCCATCGGCGATCTTGTCGCGGATCAGCGCGTCGCGCGTGGCGCTGTCGGGGATGCGAAGCAATGCTTCGGCCAGGCACATCAGCGCCAAGCCTTCATCGCTGGACAGCGAATATTCCTGCACCAGCGCCTCGACGCCCGACCGTTTGCGCTTCGCGCGCAACGATGCGACCAGTTGGCGCGCCGTGTCCCGCACCGATGCGCGGACGGAAGGATCGAGCATGGCCGCATCCAGAAGGGGGGCGATGCATTGCGCCTCGTCGCGGCGACATGCGGCGGTGACAGCCCGCCTCAGCGCGGACTGTTCGCGGATAGGCGGGGCAAAGGCGACGAAGGCGGATTGCTGCGACATCGCGCCATGATATATCGGACGACAGGGGCGATCAGACCTAATTTGCGCGAAAAGGCGTCGGATCGACTTATATATCAAAGAAATGCAGGCGAAAATCATGACGAAAGCGACCAATCCAGGCAATCTGGACGAATTCGATCGCAAGATCGTCGCGGCGTTGATCGACGATGGCCGGATGACCGTCACCGACCTTGCCCGGCGCGTGGGATTGTCGAAGACGCCATGCCAGGTCCGGCTGCGGCGGTTGCTCGACAATCGCGTCATATTGGGATTTCGCGCGACGGTGGATTCGGCCAAGCTGGGGCTGGATCATGTCGCGTTCACCGAAGTCAAACTGTCCGACACGCGCGAAAAGGCGCTGGAAGAATTCAACGCGGCGGCGCGGCGCATTGCCGAGATCGAGGAATGCCACATGATCGCCAGCAGCTTCGATTATCTGCTCAAGGTGCGAACCGCCGATATTCGGATGTATCGGACGGTGTTGGGCGAAAGGATATCGAGCCTGCCGCATGTCGAAAGCACGTCGACCTTCGTCGCGATGGAAACGGTGAAGGACCGTGGCGTCTGATGCGGGGGAATGGCAAAAACCCCGCCTTTCGGTAACGAAAGGCGGGGTTTTCGAAATGGCCTTGGTCATCCGCCGCTACGGCGCCGTGCGCCTGTGCGGTGGATGTTGCACAGCGTGTCAGGCGAGTTCGGTCGCGGTCTCTGCCTTGGGCTTGCGACCGCGCTTTGCCGGCGCCTTGGCCGCCGGCGTGGTCGTCTGCGCCTTGCGCCCCAGGCCGATCTTGACCGCAAGTTCCTTGCGCTGCGCGGCGTAATTGGGCGCGGTCATCGGATAGTCGGCGGGCAGACCCCATTTGGCGCGATAGTCGGCCGGCGTCATCTGATAATGGGTCATCAGATGGCGCTTGAGCATCTTGAGCTTTTTGCCATCTTCAAGGCAGACGATATAGTCCGGCTTGATCGACGAACGGACCGAAACGGCAGGTTCCTGCTTGGGCGCTTCGGGCGAGGCGGCGGTGCCCAGGCCCGACAATGCGGCATGCACATTGCTGATCAGCGATGCGACGTCGCTGACGCTGACCGAATTGTTGGAAACATGCGCCGCCACGATATCGGCGGTCAGGGTGACGAGAATTTCGTCGCCAGCGTTCGTTGTCATTATAAAGCGTCCCTTTATACAATAGTTGCCCCGCGCCACTACAGCAAAAGAAGCCGCTCGGCTAGTCCTCTAAGCCCTGTCGTGCAGAGTATTGCGCAGCAGGTTTGGATAGCCCGTTTTTTGGTTCGGCGCCATGTCATGCAGGAAGAAATTGCACATGTTTCTGCGCGGAAAATCTTGGTCGTGGCCGACTGGAAACCGCTGATTTTCAAATGCTCTGCTTTTTTCCGATCGAGACCCGGTCTTCACCGCCGGGCGGGATTGTCGTACAGGTGTCATTCCCACTTTTTGGAGGTAACTATACTTGCTGCACAGTGGCATGTGCCAGTTTGACGCAATGGTTTAGGATCATCGTCTATATGATCGACTTGCGATGGCGTCGTCGTCGCGATGCGATCCGATAGCCGATTCCCGCATGCCGCACGGGCGCGCGCGATACTGCGAGATACTGGACGCGAGATTTCGGACGCGTGCCGATGCATGACGGCGCCCTGCTCCCATTTTTTACCGTACACCCGGCCAGGCCGGCTTTCCGCCTGTTCCACTTATGTATATTGCTGTCGCCCCCGGCGCGCGTGAACGCCGTAGAGCATCATCGTCGATCCGACATCGATCAGCAGGAGAGGCCCATGACCGTGCGCGAGGCGACTTCATTTTGCAGGATTTGTTCAGCCGCCTGCGGCATGCATCTGACCATCGACGACGATGACGATCGCATCGTGGCGATACGCGGCAACCGCGCCGACCTGATGACGCAGGGCTATGCCTGTTTCAAGGGATTGCAGGCCGACGAAGCGCATCACGGTGCCGCCCGGCTGCTCCATCCGCTCAAGCGGCAGCCGGACGGCAGCTATCGGCAGATCGGTTCGGAACAGGCGCTCGATGAAATCGCGGGCAAGATCGCCGCGCTGGTCGATCGGCACGGGCCGGACGCGCTGGGCGTGTTTTGCGGCAATGGCGGCCTGTACAATGTGCCGGCCTACCGGATTCACCGGCATTTTCTGGCGGCGTTGGGATCGCGGCAATATTTTTCGACGATCACCATCGACCAGTCCGCCAAATTCATATCCGCAGGCCGGTTGGGCAGCTGGGCGGCGGGCTATGCCGACCTCAATAACATGGACGTGGCCATGCTGGTCGGCGCGAACCCGATGGTGGCGCATGGATCGCCGCCGATCCTGCTGGTCGATCCCGTCAAGCGATTGAAGCAGGCGCGGGCCAACGGCCTCAAGCTGATCGTCATCGACCCGCGCCGGACCGAAACGGCCAATGTTGCCGACCTGCTGCTTCAGCCCTTTCCGGGCGAGGATGTCGCGATCCTGGGCGGGATGATCCGCATCATCCTTTCGGAAGGATGGGAAGACCGGAAATTCTGCGCCGATCATGTCGGCGAGGAGGGGATGGCCGCTTTGCGCGCCGCGGTCGAGCCGCTGACGCCCGATTATGTCGAGGCGCGCGCCGGCCTGGCGTCTGGCCAGTTGTTCGAAGCGATCGCGCTGTTCGCGCGGGATTCCAGGGTGGGCGGCGTCCATACCGCGACCGGGGTGTGCATGTCGCCCTTTTCCAACCTGGCGCAGCATCTGGCGGAAACGATCAACATCCTGTGCGGCCGTTACCTCCGCGAAGGCGACGCCGTGCACCAGATGGACCCGCTGGCGCGCCGCTATCCCGTCCATGCCGAGGTCATGGCGCCCGGCCGGAACTGGGAGGAAAGCGGGCCGAGCCGGATTCGCGGCGCGTACGAGATGTTCGGCGAGCGGCCGACCGGCACGCTGACCGACGAAATCCTCACCCCCGGCAAGGACAGGATCCGCGCGCTGATCCTGGATGGCAGCAACCCGCTGACATCGCTTCCCGACCAGCGCAAGGCCGCGCAGGCGATGGCCGAGCTTGACCTGCTGGTGGCGATCGACCCGTGGCGCACGCCCAGCACGCATTTCGCCCATTATATCCTGCCGCCACGGATGCAGTATGAGCGCGCCGATCTTCAGTGGAATCCGCCGGGCATGAACATGTTTCCTGGCGCCCATGCGCGCTATGCCCCGGCGGTGCTGAACCCCCCCAGGGGCAGCGACGTCGTCGACGACTGGTATGTGTTCTGGGCGATCGCGAAGCGGATGGGCCGCACGATAGCCTATGACGGCGTGCCGCTCGACATGGAAACGCCGCCGACGACGGACGACCTGATCGCGATCCTCATCAGGAACGGGCAGGTGTCGCTGGATGAATTGAAGGCCAGTCCCAACGGGATAGAGGCGGCGATCGACGAGGTCGTCAAGCCGCCGCGCGACGGAGCGCGCGGCAGGTTCGACGTCATGCCGCACGATGTGCGCGCCGAGCTGGAAGACTATCTTGCAAAGGCCCCGGATCGGGACGGCATGCGCTTTACCCATCGGCTGTCGACCCGGCGGATGCGCGACCTGTTCAACAGCAACGGGCGCGATATCAAGGCGGTCAGAAAGCGCACGCCCTATAACCCCGCCTTCCTGCACCCCGATGATCTGGCCGCGCATGGCGTCGCCGCCGGCGACCGGGTGGAACTGGTGTCCGCCCATGGGCGGGTGGCCGCGATTGTCGGGGTCGACGAGGGCGTCAAGCCCGGCGTCATATCCATGGCCCATGGCTGGGGCGCGTTGCCCGGCAGCAACGAGGATCCGGCCGAGACGGGATCGGCGGTCAATGCCCTGATCGACACCGACAGGAATTTCGAAGCGATCAACGCGATGCCGCATATGTCCGGCGTGCCGATCAATATCGTTCGATTGCCCGGCTGAAGCCGTGCCGCAGGATTGCTATTGCGGCAAGGCGCGGCGATGATCCGGCGCTGTTGCCTTGAGGAGATGATGTGCCTGTGTCTGCGCCCTATGAAATAACGACGAAAGAGGGCCTGTGCCTGAGGGGGGATGTCGCCGGACCTGTGGACGGGCGGCCGGTGGTCCTGCTCCACGGCGGCGGCCAGACCCGCCATTCATGGGCCAGGACGATGCAGGTGCTGGCCGACAACGGCTATCGCGCCCTGGCCTATGACGCGCGAGGCCATGGCGACAGCGACTGGTCGCCGACCGGGGACTATGCGATTTCGGCGCTGTCGGACGATCTTCTGGCGGTGCTTTCCGACCTGGATCGGCCCGCGGCGCTGATCGGCGCGTCAATGGGGGGTCTGACGGCCTTTCATGCGATCGGTTCGACGCCCGATCCCGTCGCGCGGGCGCTGGTGATGGTCGACATCACCTTGCAACCCGCGCAGGAGGGGGTCGAAAAGATCAACCGCTTCATGGGCGCGCATCCCAACGGCTTTGCGAACATCGAAGAGGTGGCCCAGGCCGTGTCGGCGTTTCGGCCCAACCCCGCGCGACGGTCAAACCCCGGCGGCCTTGCCCGAAATGTCCGGTTGCGAGCCGATGGCCGGCTCTATTGGCATTGGGACCCGCGCGTCATCGAAGCGACGGGCGACGGGTGGCCGCAAACCATCGCCGAGGATCTTGGCCGCCTGAGCGACCGGATCACGCTGCCGCTGCTGCTGATGCGCGGCGGCCATAGCGATATCGTCGATGACAGCGGCGTCGACATGATGATCGCAGCCTTGCCGCATCTGGAAATCATGGATGTGCAGGGCGTGGGCCATATGGTCGTCGGCGACAGCAACGATGCCTTCAACGAAGGCTGCATGGATTTCCTGCAAAGATGCTTTTGACCCTCGGTCGCTGACGGGTGGGGGCCGTTCGCCCCATGGCGTGGGGTTTTGCGACCTGAGGGCAGGGATGGTAGCATAGTCAGCAATGGAAGGATCGCCGATCATGGATGTTGATGTCGCGGACCGCCTGGATCATGCGCCCGCGGATGCGCTCGCCCGGCTGCTGGGGGATCGGTTCACGACCCGCGTGGGCATGCGCGAGCAATATGGCCGGGGCGAATCCTATCCCCATCTGCACCTGCCCGATGCCGTCGCCTTTCCGATGACGACGCAGGAGGTCAGCGAGATCGCGCGGATATGCTCTGCCCACGGCATTGCCATGGTGCCGAGCGGGGCGGGCACGTCGCTGGAAGGCCATATCGCCGCTCCCCATGGTGGCGTGGCGATCAACCTGTCGAAGATGGACAGGGTCCTTGAGGTTCATGACGGCGATCTCGATGGCATCGTCGAGGCCGGGGTGACGCGCGAGGCGTTGAACCATGAGCTGCGCGACCGGGGGCTGTTCTTCCCCATCGATCCCGGCGCCAACGCGACGCTGGGCGGCATGGCCGCGACCCGTGCGTCGGGCACCAATGCCGTGCGATACGGCACCATGGCCACCAATATATTGGGGCTGACGGTCGTCCAGCCCGACGGCACGATCATCCATACCGGCGGCCGCGCGCGCAAGTCGGCGGCGGGATATGACCTGACGCGGCTCTATGTCGGGTCCGAAGGGACGCTGGGGATCATCACGCAGGTGCGATTGCGCCTCTATGGCATTCCCGAAACGATCGCGGCCGCGACATGCGTGTTCGACGATCTGGCGGGCGCGGTCGCCACCGTGACGGAGCTTGTCCAGCTGGGCGTGCCGGTGGCGCGGGTCGAATTTCTCGACGATGTTCAGGTGCGCGCCTGCAATGCCTGGTCGCATCTGGACCTGCCGGAAAAGCCGCATCTGTTCCTGGAATTTCACGGATCGCCCACGGCCACCGCCGAGCAGGCGGATATGGCCGCCATGCTGGCGCGCGGCAATGGCGGTTCGGATTTTCAGTGGACCAGTTCGACCGAGGAACGCAACCGGTTGTGGAAGGCGCGCCACAACGCCTATTTCGCGGCGGTCGCGCTGAAACCGGGGGCGGGGGTGTGGACGTCGGACGTGTGCGTGCCGGTGTCGCACCTGTCGGACGCGGTGCTGGCCGTGCGGCAGGATATCGACGCCAACGGCCTGACCGCGCCGATCGTCGGCCATGTCGGCGACGGCAATTTCCACGTCCTGTTCGCGATCGACCCCGACGATGCCGGCGAGCGGGAACGGGCCGAACAAGTGTATGAGCGGATGATCGACCGGGCGATCTCAGTGGGCGGAAGCTGCACGGGCGAGCATGGCATCGGCCTGATGAAGCGGCATCATCTGGTGCATGAACATGGCGAGGGCGCGGTTGCCACCATGCGCGCCATAAAGCAGGTGCTCGATCCCCGGAACCTGATGAATCCGGGCAAGATATTCCTGTAAGGGGCCTTGCGGGCCGCCGGGCGAAGGGCCGTCATCACCGCCCGTCGCATCTGGGCGGCAGGGGGAGGGCGGCGGAGGCGCGGGGCGGGTTCAGCCCGCCTTTTCAGCCAGGACCGTCAATCCCTTTTCATTGACTTCGGCAAAGCCGCCTTCGACCGGGATGATTTCCGGCGCGGACCCTTGCGTCGCATAGATCTGGATGCTGCCGTCGCGCACGGTCGACATGAAGGGCGCATGGCCCTCCAGCACGCCGAAGTCGCCATCGGTGCCGGGCACCACGACCTGCCACACCTCGTCCGAACGAACGAGCTTTTCCGGGGTCACGAGTTCGAAATGAAGGGGCATGTTATTGGCCTTTTGAGATCAAAGAAACTGTCATAGTCAGCTGAGCGTTACCATCTTTCTCAGGTCCAGTATTGGCCATGATGCTAATGGTCGGCTGACTGGAATTACCTGTGTCAGCAATGAATACGGTATGGAGAAATGACCCATCACTTTCTGATGTAAGCTGATCTATTTTGCTTGGTTTCCAAAAATTGTCATTTTGGATAAGCGCATATAATTCCGGTCTTGCTTCCTGTACCCATTGGGATTGCCCCACGAGCACCAAGCAGAGAGGCGTCGTCTCATAAGCCAGGATCAGTATTTGGGCATGTGGATCAAACCATTTGCCGAACCGAAATTTTCCGAAACGAGGGTTTGAGGCGGCTACGATATTTGGTGGAATATCGGTTGAATATGTCAACAATCCACGATCGATCGCTGCCTGCTCAGGGCGACGAATGCTTTTATCTGCCGACCCACCGCGCACTGAGATTGCACTACAAGCCTTGATAACATTGTCGAGATTAACGGCAAGAGAACGTATTTCACGGTCTTTTGCCGCCGGAGATTTATCCTCAATATGAGGCGGAGGGGCTTGCGCCGATGCGGGCGCAGCGAGCGCCAATCCAAACAGTGCAAGCCCCTTCATGTATTTAAGCCGCCTCGGCCGCCAGCTTCTTGGCCTTGGCGACGGCTTCGTCGATGCCGCCGACCATGTAGAAGGCGTTTTCGGGCAGATGGTCATATTGACCGTCGACCACCGCCTTGAACGACTTGACCGTATCCTCGACCGCGACGAACTTGCCGCTGATGCCGGTGAAGACTTCGGCGACGTGGAAGGGCTGCGACAGGAACTTCTGGATCTTGCGCGCGCGGGCGACGGTCAGCTTGTCCTCTTCGGACAGCTCGTCCATGCCCAGAATGGCGATGATGTCCTGAAGCGACTTGTACTTCTGGAGGATCGACTGGACGGCGCGGGCGGTGTCATAATGTTCCTGGCCAACGGTGCGCGGCTCCAGCACGCGGCTGGTCGAATCGAGCGGATCGACCGCCGGATAGATGCCCAGTTCCGAAATGGCGCGGTTGAGAACGGTCGTCGCGTCCAAATGCGCGAACGAGGTTGCCGGAGCCGGATCGGTAAGGTCGTCTGCAGGAACGTAGACGGCCTGCACCGAGGTGATCGACCCCTTATTGGTCGAGGTGATGCGCTCCTGCAACTGGCCCATGTCGGTCGACAGGGTCGGCTGATAGCCCACGGCCGAAGGAATGCGGCCCAGCAGAGCGGACACTTCCGCGCCCGCCTGGGTGAAGCGGAAAATATTGTCGACGAAGAACAGCACGTCCTGATTTTCGACGTCGCGGAAATATTCGGCGATGGTCAGACCCGACAGGGCGACGCGGGCACGGGCGCCCGGCGGCTCGTTCATCTGGCCATATACGAGCGCGACCTTGGAGCCTTCGCTGATCGCGTTGCCGTCGGCGTCCTTGGCGATGACGCCGGCGTCGAGGAATTCGTGATAGAGATCATTACCCTCGCGCGTGCGCTCGCCGACGCCCGCGAACACGGATGTGCCGCCATGGCCCTTGGCGATGTTGTTGATCAGTTCCTGAATGAGAACCGTCTTGCCGACGCCCGCGCCGCCGAACAGGCCGATCTTGCCACCCTTGGCGTAAGGGGCGAGCAGGTCGATGACCTTGATGCCGGTGACCAGGATCGAGCTTTCGGTCGACTGGTCGATGAACTCGGGCGCCTTGGCGTGGATCGGCGAATGGGTCTTGGCACCGATCGGGCCGCGCTCGTCGATCGGCTCGCCGATGACGTTCATGATCCGGCCCAGCGTTTCGGGACCCACCGGCATGGTGATCTGCGCGCCGGTGTCGGTGACTTCCTGCCCGCGGGTCAGACCCTCGGTCGAATCCATCGCGATGGTGCGGACGGTGTTTTCGCCCAGATGCTGGGCGACTTCCAGCACCAGCCGCTGGCCGTTATTGCTGGTTTCCAGCGCCGAGAGGATCGACGGGAGCGCATCGGGGAAGGTCACGTCGACGACAGCGCCGATGACCTGCGAAATGCGGCCTACATTGTTGGTGGTTGCCATGACTTCGTTTCCTTGCCTTCTACGTTCCTATCGGCTGGGCGCTTCCGCTTCGACCCAACTCCGTGTCCAAAATATCTTTCTGAAGGTGCGCTTTACCGGCTTCCAATCGGTGAATGTGTTGCCCAATAGATCGAGAGGCTGACGCATCTCGTATGAGCAGTTCACCAAATCTGCCTTTTCATCCGTACAACTGCGATGTCGAATTTCCACATTTCGCTGAAATGTGACGCCTTTGCCCGAACTCTTCGCTTCCTCCAACGCAATCTTCATTGCTTCAAACTGTCCGAGCGACCATTCGCTCAAATCTTCCATGCCTTCGTGAGCGCACCCGCTCGCGATCAGCGCGAGCAGGAGCGCCGCATTTTTAAAGCGCCTCCGCACCCGAAATAATCTCCACCAGTTCGGTGGTGATCGCGGCCTGGCGGCTGCGGTTATACTGGATGGTCAGCTTGCTGATGAGGTCGCCGGCGTTGCGGGTCGCATTGTCCATCGCGGTCATCGACGCGCCCTGTTCGGATGCGTTGTTTTCAAGCAGCGCCTTGAACAACTGGATCGTGATGTTGCGCGGCAACAATTCGTCCAGGATCGCTTCCTCGCTCGGTTCATATTCCACCGTCGCGCCGATGGCGTTGCGGTCGGCGTCGGCAGGGATCTTGACCGGGATGATCTGCTGTTCCGTCGGGATCTGCGCCAGCGCGGATTTGAAGCGCGAGTAAAACAGATGCGCGACATCGAACTTGCCGTTCAGATACATGGTCGTCAGTTCGTGCGCGACCGCCTGCGCCTGGTCGTAACCGGGCTGCTTCGCGCCAGTCGTGTCATATTGCGCGACAATCTGGCCCGGATACATGCGGTTGATCACCGGCCGGCCCTTGCGGCCGATCAGGTAGAATTTGACGGTCTTGCCGGCTTCGATCAGCTCGTCGGCCTTCAGGCGCGCGGCTTTGACGATGTTGGCGTTGAACGCGCCGGCCAGGCCACGGTCGGAGTTGGCGACGACCAGCAGATGCACCTCGTCCTTGCCGGTACCGGCGAGCAGCGGCGACGCGCCTTCGCCCGATCCGCCGGCGATCTTGGAAGCCAGCGACGCGACCACCGCTTCCAGACGGCTGGAATAGGGGCGCGCGGCTTCGGCTGCGGCCTGCGCCTTGCGCAGCTTCGCGGCGGCCACCATCTGCTTGGCCTTGGTGATCTTCTGGGTCGATTTGACCGACCCGATCCGGATCTTCAGTTCCTTGAGGCTTGCCATGACGAACCCTTCAGTTCGTCATCCTGACGAAGGTCAGGATCTCGTGCCTCTTGCTATGCGCCAAGCGGCCTGAGATCCCAGCCTTCGCTGGGATGACGACATTATCTTTAAGCAAAAGTCTTGCCGAACGAGTCCAGCGCGGCCTTCAGCTTGCCCTTGGCATCGTCGCCCAGATCCTTGCTGTCGCGAATCGCGGTCAGCACGTCCGGGTGATCGTGGCGCAGATAGGCGAGCATCAGTTCTTCGTAACGGTTCACGTCCGACACCGGGATGCCGTCGAGATAGCCGTTGGTGCCGGCAAAGATCGACGCGGTCTGTTCTTCGAACGGCAGCGGCGAAAATTGCGCCTGCTTGAGCAATTCGGTCAGGCGCGCACCACGATTGAGCAGCTTCTGGGTCGAAGCGTCGAGGTCGGACCCGAACTGGGCGAAGGCCGCCATTTCGCGATATTGGGCCAGCTCCAGCTTGATCGAGCCGGACACCTTCTTCATCGCCTTGGTCTGCGCGGCGGAACCGACGCGCGACACCGAGAGGCCGACGTTGATGGCCGGGCGGATGCCCTGGTAGAAGAGGTTGGTTTCGAGGAAGATCTGGCCATCGGTGATCGAGATCACGTTGGTCGGAATATAGGCGGACACGTCGCCCGCCTGCGTTTCGATGATCGGCAGCGCGGTCAGCGAACCCGAACCGTTGGCGTCGTTCATCTTGGCCGCGCGCTCCAGCAGGCGGCTGTGCAGATAGAACACGTCGCCCGGATAGGCTTCGCGGCCCGGAGGACGACGCAGCAGCAGCGACATCTGGCGATAGGCGACGGCCTGCTTCGACAGATCGTCATAGACGATGACGGCGTGCATGCCGTTGTCGCGGAAATATTCGCCCATCGTCACGCCGGTATAGGGCGCGAGATACTGGAGCGGAGCGGGTTCCGAAGCGGTCGCGGCGACGACGATCGAATATTCCATCGCGCCATTTTCTTCGAGCTGCTTGACGATCTGGGCGACGGTGGAGCGCTTCTGGCCGATGGCGACATAGATGCAATAGAGCTTCTTGCTTTCGTCATCTCCCGCGTTCGCGGCCTTCTGGTTGATGAAGGTGTCGATCGCGACGGCGGTCTTGCCGGTCTGGCGATCGCCGATGATCAGCTCGCGCTGGCCACGGCCGACGGGGACGAGCGTGTCGATGGCCTTGAGGCCGGTCTGCACCGGTTCATGGACCGATGTGCGCGGGATGATGCCGGGCGCCTTGCGCTCGACGCGCATACGCTGGTCGGACACGATCGGACCCTTGCCGTCGATGGGATTGCCAAGGCCATCCACGACGCGGCCCAGCAGGCCCTTGCCGACCGGCACGTCGACGATGGTGCCGGTGCGCTTGACGGTGTCGCCTTCCTTGATCTCGCTGTCGGACCCGAAGATCACGACGCCGACATTGTCGGCTTCCAGGTTCAGCGCCATGCCCTGAATGCCGTTGGCGAACTCGACCATTTCGCCCGCCTGGACGTTGTCGAGGCCATGGACGCGGGCGATGCCGTCGCCGACGGTCAGCACGGAGCCGACTTCGCTGACCTGTGCTTCGGTGCCGAAACTGGCGATCTGGTCCTTGATGACCTTGGAAATTTCTGCGGCGTTGATATCCATGACTTAGCCTTTCATCGCCTGGGCGAGAGTGTTCAATCTTGTGCGGATGGAGCTGTCGATCATCTGGCTGCCGATCTTGACGACCAGCCCGCCCAGGATCGCAGGGTCGACCTTCGTATCGAGCGATACGTCACGGCCGACGCGGGCGCGCAGGCTCTTTTCCAGCGCGCCTGTCTGGGTCTTGCTCAGCGGATGGGCGCTGGTCACTTCGGCCCGCGCCACGCCCTTGTGATTCGACAACAGCGTTTCATAGGCGCGGATCACCGCGGGCAGCTGTGACAGGCGACGATTGGCCGCCAGCACGCCCAGGAATCTGGTGGTCAGCGGGTCCAGCCCCATAGATCCGGCGACGGCGGCGACCGTGCGCGCGGTTTCCTCGCGACCCAGCACCGGGCTGTTGATCAGCCCCTTGAATTCCGCCGATTCGGCGATGGCGCGCTTGAGCGCCGCCAGGCTTTGCGCAACCGTGTCGAGGCTCTTGCCGTCAAGGGCAAGGTCGAACAGGGCCACTGCGTATCGGCCGCTGAGGCTCGCCTGAATGCCGCTGGAAATCTCCACGCGCTTACCGTCCTCCAGTTTCATACCGGTCATGCTGATAGAGGGGCGCGACACTGGCCGTCCCCTCTTCTTCGGGGGCCGGTTAGCAGCGCGATTGTGACTATGCAAGCGGGCGGGCGCGATTCATTCGCGATGCTTTCGTCCCACCGCTTTCAAGGGTTTTCCAGAGAAACCTATCCCTTGGCCCGACGGAATATCAACCGCCCTCCTGCGGCGCCAGCCGACCCTTCTGGCAATGATGCACCAGCCGTTCGTTGGGCTGCGCCGGCAACAGCGCGCGGATGTCCGATTGCAGGCTGGCGATGGCGGTGCGCTGCGCCGGGTCGGTCGAACAGCCATCGGCCCCGGCCTGCGCCACCAGCGCGCGCAGCCTGGCCATCATTTCGCCGTCGGGCAGCCAGCGCTGAACCTTGAGCGTGCCGCTTGCCGGGTCGAACTGGCTCAGCGTCGCATAATGGCCCTGGCCGGGCACGTCGACGCGCTGCCATTGCGTGCCCAGTTCAAGATATTGCGTATCGCCATTGACGCAGCCGCCCTCGGCCCAGTGAAACGGCAGGTCGACCGGCTGCGACACGGTGACGCGGCTGCGGGCCATGTCGATGCGACAGATGTTGTCGCCTGCCCAGGCGTAGGCGCCGTTGGATGTCGTGCCATTGTCGATCGGCACCTGCACCTGCGCGTCGACGCTGTCGAAGCCGGGGCGCAGCACGAACATCGCCAGCGCCCCCAGCAGCAGCGCTCCGCCGCCGCCGATCGCCCACATCGCCTGCCGTTCCTTGCCCTGCGTATAGAACAGCCCGCCCGCGCCCAGCCCCAGCACAGCGAACGCCAACAGCACCGCCGCGCCCGCCATCGCATTTTCGCGCGCCGATATGACCTCGCGCTCGGCGGCGTCGCGCGCCTTGGTAAGGGCGGCGTTCTGGGCGTCGGTCCTTGCCCGCGTCGAATCCTCGGTCACCTGCGCCTCGCGCTGGGCCAGGGCCGCATCGGCCGCATCGGCCTCCGCCATCGACCGGCATGGCGCGACCGTGCGCAGCGCCGGCACGCCCGCCTGCCGCAGGAAGGATGCGACCTCGCGCCACGACACGGCGAAACCGAATTCGGCGTCATTGCCGTCCGATACCGAACCGAAGCTGTTGACGCCCAGCACCCGGCCGCAATCGTCGACCAGCGGCCCGCCGCTGTTGCCCGCCGCCAGCGGCGCCGTGTGCAATATCGTGTCGAAGCTGCGGCTGCTGCGCCCCGCCGACAAAGTGCCGCTGGTCTTCACCGTGCCCATCGGTTCGACCATCTGTTTGAGGCCCAGGCCCTGGGCGCGGTCGACAGTGCCCGGATAGCCGATGGCGGTCACATGCGCGCCGTCGCTCACGGCGCCTGCAAAAAAGGTGCTGACCGGCAGCGTCCCTTCCTCCAGCTGGATCAGCGCCAGGTCGTTGCCGGGCGAATAGGCGACGATGCGCCCGCCATGGGTCTTGGTGCCTTCCGACGGGATGACGCCGATGACCAGGTTCTTTTCCTCGCGCGCCAGTTCGACGACATGGGCGTTGGTCAATATCTTGTCGGGTGCGACGGCAAAGCCTGAACCATGGCCGACGAAATAGGCTTCGCTGCCGTCGGTCGCGACCAGCACGACGCGCACCACCCCGCGCGCGGCGGCGGCGATGTCCTGGCTTTCGGCGCGCGCCGATGCGATGCCGCCGATCAGCATGGAAAGAATGAAAAGGGAGCGGAGGAGCGCAGCCATGGGTTCGCGCCATCCTATGCTGGCGCGCGAAGCGTTAGGCAATAAGCTTTGACCGCAAGCGGCGGGAAGCATGGTGTTTGTTGTCGCGCTATCGGATAGTCATGAACCAGATGACCCGCCCAGCGACCACCTTGGATTCGGCCCCGGACTTGCGCCCGGTTCCAGCCGCGTCCCCGTCTCCAGCCGCGCGCATGCCCACAGATGACGCCTGCTGGGCCGCCTTCCTGGCGCGCGACCGGGCGATGGACGGGCAGTTTGTCGGCGCGGTGACTTCTACCGGCATCTATTGCAAGCCAAGCTGCGCCGCGCGCCATCCCCGGCGCGAAAATATGTGCTTCTACCCCGATTCGGCGGCGGCGCGGGCGGCGGGGTTCCGCGCCTGCCTGCGCTGCCGCCCGGACGAACAGGGGCGGGACGTGGCCGCGGTCGGAGCCGCGCTCGCGCTGATCGCGGCGGCTGATACGCCGCTCTCGCTCGACGCCATCGCCGCTCATGTCGGCTATGCCCCCCATCATTTCCACCGCCTGTTCAAGCGCGCGACCGGCCTGACCCCCGCCGCGCACGCCCGCGCCCTGCGCGCCGCCCGGCTGGCGAACGCGCTGGACAGCGGGGGAAGCGTTACCGATGCGATCTATGCGGCCGGCTATAACGCGCCCAGTCGCGCCTATGCCGACGCCGCGCGCCATCTGGGCATGACGCCCAGCGCCTGGCGCGATGGCGGCCGGGGCGTCACCATCCGCTATCGCGTCGCGCCCAGCAGCCTGGGACCGATACTGGTCGCCGCCACCGCAAAGGGCCTGGTGCGCATCGCCTTCGACGAGGGCGAGGCCGATTTGCGTCGCCGCTTTCCCCATGCCGACATCTTGCCCGCCGATCGGGCTCTGGACGTTCTGACCGATCAGGTCGTGGCGCTGGCCGAAACGCCCGCGCGTGGCGCCAGCCTGCCCATGGACGTGCAGGGCACCGCCTTCCAGCAGGCGGTGTGGAGCGCGCTGCGCGCTATCCCGCCCGGCGAAACGCGCACCTACAAGCAGGTCGCAGACGCCATCGGCAGACCGAGTGCGATCCGTGCGGCGGGCACGGCATGCGGCGACAATCCGCTGGCGCTGCTCGTCCCCTGCCACCGCGTGCTGCGCGCCGACGGGACGCTGGGCGGCTATGCCTGGGGGCTGGACCGCAAGGCGCGCCTGCTGGAGCGGGAACGCAAGGGTTAGAGCCGCACTGGTGTCTTTTTCGCTTCACCTGCTCGCCGCTTTGCGCCAGACCCGGACATGGAACGGCAGGGGGTTTCAATGCGACATATCATTCGCGCAGGCTGGCTCGCGCTGGCCGCCGGCCTGCTGCTGCCGGGCGCGGCGCGGGCGGAATGGCATCAGGTCAAAGCGCCGCACTTCACCGTCTATGGCGACGTGAGCGCGGACCAGCTCGAAACCTTCGCGACCAAGCTCGAAAAATTCGACTTCCTGCTGCGTACGGTCACCAAGACTCCCGACGAAAAGGTCGGCAATCCGGTGCGGGTGTTCCTGCTGTCCAGCGATGCCAAGGTGAAGGCGCTGGCCCGCAATCGCAACATCGACGGCTTTTACCGGACCAACGACCGCTTCGGCTATGCGGTGCTGTCGCGCGAGCGCAAGGCGCATCGATTCGATGTGGGCGCCGAGGACATCCTGTTCCACGAATATACGCATCATTTCATGCTGCACTATTTCCCCGCCGCCTATCCCGCCTGGTATGTGGAGGGGTTCGCCGAATTCTTCTCCGTCATCACATTTCCCAAGGACGGGTCAATCATATTTGGCAATGTTCCGATGGCCCGCGCGCCCACGCTGGTCACGTTGTCGATCTTTCCGCTGGCAGAGCTGTTCGCGCGCGAAACGGATGGGTTAAGCCTTGAGCAGGGCGACCGCTATTATGGCACCGCGTGGCTCGTAACCCACTATTTCGAGTATAATGATAAGCGCGGAGCGGAGTTCCAACGTTACCTGAAGGATATGGTGAGCGGCGTGTCCGGTGTCACGGTGGACGGCTATTTCGAGGGTGGCACGGCGGCACTGGAAAAGGAACTGCGCGCCTATATGAAGGCGCGAATGATGGTTTCGACGTTCAAGCCCACGCAAATGCCGGCTGTCGATGTCGCTGCCAGCGCGGTCGAGCCGGCGCGAGCCGCGCTGATGGAGGATGAATTGCGCCTCTATGCCGGCGTTCCCAGGGATGAACGCCCCGCGCTCGTCCAGTCGATCCGCGCCACCGCCGCCAAATTCCCCGCCAGCGCCCATGCCGCGGCGATATTGGCGGAGGCGGAATGGCTGATCGAGGACAAGGCGGCCGCGCTCGTCGCCGCCGACCGGGCGGTCGCTCTCGATGCGGCCTCGTCCGACGCCCAGGCGACGCGCGCTGAAATATTGCTCGACCGGGCGCATGACAGCGACAAGCCGGAGGACTGGAAGGCGGCGCTCACCGCCATCGTCCGCGCCAACCGCGCCGACACCGCAAATCCGGTGCCGCTTGCCCTGTACTACCGCTATCACGCGATGAAGGGCGGCCCAATGCCCGCGCTTGGCTATGACGGTTTGAACGGGGCGCTTCAGCTTTTGCCGCAAAACCCGACCTATCGATTCAACCTGGCGACCGCGCTGGCGACCAAGGGTGATTATGCCACGGCGTCGCGCCTGCTCGACCCGATCGCCTTTTCGCCGCATGCTTCGGACATGCGCGAGGCCGCGATCAGGATGAAGGCGGAATATGACGCGGTGGCGAAGGGAAAATAGGTCCCGCGTCAGGCGACCAGTTGCGGCAGGATGGCGTCGAGCAGCAACATCCCGCGCGGTTCGACCCGCAATCGTTCACTCCGCCGCTCGACCAGGCCCAGCGCGGACAGTTGTTCGACCCCCCGGTCGATGACCAGCCGTTCGACCGGAACGCCCGTTGCGGCGGCGATCCGGTCGAGATCGACACCCTCGCCCAGCCGCAGGCCCATCAGCAACGCCTCGCTGCCACGCTCCTCCGGAGTCAGCGGCTGCTCGCTCTGGATGCCGTGGCCGTTGCGGGTGAGGGCGCTCATCCAGTTTTCCGGCTTCTTGTGGCGCAATGTCGCCACCGCGCCGCGCCGGCCATGCGCGCCCGGCCCGATGCCCAGATAATCGCCATAGCGCCAATAGGTCAGGTTATGCCGGCTTTCCTGCCCCGGCCGGGCGTGGTTGCTGATTTCATAGGCGGGGATGCCCGCCGTGTCCGTCATCGCCTGCGTCAGTTCATACAGGGTCGCGCCATGATCGGGATCGGCGGGGGTCAGCTTGCCCTGCGCCACCAGCGTCGCAAAGCGCGTGCCCGGCTCGATCGTGAGCTGATAGAGCGAGAGATGGCCGGTGCCGAAGGACAAGGCGCGGGCGAGTTCCGCTTCCCAGGCCGCCTCGCTCTGGTCCGGGCGAGCGTAGATCAGGTCGAAGCTCACCCGCGCAAACGCTGCCTGCGCGGTCGCCAGCGCGGCCAGCCCTTCGTCCACATTATGGGCACGGCCCAGGAAATGCAGCGCGTCATTGTCGAGCGCCTGCAAGCCCAGCGACACGCGGTTGACCCCGGCGGCGGCAATATCGGCAAAGCGCGCTGCTTCGACCGAATTGGGGTTGGCCTCCAGCGTGATTTCAATGTCCGGGGTGAAGCCCCAGTGGCGCTGCGCGGCGGCGATCAGGGTTTCGACCAGCGCCGGGGGCATCAGCGATGGCGTGCCGCCGCCAAAGAAGATGGAGGAGAGCGGCCGTCCGCCCGCCTGCGCGCCGGTCAGTTGCGCCTCATGCGCCATGTCCGCCAGCAGCGCGCTTTCCCAGGCCGCTGTGTCGATCCGGTCACGCACATGACTGTTAAAATCGCAATAGGGACATTTGGATACGCAAAAGGGCCAGTGAATATATAGGGCTTGGGCGTCGGTGCGGGCCGGCGACATTTCGGGGGTATGGAACGACATGGCTGGGGGCGGCCCTAAACCGATTCTGCGCGCGGGGCTATGGGCTGCGTCGCTGTTTGCGAGCGGGGCGCAGGCGGCGTCGGACGGCGCGCCGGGCAGCAAGGCGGCGGTGATCGCGCCTGCCGCCGTGCCGACCGCGGCGGTCATGCCCGCTTCCCATTATGGCATGGCGGAGCCCGCCCGCGGCGAGCGGCTGTTGCGCGCTGCGATGCTGGACGCGCATAATGGCGAGCGCGCGCTGGTCGGCGTCGCGCCGCTGGAATGGGACGAGGCGCTGGCGGCGGACGCGGCGCGCCATGCCGCCGATATGGCGCGGACCGGCGCGTTCCGGCACAGCCCGCGCGGCAGCCGGGCGATTCCCAGCGGCGAAAATCTGTGGATGGGGCCGCGCCGCCTCTATGGCTATGACGTCATGATCGGCGCTTTTGCGGACGAGAAAAGGCTGTTTCGGGCCGACGGCAAACTGCCGGACCTGAGCACCAGCGGGCGCTGGCAGGATGTCGGCCATTATAGCCAGATGATCTGGCGCGGCACCCGCAAGGTCGGCTGCGCACTGGGGGAAGGCGCGAACTACGACTATCTCGTATGCCGCTACTTTCCCGCGGGCAATGCGTTCGGGCAAGGGCCGCTGGATGGGGCCGCAACGCCGATCGAGCTGGCGAGCGGCGGCCGGTAATTTCTCCCCGGCAAGGACAGAGCTATCCCATATGCAACTGCCCGCTCCTTGATCGTCATGCTGAAATAAATTCAGGATGACATTGTAGGGATGGCAAAAGTCCTATGAGATTCCCCTGTCGGCACGGGGAGGAAGGAGCCAGTCAAAAAACCGCCGCTACCAGCTTCCTGAACGCATCGGCGCGGTGGCTCATCGCGTGTTTCTTCTCCGGGTCCATTTCGCCGAAGCTGATATCGAACCCAAGCGGCACGAACATCGGGTCATAGCCAAAGCCCCTGTCCCCACGCGGCGGCCAGACCAGCGTGCCGTCGACCCGGCCCTCGAACGCTTCGACATGGCCGTCGGGCCAGGCGAGCGCCAGAGCGCAGATGAAATGGGCGTCATGGCCGGCGTCCGGGCCTTTGGCGGTTACCCCGTCCCATACTTTCTGCATGGCGAGAGTGAAATCCTTGCCCGGCCCGGCCCAGCGCGCCGAAAACAGTCCCGGATCGCCGCCCAGCGCCTCGACGCACAGGCCGCTGTCATCGGCCAGCGCGGGCAGGCCGGACAGGTCGGCGGCCTGCAACGCCTTCAGTTCCGCATTGGCGATGAAGGTGGTGCCGGTTTCCTCCGGTTCGGGCAGGTCGAGCGACGCGGCGGAGATCGGCTCGATGCCATAAGGGCCAAGCAGCGCGGCGATTTCGCGCACCTTGCCCGCATTATGGCTGGCGATCACCAGCTTGCCGGGGGTCAGCTTGCGGATCGCCTGTTCCTGTCCGAAATCGTCTGACATGCGGGCATTATCTCCGTTCGCTTCGAGCTTGTCGAGAAGCGGATTTGCGAAATGGGTTCTCGACAGGCTCGAACCGGACGGGGTTGAATTACCGCCCGGTCGCCGCATCCTGCGCCGCGAAGATCTTCGCGCAGCCGATGCGCGCCAGGCGCAGCAGGCGCAGCAGTTCTTCCTCGTCATAGGCCGCGCCCTCGGCGGTGGCCTGGACTTCGGCGAACTTGCCGTCGCCGGTCAGAATCAGGTTGGCGTCGGTTTCGGCATTGCTGTCCTCGGCATAGTCGAGGTCGAGGACCGGCGTGCCTTCATAGATGCCGCAGCTGATCGCCGCGACCTTCTGGATGATCGGGTCTTCCTTGAGCGCGCCGGACGCCAGCAGCTTGTCCACCGCGATGCGCAGCGCGACCCACGAGCCGGAGATCGCCGCCGTGCGGGTGCCGCCATCGGCCTGGATGACGTCGCAATCGATCACGATCTGGCGCTCGCCCAGCTTCTTCATGTCCACCACGGTGCGCAAGCTGCGACCGATCAGGCGCTGGATTTCCTGGGTGCGGCCCGACTGCTTGCCCTTGGCGGCCTCCCGGCTGCCGCGCGTATGGGTGGCGCGGGGCAGCATCCCATATTCCGCCGTGACCCAGCCTGATCCCTTGCCGCGCAGAAAGGGCGGCACCTTTTCCTCGACCGATGCGGTGCACAGCACGCGGGTGTCGCCAAAGCTGACCAGGCAGCTGCCTTCGGCATGAATGGTGAAACCGGGTTCCATTGTGATATCGCGCATTTGATCGGGCGCGCGGCCTGAGGGACGCATATATATTATTCTCCGAAGCGTTAAGCGCGCGGGCTTAGCGCCGCGTGGGCGCAGAGGCGACAAAAAAAGGACGGACAGGCGATGTTGGCGGGAAAGCGGATGTGGGTTGGGGCGGCGGTGTTGATGCTCGGGGCGTGCGCAAGTGCCGGGGGGGATGTCGTGACGTCCCGGCCGGGGACCCCCGGCGATACGATAAGCATCGCGGCCGGACCCTGCTTCGGCGTCTGTCCAAGCTATAGCGTCACCGTGACGCCGGACGGATCGGGCCTGCTCGAACCGCGCAAAAATACGGCTGTGCCCGGCCCCACGCGCTTTACCGTCACCGCCGCGCAATATCGCAGGCTGAGGGCCGCGCTCGCGCCGTTCCGACCGGCGACGGGCACGGCCAAGCGGATCGGCGGCAAGGAACATTGCACGCGCTTCGCTACCGACATGCCGACCTACAAGATCGCGTGGGACCAGGCCGGGGCAAGCAGGACGCAACTGGATTTCCAGTCGGGCTGCCAGGATGCGCGCTATGCCAGGCTGCGCGCGGCGCTGGTTGCGACGCCGCGGACGCTCGACATCGCACCGATGCTCAAGGCGCGTCCCTGAAGCGTCACGGCACCGGCGCTTCCGATTGACTCGTGGGCCGCTTTCGCTATGGCGCTGCAACATCGGGACCATCCGCTTTTGACCGCCGGTTGATACGCTTCCCGTCGCCTCCCCCGCAGAGCAAGGGGAGGGGATGGCATTGCGTCTCCCCCCATAGCCGCGCGGCCGGGGCACATGCGAGGAGACGCACGACTTATGACCGCCATCGGACAGGATACGCTGGGCACACGCGACACTTTGAATGTCGGGGGCAAGGACATTGCCTATTATTCGCTGAAAAAGGCGGCGGCGAAGCTCGGCGACGTGTCAAAGCTGCCTTTCTCGATGAAGGTGCTGCTCGAAAACCTGCTCCGCTTCGAAGATGGCGTCACCGTCACCACCGATGACATCCAGGCGATCGTCGACTGGCAGAAGGACAGGGGCAAGGCCGAGCGCGAGATCCAGTATCGCCCCGCCCGCGTGCTGTTGCAGGATTTCACCGGCGTGCCTTGCGTCGTCGACCTCGCCGCGATGCGCGACGCGATGAACGCGCTGGGCGCCGACGCCAGCAAGATCAACCCGCAGGTGCCCGTCCACCTCGTCATCGACCATTCGGTCATGGTCGACGAATTCGGCACGCCCAAGGCGTTCGAACAGAATGTGGAAATCGAATATCAGCGCAATATGGAGCGCTACGACTTCCTCAAATGGGGCAGCAAGTCGCTCGCCAATTTCTACGCCGTGCCGCCGGGCACCGGCATCTGCCATCAGGTGAACCTGGAAAATATCGCGCAGGCCGTGTGGTCGAGCGAAGCGCCGGACGGTACGCTCGTCGCCTATCCCGACACCTGCGTCGGCACCGACAGCCACACCACGATGATCAACGGCCTGGGCGTTCTGGGCTGGGGCGTGGGCGGCATCGAGGCTGAGGCGGCGATGCTGGGCCAGCCCGTGTCCATGCTGATCCCCGAAGTCGTGGGCTTCAAGCTGGTCGGCGAGATGATGGAAGGCGTCACCGCCACCGATCTCGTGCTGACCGCTACGCAGATGCTGCGCGCCAAGGGCGTGGTCGGCCGCTTCGTCGAATATTTCGGCCCCGGCCTTGCCTCGCTCAGCCTCGCCGATCGCGCCACGCTCGCCAACATGGCGCCCGAATATGGCGCGACCTGCGGCTTCTTCGGCATCGACGACAAGACGCTCGACTATATGCGCCTGACCGGCCGCACCGACGAGAATATCGCGCTGGTCGAAGCCTATGCCAAGGAGCAGGGCTTCTGGATCGACCCGGCGCTCGACCCGGTCTTCACCGACACGCTGGAACTGGACCTGGCCACCGTCGTTCCCAGCCTTGCCGGTCCCAAGCGCCCGCAGGACCGCGTGTCGCTGCCGGAAGTCGATGACGTGTTCAATGCCGACATGGCCAATGTCTACAAGAAGGCGCAGCAGCGCGTTCCGGTCGAGGGCAAGGATTTCGACATCGGCGACGGCGACGTCACCATCGCCGCGATCACCAGCTGCACCAACACGTCGAACCCCGGCGTTCTGGTCGCCGCCGGCCTCGTCGCCAAGAAGGCGAACGAACTGGGTTTGAAGCCCAAGCCCTGGGTCAAGACCTCGCTTGCCCCCGGCAGCCAGGTCGTCACCGACTATCTGGAACGCGCCGGTCTCCAGTCGCATCTGGACGCCGTCGGCTTCAATCTGGTGGGCTATGGTTGCACCACCTGCATCGGCAACTCCGGTCCGCTGGCGCCCGCGATCAGCGCGGCGATCAACGAAAACGGCCTGGTCGCCGCCGCCGTCATCTCCGGCAACCGCAATTTCGAAGGCCGCGTGTCGCCTGACGTGCGCGCCAACTTCCTGGCCTCGCCCCCGCTGGTCGTCGCCTATGCGCTCAAGGGCACGGTGATCGAGGATTTCATCACCACGCCGATCGGCGTCAGCACCGCGGGCAACGATGTTTACCTCAAGGACATCTGGCCCACCAACCTTGAAGTCGCCACGACCATGGCCGGCTGCATGGACCGCGCGATGTTCCAGGCGCGCTACGCCAATGTCTACAAGGGCGATGCCCACTGGCAGGCGATCGACGTGACCGGATCGGACACCTATAGCTGGCGCGCCGGTTCCACCTATGTCGCCAACCCGCCCTATTTCGAAGGGCTGAGCATGACCCCGGCGCCGGTCCACGACATCATCGAAGCCAAGCCGCTGGCGATCTTCGGCGATTCGATCACGACCGACCACATCTCGCCGGCCGGTTCGATCAAGGCGTCCAGCCCGGCGGGCAAGTGGCTGTCCGAACATCAGGTCGCCCAGGCCGACTTCAACAGTTACGGCGCGCGCCGTGGCCATCATGAAGTCATGATGCGCGGCACCTTCGCCAATATCCGCATCAAGAACCTGATGCTGGACGGCGTCGAAGGCGGCATGACCCGCTATGAAGGCGAAGTCCTGCCGATCTACGACGCGGCGATGAAGCACAAGGCGGACGGCACGCCGCTGGTCGTCATCGGCGGCAAGGAATATGGCACCGGATCGTCGCGCGACTGGGCGGCCAAGGGCACCAACCTGCTCGGCGTCCGCTCGGTCATCGTCGAAAGCTTCGAGCGTATCCACCGTTCGAACCTGGTCGGCATGGGCGTACTGCCGCTTCAGTTCAAGAATGGCGAGAGCAGGGATTCGCTCGGACTGACGGGCGACGAGACCTTCACCATCCAGAATGTCGCTGGCCTGAAGCCGCGCCAGGACGTCGACGTGATCGTCAAGCGCGCCGACGGATCGACCTTCACCTTCACCGCGCTCTGCCGGATCGACACGATCAACGAGCTGGAATATTTCCTGAACGGCGGCATCCTGCAATATGTCCTGCGCAAGCTCGCGGCCTGATCGCTGATTGCGCATCCCCGGATCGAAAGGCCCCCTCCGCAAGGAGGGGGTCTTTTTTCGATGTGCCGTTTCGGCATCGTCCATGCGGATATGCCGCGAATGACAGTCTCTGACTTGAAGGGGTGTGGCCAATGATCGATCTGCTCGTGGAAATCGTCGGCTGGATCGGCGCGGTGCTGGTGCTGAGCGCCTATGTCCTCGTTTCGGCGGGCCGTCTGTCGGGCAATTCTCCCGCGTTTCAGGGGATGAACGCGGTGGGGGCGGCCTTCTTCGTGGTCAATACCTGGTGGCATGGCGCTATCCCCTCGATGGTGCTCAATATCGTGTGGAGCGCGATCGGCCTCGCCGCCCTGTGGCGGATAGCGCGACGCAGGCGGGCATAGCGGGCATATCGCCCGCCCAAGTTCAACTCACTGGCGCGGCGCGGCGGCGGATCATAGAAGCAGGGCGAAGACCATCGCAAGGCCCCGCCATTTTCGCATCATGAAAACTGCCCTCATCGTCCGCCATGTCCCCCGCGAAGGCGCCGCCGGCTTCCTTCAGCCGATCGAGGCGGCGGGCTATCATATCGAACGGGTCGATGTGGCGGGCACCGATTTTCCCGAGGTGGATCTGTCAGAGCCAGACCTGCTGATCATGATGGGCGGGCCGATGGGCGTCTATGAAGCCGATATCCATCCCTGGATACCGGTGCAGATCGACAAGCTTTCCACCCGCATCGCGAAAAACCGGCCCACGCTGGGCGTATGCCTTGGCAGCCAGATGATCGCGGCGGCGCTGGGCGCGCGGGTCTATCCCGGCGGCACGACCGAACTGGGCTTTGCGCCGGTGACGCTGAACGAATCCGGTGCGGCTTCCCCGCTGCGCCATCTGGCCGGCGTCCCGGTGCTCCACTGGCATGGCGATACGTTCGACCTGCCCGATGGGGTCGAGCGGCTGGCGTCCACGCCCGCCTACGCCAACCAGGCGTTTCGGCGCGGCCGCAATCTGCTGGCGCTGCAATTTCACGCCGAAATGGGCGAAGACCCGCGATTTGAAGAATGGCTGACCCATTTCTGGGCCGATCTGGATTGCGCCGGCGCGTGCCGCCATGCGCTGCGCGCCGATCATGCCCGGCACGGACCGGGCGCGGTCGCCGCCGGGCGCGCGATGATCGGCGAATGGCTGGGGGCGCTTGACAGCTAGCGCATGAGCCTGACCCGATCGCAATCGGATCATGCTCCTTTGCCTTTGTCTGCCCCATCGTCCAGGCCGGCCGACGATGCCGCCTGCTAGAACTCGATATCGAGTTCTTCCATTTCTTCAGGTTCGGCCAGCGCCGCTTCCATCCATTCGGCCATCAGGTCCCAGTCGGCGATGGTATTGCAATAGGCGGCGGCGACCGGCGACATCGGCACGGCATAGGTCAGGAACCGCTGGGCGACCGGCGCGAACATGGCGTCCGCGACGGTCGGCTTCGCCCCGAACAGATAGGGGCCGCCATAATTGACCAGGCATTCGCCCCAGATCGCCTCGACCCGTTCGATATCGGGCTTGGCGCCTGAAAAGATCGGGAATTTCTCGTGCCGCACGCGCAGGTTCATCGGCAGCGCCGATCGCAGGTTGGCGAAGCCCGAATGAATTTCGCCCGACACCGACCGGCAATGCGCGCGGACGATACGGTCGTCGGGATACATGCCGGCGCCCGGATACATCTCATGCAGATATTCGGCGATGGCCAGCGTGTCCCACACGCTTGCGCCTTCATGATCGAGCCGCGGGACCAGCACCGACGGAGTCAGCAGCAGCAGTTCCGCGCGATTTTCCGGGTCGTCGAGCGCCACCATGCGTTCGATGACCCGCAGGCCCGCCAATCGGCACAACAGCCATCCCCGCAATGACCAGGAGGAGTAATTTTTGCTCGACAGGCTTAACTCGGCGGTTGCCATATACCCTCTCCATGCAAAGACGCTTGCTTTCGCACATGATGCGGCGCAGCATAGAACGCAATAAGCAGCATCGGCACAAGCCCGAATCGCTGCCAGAACGAAAAAGGTTTGTTGGACAAGATGCAGTTGCTCTACAGCGGCTATCAGGCGTGGACCGACATGTTGACGCCAGCCAGGATCGCCGCCCGCATGGCGCTTCAGATGCGGAACGGCATGGGACCCGTGGCCGATTGGGCAATGCCTCGGCGGATGTTCGCGCTGATGGACGTGTTCCAGGGCGCGGAATTGACGCACGTCCGGCCCGCATATGACATTCACACGGTGCTGTGCGGCAATGCCGAGGTGGCCGTGCGCGAGGAAGTGCTGCTGGACCTGCCCTTTGGCGGCCTGCTGCACTTTGCCAAGGACGATGTGGAAACGCCCCAGCCGCGCGTTCTGGTCGTCGCCCCCATGTCGGGCCATTTCGCGACCTTGCTGCGCAGCACGGTGCAGACGTTGCTGCGCGACCATGACGTGTACATCACCGACTGGAAGAATGCCCGCGATGTTCCGGCCAGCGCGGGACGGTTCGGGTTCGAGGATTATGTGGACTATGTGATCCGCTTTTTCCAGAATATGGGGCCGGGCGCGCATCTATTGTCGGTGTGCCAGCCTTGCGTTCCCGCGCTGGCGGCCGTTGCGGTCATGTCAGAGGATAACGACCCGGCGACGCCCCGATCCATGACGCTGATGGGCGGGCCGATCGATACCCGCGCGGCGCCCACGGTGGTCAATGAACTGGCCAATGAAAAGTCGATCGAATGGTTCGAAAAGAACCTGATATCGACGGTGCCGATGCGCTATCCCGGCGCGGGTCGCCAGGTTTATCCCGGTTTTCTCCAGCTATCGGCCTTCATGGCGATGAACTTGGAGCGGCATGGCGCCCAGCATCGCGAACTGTACCAGTTGCTGGCCGACGGCAAGACGGTCGAAGCCGACCATATCAAATCCTTTTACGAGGAATATTTCGCGGTCCTCGACATGACCAAGGAATTTTATCTCGAAACCGTCGATCGGGTGTTTCAGCGGACCCTGCTCGCGCGGGGCGAGCTGATGCACCGGGGCCGGCTGGTCAATCCGGGCGCGATCCGCAAGACCGCGTTGCTCACCGTAGAGGGGGAAAGGGACGATATTTGCGCGGTGGGCCAGACGGCGGCCGCACATCTGCTGTGCACCGGCCTGCGCCCGCATCTCAAACGGCACCATCTGCAACCGGGCGTTGGCCATTATGGCGTCTTTTCCGGCAGGAAATGGGAAAATCAGGTCTATCCCCAGGTGCGCAACATGATCCTGGCGGTCAACTGACGCATCCTGCGGGGCGGGGAGCGATCGCCGCCGCCCCCTCCGTGGTCAGCCCAATATGTCGCGGATCTTGCGGAAAAAGCCGCTGGTCTGCGGGCATTCCTCGCCGGTTTCGGTCGCGCGGAAGGCTTCGAGCAGGTCGCGCTGCTTGGCGGTCAGCCGCGTCGGCGTCTCGACCTCGATCTGCACCACCATGTCGCCATGGCCGCGCCCGTTGAGCACGGGCATGCCCGCCCCGCGCTGGCGCAGCTGCTTGCCCGACTGGATGCCGGCGGGAATCGTGATTTCGTGACGCTGCCCGTCCAGCCCCGGTACGTCGATGATGCCGCCCAGCGCTGCGGTTGTGAAGCTGACCGGCGCGCGACAGAACAGGTTGGTTCCTTCGCGTTCGAAAAGGGCATGCCGCTTTACGTGCAGGAAAATATAAAGGTCGCCCGCCGGCGCGCCGCGCGCCCCCGCTTCCCCTTCGCCCGACAGGCGGATGCGCGTTCCGTCATCGACCCCGGCGGGGATATTGACCGACAATGTCTTGCGCTTGTCGACCCGGCCTTCGCCGCGGCATGAACGGCACGGGCTGTCGATCACCTGGCCTGCGCCCTGGCATGACGGGCAGGTGCGTTCGACCACGAAAAAGCCCTGCTGCGCCCGCACCTGGCCATGCCCGTGGCAGGTGCCGCAGGTCTTGACCCCGGTGCCCGGCTGCGCGCCGGACCCGTCGCAGCTGTCGCATGGCGCCGACACTTCGATGTCGATTTCCGTCGCCTTGCCGTGATAGGCCTCGTCCAGCCCGATTTCCATGTCGTAGCGCAGGTCCGCGCCACGCCGTTGCGACTGCCGCTGGCCGCCGCCGCCAAAGCCGCCCTGGCCGAATATCGTTTCGAATATGTCGCCAAGGTCCGAAAAGCCGCCCGCGCCGCCGCGCCCGCCCGCGCCCGGCCCGCCATTCTGGAAAGCGGCGTGACCGAACCGGTCATAGGCCGCTCGCTTCTGCGGGTCCTTCAGGCATTCATAGGCATGCGACACGGCCTTGAACTTGGCCTCGCTGTCGGTGCAACCCCCGGTCTTGTCCGGGTGATATTTCATCGCCAGCTTGCGGTAGGCGCTCTTGAGAGTCGCGGCGTCGGCCGTGCGCTCCACCTCAAGCAGTTCGTAGAAGTCGGTTTCGGTCGTCATGTCGCCCCTGCCGCGCGAACGGCTCCCGACCTCGCTCGGGGCGAACGGCGGCAACAGCTACCATATCCGTCCGGTGCAAGCGAGGTCGAGAGCGGTGTCATCGCGCGTTACGCCTTGTTGTCGTCCACTTCGGAAAATTCGGCATCGACGACATCGTCGTCGGCCTTGGGCGCGTCGCCGCCCGGAGCGGCTGCCGCCTGTTCCTTCTCGTAGATCGCCTGGCCAAGCTTCATCGCGACCGTGGCAAGCTCCTGCGCCTTGGCCTGCATCGCTTCGGCATCGCCGCCTTCGATTGCCGCCTTTGTATCGGCGATCGCGGTTTCGATCTCGGACTTCAGCCCGGCGTCGATCTTGTCGCCATGCTCGGCAATCTGCTGCTCGGTCGTGTGGACCAGGCTTTCGGCGTTGTTCTTGGCTTCCGCCGCCGCCCGCCGCTTCTTGTCGTCTTCGGCGAAGCGTTCGGCGTCCTTGACCATCTGGTCGATGTCGGCGTCCGACAGGCCGCCCGACGCCTGGATGCGGATCTGCTGTTCCTTGCCGGTGCCCTTGTCCTTGGCCGACACGTTGACCAGGCCGTTGGCGTCGATGTCGAACGTGACTTCGATCTGCGGCACGCCGCGCGGGGCGGGGGGAATGCCGATCAGGTCGAACTGGCCGAGCAGCTTGTTGTCCGCTGCCATTTCCCGTTCGCCCTGGAACACGCGGATGGTCACCGCCTGCTGATTGTCGTCGGCGGTCGAATAGGTCTGCGACTTTTTCGCCGGGATCGTGGTGTTGCGGTCGATCATGCGCGTGAACACGCCGCCCAGCGTTTCGATGCCCAGGCTCAGCGGCGTCACGTCGAGCAGCAGCACGTCCTTGACGTCGCCCTGCAACACGCCGGCCTGGATCGCCGCGCCCATGGCGACGACTTCATCGGGGTTGACGCCGGTGTGCGGCTCCTTGCCGAAGAAGTCCTTCACCGCCTCGCGCACCTTGGGCATGCGGGTCATGCCGCCCACCAGCACCACTTCGCTGATGTCGCTCGCGCTGACGCCGGCGTCGGCCAGCGCCTTCTTGCACGGCTCCATCGTCCGCTTGATCAGGTCCGCGACCAGCCGCTCCAGATCCGACCGGGTGATGGTCTTGACCAGATGCTTGGGGCCGTTCTGATCGGCGGTGATGAAGGGCAGGTTGACTTCGGTCGATTGCGCCGAAGACAGCTCGATCTTGGCTTTCTCGGCGGCTTCCTTCAGCCGCTGGAGCGCCAGCTTGTCCTTGGTCAGGTCGATGCTTTCGGCCTTCTTGAAATCGTCGGCCAGGAACTGCACCAGCTTGGCGTCGAAATCCTCGCCGCCCAGGAAGGTGTCGCCGTTGGTCGACTTCACTTCGAACACGCCGTCGCCGATTTCCAGGATCGAAATGTCGAAGGTGCCGCCGCCAAGGTCATAGACCGCGATGGTCTTGCCGTCCTGCTTGTCCAACCCGTATGCCAGCGCCGCCGCGGTCGGCTCGTTGATGATGCGCAGCACTTCAAGGCCGGCGATCTGGCCGGCATCCTTGGTCGCCTGACGCTGGGCGTCGTTGAAATAGGCGGGCACGGTGATGACCGCCTGGGTGACGGTTTCGCCCAGATAGCTCTCGGCGGTTTCCTTCATCTTTTGCAGGATGAAGGCGGAAATCTGCGCGGGGCTGTAATCCTGGCCTCCGGCGCGAACCCAGGCGTCGCCATTGGGGCCCTTGGCAATGTCATAGGGGACGAGTTCCATGTCCTTCTTGGTCATGGGATCGTCAAAACGGCGGCCGATCAGGCGCTTTACCGCGAAAATCGTGTTGTCGCCGTTGGTAACCGCCTGGCGCTTGGCCGGCTGGCCGATCAGTCGCTCGCCATCTTTCGCGAAGGCGACGATGGAAGGCGTCGTGCGCGCGCCTTCCGCATTTTCGATGACCTTGGGCTTGCCGCCGTCCATCACGGCGACGCAGCTGTTGGTGGTGCCAAGGTCGATACCGATAACTTTTGCCATTTTCTGCCTCTTAAACCCCAAATCATATTTCAGCGGTTGACGGCCCCATACCTCACGAAAGCGCCAAGGCAAGGCCGTTTGCTAGGCGGATATAGGCGCGCTTCGCCTTGGCACAAGGATCGTGTGCGATTAGCATGGAACCAAATTGAGACGACACAGACACAGGAGCCTTGCCATGCGCGCGCCGATCCCCACCCTTTCCTTGCTGGCGCCGCTGTTGCTGGTGGCGTGCGGCGATCCCGCGCCCACTTATGTCGACCAGGCCTGGGTGCGCGTCAGCCCCAACAAGGACAGCCCTTCGGCGGGCTATTTCACCGCCCACGCCGGCGAAACGGCCGTCACCCTGCGCGGCGTGCTGACCGATCGCGCGCTGCGGGTGGAAATGCACGAGAGCGTGAACGAGGGCGGGGTCATGAAGATGAAGCCGATCGACAGCGTCGACATCCCGGCCAAGGGCAAGGTCGTCTTCGCGCCGGGGGGCAAGCATATCATGCTGTGGGGGGTCAATCCCGATGCGGTGGCACAGGGCAAGATGCCGCTGACCTTCCTGTTTTCCAACGGCGACCGAATCATCGTCGATGCCGTCGTGCAAAAGCCCGGCGCGGCCGCTGCGGCGGGCGGTGGCCCGGCGAACGAGCATGAGGGCCATTGAAGGGTCGCGCGCTCACGGCCGATGAGGTCGCGCTCGCCGCCACGATGTTCGGGCAGGCGATCGCCTATGATGCGGTTCGCGTCCACAACCGCAAATACTGGCCGTTCCAGCCGCGCCGGGTGACGATGGCCCCGGACGGCCACCTGTGGTTTCATCCCGCAGGCGGCCTGTTCTGCGACGATTTTTGCGCCGCGCCGCTCCACCTCCAGGGCCACTTCATCCATGAAATGACTCATGTGTGGCAGGCCCAGCGCGGCGGCCGCTATTTCCTTCCGCTGATGCGCCATCCCTTTTGCCGCTATGGCTATGATATCGTGCCGGGCCGGCCCTTTGTCCGCTATGGCCTGGAGCAGCAGGCCGAAATCGTCCGTCACGCCTTCCTGCTGCGACAGGGCGGGGCCGTGCCGGGCAAGCCGCCGCTGGCGGTCTATGAGGCGTTGCTGCCGTTCGGGTAGATCAGGCTTCGGGCCGCGTCCATATCCATGTGCCGCCGCCGACCGCTGCCGCGACGGGCGCCAGGAACCAGGGGAAAGGCACGGCGATCAACGCGACCGCGGCGCTGAACCCGAACGCCGCCAGCGCCGCTGTCTTGCCGCGCCGGCTGATCGCGCCGCGTTCCCGCCAGCGTCGGATATGCGGGCCGAAATGGGCATGGTCGAGCAGCTTCGCTTCCAGCGCCGGGCTGGAGCGCGCGAAGCAGAAGGCCGCCAGAATGACGAACGGCACCGTCGGCAACAGCGGCAGGAACACGCCCAGCGCGCCCAGCCCCAGCGCCAGCAGCCCCGCCAGAAGGTACAGGCTTCGCGCCATCAGGCGGCCGGCAGCCGCAGCCGCACCAGCAGCCCGCCCAGATCCTCGCTTTCCTCCAGCGTCACCGTGCCGCCATAGATTTCGGCCACGTCGCGAACGATGGCGAGGCCAAGGCCGGTGCCGGGCTTGCCCGAATCGAGCCGCGCGCCGCGATCGAAGATGCGCTCGCGCTCTTCGGGCGGGATGCCCATACCGTCATCCTCGACCACTATCTCGACCATCCCGTCGGCGCGCCCGACCGTGGTGAACACGCTGCCGCCGCCATATTTGGCCGCATTCTCGATGATGTTGCCCAGCAGTTCGTCCAGATCCTGCCGCTCGACCCGCACGGCCGCGCCATGGTCGCCATCCATGTCGATGCGGGCATCGGGATAGAGCCGGCGCACCGCCCGCTCGACCGCTTCCAGGCTGGGCCATACCGCCGCCCGGCTCTGTGCCGCGCCGCGCCGGCCCACGGCGCGGGCGCGGGCGAGGTGATGGTCGACCTGCCGCCGCATCGTCGTCGCCTCGCGGATCACCGCGTCGCCAAGGTCGGGCGCCTTCGCGGTGGCGGCGTTCATGATCACCGTCAGCGGCGTCTTGAGCGCGTGGGCAAGGTTGCCGGCATGGGTGCGCGCTTCTTCCGCCTGCCGCTCGTTATGGGCGAGCAGGGCATTGAGTTCCTCGACCATCGGCAGCACTTCGGACGGCATCGGGTCGGTGACGCGGTTCTTTTCGCCGCTGCGCATCCGCACGATTTCCAGGCGCACCCGGCGCAGCGGCCGCAGCCCGTAAATGGTCTGGAGCGTGACCAGCACCATCAGCCCCAGCGCCAGCAGCGCGAAGCTCTGGAACAGGGTAGAGCGCAGCGTCCTGATCTGGGCATCGAGGCCCGAACGCGCCTGCGCGACCATGAACATCCAGCGCTTGTCCGACCCCGGCAGGACGACCGAGCGCTCCATGATGCGCAGGTCCTCGCCCGGAAACTGCTTGCTGTCATAGATATGGAAACTGCGGTCGGCATGGCCAGGTTCCACCTTGAGCGCACGGTCCCACAGCGACCGCGAGCGCCAGTCCTCATGCCCCGGCGCGCTGACCTGGTAATAAAGCCCGCTATTTGGCTCCAGGAACCGCTGGTCGGCGAGCGGCCGGTTGAACAGCACCTCGCCGTCCGGGCCGATTTCGGCGGCCGCGATCATCGCGGTCAGCACATAGTTCATGCCGCCGTCGAAATTGCGCGTGATCGCATCGGTCAGCACCCGGTCGAGCGCGACGCCGCCGCCCAGCAGCAGCAGGCTGATCCACAGCGCGGCGATGCCGATCATCCGGCGGCTCAGGGAACCGGTGGACAGGACGGTGGGAGGGGGGCTGTCCATCGCCGCTAGCCGTTCGGCTTCCGGCCGGCCAGGACCTTCGCTCGAACCGAACGGGAAAAGGCGGGCACTACCGCCCCGGCTCGTCCAGGCTGTAGCCAAGGCCGCGGATCGTGGTGATGACGTCAGGCCCCAGCTTCTTGCGGATGCGCGTGACGAACACTTCGATCGTATTGGAATCGCGGTCGAAATCCTGATCGTAAATATGTTCGATCAACTCGGTGCGGCTGACCACCTTGCCCTTGTGGTGAAGCAGATAGGACAACAGCTTATATTCCTGCGCCGTCAGCTTCACCGGCTCGCCGCTCAGCGTCACCTTGCCGCTGCGCGTGTCGAGCCGCACGTCACCGGCCGTCAGTTCACTCGACGCATTGCCCGAAGCGCGGCGGATGAGCGCGCGCAGCCGGGCGATCAGTTCCTCGCTCTGGAACGGCTTGGCCAGATAATCGTCGGCGCCGGCGTCCAGCCCCGCCACCTTGTCCGACCAGCTGTCGCGCGCGGTCAGCACCAGCACCGGAAAGGCGCGGCCTTCCTTGCGCCAGCGGTCGAGCACGGTCAGCCCGTCGATCGACGGCAGGCCAAGGTCCAGCACCACCGCATCGTAATTTTCGGTCGAGCCCAGAAAATGACCGTCCTCGCCATCATTGGCCAGATCGACGGCATAGCCCGCGCCCTCCAGCGTGTTCCGAAGCTGCTGCCCCAGGCTCGGTTCATCCTCGACAATCAGCAGACGCATATGACCCCGTTCTTCCTGTGCAGGCAAATCGCGGCGCGGCTAGCGCGCGAAGCCCATGATATCGCCCGTTCGGCCGTCCGCATCAACCCACACGACCTTTCCGTCCCTAACATATTTCAGCCGATAGCGGTTGGACGAGGGATTGAATTCGGACCCGACATAGGTGGCGCCGCGCATTTCCGCGTCCACCCGGCGCTTGATCAGCGCAAAGGGCATGACATGCCCGTCCAGCATGGCGCGCCGCGCCGCGTCCTGTTCGTCGCGGCGGCCCTGCGCATCGGCAATGGGAAAAGGGCCGATGCCGATCAGGATGGCGATCAGGCCGGCCAGCAGGGCGGTATTCTTCATGGTCATCCGTCATCGCATAGCGACGGGCCATTGAACAGGTGGTGAATGCGCCCGACAGCGCGGCGACATGAAGCCGCCGCGCCGCCTGTCATTCAGCGTTCCAGCGCATATTGCACGGTCAGCGTCACCGACGATCCCACCTGGCCCGGTTCGACCGGCGTGTCCGCCGCGGCTTCCGCCTTGAACCGGCTCTGGACCATCGGCATGGGCGGCATGCCGCCGCTGTTGCTTTCGGCGATCGACAGCAGCCGCGCGGAGCGATAGCCCGCCGCCTGCGCATAATAGTCGGCCTGCGTTTTTGCACTTTTCAGCGCGGCTCCGCGCGCCTGCACCAGCATCGGCGCAGGATTGTCGATGGCAAAGCTCGGCCCGCTGATGTTGGTCGCGCCGGCCGCGACCATCGCATCGAGCAGCGTGCCGACGCGCTTGATGTCGCGCAACTTCACCATGACCTGATTGGACGCCTCATAGCCCAGGAAACGGGGTCCGGCCGGCTCGCCCTCGCGGTTGTTGTAGTCATATTGGGCGCTCAGGTTGATGCCACTGGTCTGGATATCCTTCTTCGCGATCCCCGCTCTCGCCAGCGCCGCGACCAGGCTCTCCATCTTGGTCGCATTGTCGCGCATCGCCTGTTGCGCGGTGGGCGCGCGCGTCTGCACGCCCGTGCCCACGGTGGCGATGTCGGGCGCGGCCTCGACCGTCTCGGTGATGTTCAGCGTCACGACCGGTGCTGTCTCGGCGATGGTGACGCTGGTCTGCGCCAGCGTCGCGGCGGGAAGCGCGGCTGATGCCAACGCCATCAGGGTCAGGGCGGATTTCATGAATATTCTCTCCTGGAAAGGGGGGCTGCCGCTCATTTGGAACGGGTGCGATGAATGGACGCTGACATGCGCTCAAACCCGTCGCGCCGAACAATGGTTCCTCCCCGGACCGGGGCGGATGATGGTTGCCACCGCGCGCCTAACCGCCTAGCTGCACGCCCATGGCGGCTCCTATCCTCAGTTTCGAAAATCTTGGCCTTTCGCAAGGGTCGCACTGGCTGTTTCGCGGCCTCGACATCCATGTCGGGGCCAAGGACCGGCTGGCGCTGATCGGTCGCAACGGTGCGGGCAAGACCACGCTGCTCAAGCTTCTGGGCGGCATCATCGAGCCGGACGAGGGCACCCGATCGGCGGTGCCCGGCGCGCGCATCATCCTGCTGGAACAGGACCCCGACGTCAGCGCCTTCGCAACGCTCCATGATTTTGCGATGGCCGGCGAATTCGCCCCGCCCGTGCATGAGGTTGAAGCCATCGCCGACCAGCTCGGCATCGACCTGTCGCGCGACGCCGCAACCGCCAGCGGGGGCGAGCGCCGTCGCGCCGCCATCGCCCGCGCGCTCGCCAGCGAACCCGACCTGCTGCTGCTCGACGAGCCGACCAACCATCTCGACATCGCCGCGATCGACTGGATCGAAAACTGGCTTGCGCGCTACACCGGCGCGTTCATCGTCATCAGCCATGACCGCGCCTTCCTGACGCGCCTCACCCGCCAGACCCTGTGGCTCGACCGGGGCGTCATGCGCCGCAGCGAGATCGGCTTTGGCGGGTTCGAAACATGGATGGAAGCGGTCTATGCCGAAGAGGCGCGCGCTGCCGAAAAGATGGACGCCAAGCTCAAGATCGAGGCGCACTGGCTCGAACGCGGCGTCACCGCGCGGCGCAAGCGCAACCAGGGGCGGCTGGCCAAGCTGTGGGAAATGCGCGCCGCCAGGGCCGCCATGGTCGGGCCGCAGGGCGTGGCGAAGATCGCGGTGGCGGCCGATGACAGCAAGACCAGGAGCGTCATCAAGGTCGAGCATGTCAGCAAGGCGTTTGGCGACCGCACGATCATCAACGACCTGTCCTTGCGCGTCCAGCGCGGCGACCGGATCGGCATCGTCGGCGGCAACGGCGCGGGCAAGACCACGCTGTTGAAGCTCCTGACCGGCGAACTTGCGCCCGACAGCGGCAGCGTGACGCTGGCGAAAACGCTCGACATGATCTTCATCGACCAGCAGCGCAGCCTGATGCAGCCCGACAAGACCGTGCGCGAGGTGCTGGCCGAGGGCGGCGACTGGATCGACGTTCGCGGGGTGCGCAAGCATGTCCACGGCTATTTGAAGGACTTTCTGTTCGATCCGTCGCTGGCCGAGGCGAAGGTCGGCACCCTGTCGGGCGGGGAACGCTCGCGGCTGCTGTTCGCGCGCGAATTCGCCCGCGAATCCAACCTGCTGGTGCTGGACGAGCCGACCAACGATCTCGATCTCGAAACGCTCGACCTGCTTCAGGAAGTGATCGCCGACTATGACGGCACGGTCATCATCGTCAGCCATGACCGCGATTTCCTCGATCGTACTGTCACGGTGACGCTCGGTCTGGACGGCACCGGCGTGGTCGACGTGATCGTCGGCGGCTATGCCGACTGGCTCGCCAAGCGCGATCCGCGCAAGGCCGCCAAGGCGGACAGGAAAGCCGCGCCCGCTCTCGCCCCGCCAAAGCCGGTATCCGCCAAGCTCAGCTACAAGGATCAGCGCGATCTCGACCTGCTCCCCAGGCGGATCGAGGAGATAGAGGCCGCGATCGCGCGGGACGAGGCGCTGCTGTCCGACCCCGCGCTCTACACCCGCGATCCCAAACGCTTCGACGCGCTGACCAGGGCTATCGAAAAGGCGCGCGACGAAAAGGACGAGGCAGAAATGCGCTGGCTGGAACTGGCCGAAAAGGCCGACGCGCTGCGTTAATTTGCGCCCCAGCGCTCCAGCATCGGCACCAGTTCGTCGAAATGGTCGATCACCGCGTCGGCGTTCAGATGTTCGACCGGCCCGTCGAGAAAGCCGAAACTGACAGCGATGCTGGGGATGCCGGCATTGCGCGCGCCGGCGATGTCGTTGATCGTGTCGCCCAGGAAAATGCAGCGCCCGCCGCCCGCCCGTTCGATCATCGCGTGGATCGGCGCCGGGTCGGGCTTGGCGATTCCCACCGTGTCGCCACCGATGATGCTGGCGAAGCGGTCCGCCAGGCCCAGCTGGTGCATCAGCGGCACCGCGAACCGTTCCGCCTTGTTGGTGCAGATGGCGAGCTTCACCCCCGCCGCGTCGAGCGCATCCATCGCCGCCAGCATGCCGGGATAGGGAATCGAATGAATCGCCAGGTTCTGCTGATAATAATCGAGCAACACCGGCAGCAGTTGCGCCACCAGCCCCTCGTCGCATCCGCCCGATTCGGCCAGCGCCCGTTCCAGCATCACCTTGGCGCCCTTGCCGACGAACGGCCGGATCGCGCCGACCGGAAAGGGCGGACGATGGATGGTGCCGATCGCATGGTTGACCGCCGCCGCCAGGTCGCCGCTGGTGTCGAGCAGGGTGCCGTCCAGGTCGAACCCGACGATATCGAAAGGAATGTTGGCCATTGCCGCCCCATGCCGCCGGCGCGGTGGCAAAGGCAAGGCAAACATGGCACAGAGCCGGGAGATTTCCGTCCGCAGATTCCAGGATTGCCCAGTGACCAGCAAATCGCCCGAACGCCCGTTGGCCGTCATCATCCTCGCCGCGGGGCAGGGGACGCGGATGAAATCGGCGCGGCACAAGGTCCTGCACCCCATCGCCGGCCGGCCGATGCTGCTCCACCTGCTCGCCAGCGTCGGCGAACTCGCGCCGCAGCGCCAGGTCGTGGTCGTCGGCGCCGGGCGCGAGCAGGTGGAGGCGGCGGTCGCGGGCACCGGCGCGGTCATCGCCGTGCAGGACAGGCAGCTTGGCACCGGTCATGCCGTTGCGCAGGCGCATGACGCGCTGGCGGGCTTCGCCGGCGACGTGCTGATCCTCTATGGCGACGTGCCGCTGGTCGCCGCCGCGACGATGCAGGCGATGCTCGACCGCCTCAACCGGGGCGACGATCCGCGCGCGGTGGTGCTCGGCTTCCGCCCCGACGACCCCGCCGCCTATGGCCGCATCGTCGCCGACGGCCAGGGGATCATCGAAAAAATGGTCGAATATAAGGATGCCACCGAAGCGGAGCGGGCGGTGACGCTGTGCAATTCGGGCCTGATGGCGGTGCGCTCGACCGACCTGTTCGTGCTGCTCGACCAGATCGGCAACGACAATGCGGCGGGCGAATATTATCTGCCCGACATCGTCATGCTGCCCGGCAGCCAGAGCGCGGTGATAGAGGCTGACGCCTGGGAAGTGGCGGGCGTCAACAGCCGCGCCGAACTGGCCGGAGTGGAGGCCGCGTGGCAGGCCCGCCGCCGCGCCGACGCCATGCGCGAAGGCGTGACGCTGACCGCGCCGGACACGGTGTTCTTCGCCCATGACACGGTGCTTGGCCGCGATGTCGCCATCGCCCCGCATGTCGTCTTTGGCGTGGGCGTGCGCGTCGGCGATGACGTGACGATCCACGCCTTTTCGCATATCGAGGGCGCGACCATCGCCGGCGGCGCGGAAATCGGCCCCTATGCCCGGCTGCGCCCCGGCGCCGACATCGGTGCAGGGGCAAAGGTCGGCAATTTCGTCGAAATCAAGAAATCGACGCTGGGGGAAGGGGCCAAGGCCAATCACCTGTCCTATATCGGCGATGCCAGCGTCGGCGCGGGGGCCAATATCGGCGCGGGCACGATCACCTGCAATTATGACGGCTTCCTCAAATATCGCACGGACATCGGCGCGGGCGCCTTCATCGGCTCCAACAGCGCGCTGGTCGCGCCCGTCAGCATCGGCGCGGGCGCGATCGTCGGCGCGGGCAGCGTGGTGACGCAGGATGTGGAGGCCGACGCGCTTTGCCTGGTGCGGCCACCCCAGCAGGGCAGGGCGGGATGGGCCGCGCGCTTTCGCGAGAAAATGGCCGCGCTCAAGGCCGCAAAGCGCTGAATCGATCGCGCAAAGCCGCGCAAATCCTTCGTCCCCCCTGTCGCCGCCGTCGCATTAATGGCATGGCCATAGTCTCGCGCTATCGGCGCGTTGAATGGTCATCTGGGTTGCGGGGCGTATTTCCATGTGCGGCATTATCGGAATCATCGGCAAGGACGACGTCGCCGACCGTCTGGTCGACGGCCTCAAGCGGCTCGAATATCGCGGCTATGACAGCGCCGGCGTCGCCACCGTCCATGGCGGCGTGATCGACCGTCGCCGGGCGGAGGGCAAGCTTGTCAATCTCGTCGCCGAACTGCGCGCCGCGCCGCTGCCGGGCACCACGGGCATCGCCCATACCCGCTGGGCCACCCATGGCGCGCCGACCACCAGCAACGCGCACCCGCATGCGACCGGCGAAATCGCGCTCGTCCACAACGGCATCATCGAAAATTTCAAGAGCCTGCGCGAGGAATTGACCGCGCGTGGCCGGGTTTTCGACAGCCAGACCGATACCGAAGTCGTCGCTCATCTGGTCAGCGAGCTCGTCGAACAGGGCGCGTCGCCCAAGGATGCGGTGGCCCAGGTGCTGCCGCGCCTGCACGGGGCGTTTGCGCTGGCGATAGTGTTCCGCAGCCATCCCGACATGCTGATCGGCGCGCGTCTCGGCTCGCCGCTGGTCGTGGGCTATGGCGACGGTGAAACCTATCTCGGCTCCGATGCGCTGGCGCTTGCGCCGCTGACCCAGCGTATCGCCTATCTGGAGGAAGGCGACTGGGTCGTCATCACCGCCCAGGGCGCGGAGATTTTCGACAAGGACAATCGGCCGGTCGAGCGCCCCGTCACCATTTCGGGCGTTTCGGGCGCGCTGATCGACAAGGGCAATCACCGCCACTTCATGCAGAAGGAGATTTACGAGCAGCCGGTAGTCGTCGCCCAGACGCTGCGCGCTTACCTGCGCCGCATGGAAAACCAGGTGTCGCTGCCCGACATGGATTTCGACCTGGGCCGCATCAGGCGCATCACCATCGTCGCCTGCGGCACCAGCTATTATGCCGGGCTGGTGGCGAAATACTGGTTCGAAAAATTCGCGCGTATTCCGGTCGACATCGATGTGGCGAGTGAGTTCCGCTATCGCGACCCGGTGCTGGAACCGGGCGGCCTTGCCCTGTTCATCAGCCAGTCGGGCGAAACCGCCGATACGCTCGCGGCGCTGCGCCATGCCAAGGCGGCGGACCAGATCATCGCGGTGGTCGTCAACGTGCCCACCAGTTCGATGGCGCGCGAGGCCGACCTGCTGCTGCCCACCCATGCCGGGCCGGAAATCGGCGTCGCATCGACCAAGGCCTTCACCTGTCAGCTTGCGGTGCTCGCCGCGCTCGCCGCCAACCTCGCCCGCGCCAACGGCAAGCTGACGCCGGACGAGGAATCGGAGATCGTCTGGCACCTGTCCGAAGCGCCCGCCGCGCTCAATGAAGCGCTCGCCCGCGATGGTCAGATCGAGGCGATGGCCCACCTGATCGCGCCGGCGCGCGACGTGCTCTATCTCGGGCGCGGACCCGACTATCCGATGGCGCTCGAAGGGGCGCTGAAACTCAAGGAAATCAGCTATATCCATGCCGAAGGCTATGCGGCGGGCGAAATGAAGCACGGGCCGATCGCCCTGATCGACGACAATGTGCCGGTCATCGTGATCGCGCCGTCAGGCCCGCTGTTCGAGAAAACCGTGAGCAACATGCAGGAAGTGCAGGCGCGCGGCGGCAAGGTGGTGCTGATCTCCGACGCCGAAGGCATCGCCCAGGCAGGCGAGGGCTGCATGGCCACCATCGAAATGCCCGAAGTCCACCCACTGATCGCCCCGCTGGTGTACGCGGTGCCGGTGCAGCTGCTCGCTTATCATGTTGCGGTGGCGAAGGGGACCGATGTGGACCAGCCGAGGAATTTGGCGAAGTCGGTGACGGTGGAGTGAGGGGGTGGCTTATGGCCAGTGGCTGACACATTCACATTCGTCACCCCGGACTTGATCCGGGGTCCCGCTTCTTCTCTGGCGTTTGCGAATAATAGCGGGATGCCGGGTCAAGCCCGGCATGACGATGGGGAGAAGTGGCACTGAACGACCGATAATTGCCGCTGGACGATGCAGAACCATTGCCTGGAAACGGCCACTCCCTCAGGCGAACCCCCATCCCGCCGCTCACCCACCCCCCGGCGAATTATGCCCGCCAGCCGGCACCGGCCCGCCGCTGGGCGCATGGGCATGGTCGGGATTGCTATCCCATTCGATATGATACAGGTCGAACCGCCGATCGCGCAGGTTGCGCACCGTGCCCTCCGCCCGCGCCCAGCTCAGGTCCGCCAGATTGACGTCCGCCATCGTCAGCGTCTCGACATTTTCGGTCGATTCCGCCGCGATGCCGTCGCGCGCGAACGGCAGGTCGCAGGGCGTCAGGATCGCGCTTTGCGCATATTGTATGTCCATATTGTCGACATTGGGCAGGTTGCCGACATTGCCCGACATGACGACATAGCATTGGTTTTCGATCGCCCGCGCCTGAGCGCAGTAGCGCACGCGCATGTAGCCCAGGCGCGAATCGGTGCAGAAGGGGACGAAGATGATGCGCGCGCCCTGATCCACCAACCGGCGGGCGAGTTCGGGAAATTCGCTGTCGTAGCAGATGAGGACGCCGATCGGCCCGCAGTCGGTCTGGATCACGTCGAGCGAATCGCCGCCCTTGATGTTCCACCAAAAGGCTTCGTTGGGCGTGGGATGGATCTTTTCCTGGGTGTGGACGGAGCCGTCGCGCAGCGCGACATAGGCGATATTCTGGATGTCGCCATCGTCGGCGCGGGTCGGGTGCGATCCGCCGATGATGTTGATATTATATTCCAGCGCCATCCGCGTCAGTTCCCTGGTCAGGCGCGGGGTATAGTTGGTCAGCTTGTCGATCGCCTCCATCGGCGTCAGCGTCTTGTTCTCGAAAGACAGCAGCGGCAGCGTGAACAGTTCGGGGAAGACGATGAAGTCGGAGCGATAGTCCGCCGCCACGTCGACGAAATATTCGATGTTGCGGATGAATTCGTCAAAGTCCCCGACCGCGCGCGCCTGCAATTGGCAGGTGGCGAGCCGGACGCTCTCCACGCCGCGCGGCACGCGCATTTCGGGCGCTTCGTCGGGGTCGATATAGGGGTTGCGCCATACGAGGTGCGCGGCATGGCCGTCCGACTGCTTGTCTTCGGGCAGGTAGTTTTCCAGCACGCCCATCGGCTCGAACTGGTTCTTGAGCTGGAAACTGACCACCTGATCGCGGATCTTGCCCTGAACGACCTTGTCCAGATAATCCTTTGGCCCCTCCACCTTGCGCTTCGCGCGCAGATAGCCCGGCATGCGGCCAGCGATGACGATGCCGTGCAGGTCGAGCTGCTCGGCCAGTTCCTTGCGCTCGTCATAGAGCCGCTGGCCGATGCGCAGGCCGCGCAGCTTGGGGTCGACCGCCATTTCATAGCCATAGAGCCATTCGCCGGCCGCGCTGTGCCGCGTGCCAAAGCCGTTGGCGGTGATTTCCTCCCAGTCATGCGTGGCAAAGGCCATGCCCTTGCTGACCCGCATGGTCGCGCAATAGCCCACCACCTTGTTGTCGTAGAGCGCGACGAAGCAGCCGTCGGGGAAATTGTTGATCTGGCCGCGCACGGTCGCGGGGGAATAATTGGGAAGCCCCGGATAGACCCGCGCGATCAGCCGCAGAATAGCCCGCACGTCGGTCGGGATGGCCGTGCGCACTTCGAGGCGCTTGCGGGTTGCCGTCGTCATCTGCTCGTCTCCTGCCAGGTCCGCCCGCAATGGATCACCCATGGGAACGGGATGATGTCATCGCGGCGGGGGCCAGTTATGAAAAAGGCGGCGCCGGTTGCACGGCGCCGCCTCATTCCGTTTCCGTACTGAACCGCGCAGGCGCGGATCAGTTCCGCGCCCTTACGCCCATTTGCCCATTTCGGCTTCCAGGTTGACGCGGATCTGTTCGAAGAACTGCTCCGTCGTCATCCATGCCTGGTCGGGGCCGATCAGCAGCGCCAGATCCTTGGTCATCGCGCCGTCTTCGACGGTCTTGATGCACACGCGCTCCAGCGTTTCGGCGAACTTGGTGACATCGGGCGTGCCGTCGAACTTGCCACGGAAGGCGAGGCCCTGGGTCCAGGCGAAGATCGACGCGATGGGGTTGGTGGAGGTCGCCTTGCCCTGCTGGTGCATGCGATAATGGCGGGTGACGGTGCCGTGCGCGGCTTCGGCCTCGACCGTCTTGCCGTCGGGCGACAGCAGCACCGATGTCATCAGGCCGAGCGAGCCGAAGCCCTGCGCGACCGTGTCCGACTGGACGTCGCCGTCATAATTCTTGCACGCCCACACGAACTTGCCGCTCCACTTGAGCGCCGATGCGACCATGTCGTCGATCAGGCGATGTTCGTAGATGATGCCCTTGGCCTTGAACTTGTCGGCGAATTCGGCGTCGAACACCTCCTGGAACAGGTCCTTGAAACGGCCGTCATAGGCCTTGAGGATGGTGTTCTTGGTCGACAGGTACAGCGGCCATCCGCGGTCGAGCGCATAGTTCATGCTGGCGCGGGCGAAATCGGCGATCGATTCGTCCAGGTTGTACATGCCCATGGCGACGCCGGCGCCGGGGAAGTCGAACACTTCCTTTTCGATCTTTTCGCCATTTTCGCCGTCCCACACCATGCGCAGCTTGCCGGGGCCGGGAATCAGGAAGTCGGTCGCCTTATACTGGTCGCCGAACGCATGGCGGCCGATGACGATCGGGTCGGTCCAGCCGGGCACCAGGCGCGGCACGTTGCGGATGACGATCGGTTCGCGGAAAACGACGCCGCCCAGGATGTTGCGGATGGTGCCGTTGGGCGATTTCCACATCGACTTGAGGTTGAATTCCTCGACTCGCTGTTCGTCGGGGGTGATGGTCGCGCACTTCACGCCGACGCCATATTGCTTGATCGCGTTGGCGCAATCGACGGTGATCTGGTCGTTCGTCTCGTCGCGCTTCTCGACGCTCAGGTCGTAATATTTAAGGTCGATGTCGAGGTAGGGGAGGATCAGGCGCTCGCGAATCCATTGCCAGATGATCCGTGTCATCTCGTCGCCGTCAATCTCTACGACTGGGTTCTTGACCTTGATCTTCGCCATGCGCCTGGTTCGCTTTCTGTGCTGTGCTTGGGATGGAATGCGTGCCAGCCCTAGGCAAAGAGGCGCCAATGTTCAACTGTTCTGGACAGGTTTGGACCCACAGCGGGGCATCGGTCGTTGTCAGGGGGCGGGTCTCTCCCTAAAGACGGTGCCATGGACAATAACGAGATTACCCTCGCTGCGGGCGGCAACGTCAAGTGGCGCTTCCCGGCGGTGCATCGCGAAGGCGTGAAATTCGGCCTGGTCGCGGCGGGCATCACCGGCCTGCTCTTCATCCTGGGCTGGGACGTGCTGGGCTGGCTGATGCTGATCGTCACCGCCTGGGTGCTTGCCTTTTTCCGCGATCCGGTCCGCGCGGTGCCACAGGACGACCGGGCGATCATCGCGCCCGCCGACGGCCTGGTCACTCTTATCCAGCGCGTGCCCCCGCCGCGCGAAATGGCCGGCGTCGACGGTCTGGGCGACCAGCCGATGATCCGCGTTTCCATTTTCATGAGCGTGTTCGACGTTCATATCAACCGCACCCCGATCGGCGGCGCCATCAAGGCGGTCGTCTATATTTCGGGCAAATTCCTCAATGCCGATCTCGACAAGGCCAGCGAGGATAATGAGCGCCAGCATATCCTGGTCGAACGCCATGACGGCGTGCGAATCGGCTTCACCCAGATCGCGGGGCTGGTCGCGCGGCGCATCGTGCCGTTCGTGAAGCCGGGCGACATGGTCGCGGCCGGTCAGCGCATCGGCCTCATCCGCTTCGGCAGCCGGGTCGACGTCTATCTGCCCGCCGGCACCGCGCCCCGCGTCGTGCTTGGCCAGCGCACCGTCGCGGGCGAAACGATCCTCGGCCAGATCGGCGATTCGCGCACGATCGCCGGCATCCAGCAATGAGGCAGCGGCGCCCCATTCCGGCCGGCCTGCGCCGGGGCATCACCTTGCGCATGGTGGCCCCCAACGCCGTCACCGCGATGGCGCTCTGCTTTGGCCTGACCGGGGTGCGCTACGGCATTTCGGGGGAATGGGAACGCGCTGTCCTCTCCATCCTGATCGCGGGCGTGCTCGATGGGCTGGACGGCCGCATCGCGCGATTGTTGCGCGGCGAAAGCCGCTTCGGCGCGGAACTGGATTCGCTGTCCGATTCGATCGCGTTCGGGGTCGCCCCGGCGCTGATCCTCTATCTCTGGTCGCTGCACGCGATGCCCAAGTTCGGCTGGATCTTCGCGCTCGCCCATGCCCTGTCCTGCGCGCTGCGGCTCGCTCGCTTCAATGCCAATATCGACGCGGATATCCAGCCGCACAAATCAGCCGGCTTCCTGACCGGCGTGCCCGCGCCCGCCGGCGCGGGGCTGGCGTTCGTGCCGCTCTATCTGTGGCTGGTCACCGGCACCGAACTGTTTCGCGCCTGGTATGTGGTCGCGCCCTGGCTCGCCTTCGTCGCGTTCCTGATGCTGTCGAACATTGCCACCTACAGCTGGTCGGCGCTGCGGCTGCGCAAGCGCATCCGGCTGGAGGTGATCGCGCTGGCGGGGCTGCTCGCCGCGCTGCTCATCACCGATCCGTGGCTCACCTTGTCGGGCATCAGCCTCATCTATGTCGCGATGATACCGGCGGGCATGATGAGCTATTCCAGGGCGCGTCGCCAGCAGGATGCCCTGACCGGACAGGCGTGAAGCAATCCAACTGGCGCAACCGGGCTGGCGTGATCCCGGCTACGCCGCCAGCGCGCCCGATGGGCGGGCAATCGGGCGAAGCGCCGGCACCATGCGGGGGCGCCTGACGCGCAGGGTATAGACCGGCGCGGTTTGCGGAATAGGCTCGAACAGCAAAGCAGCGATCATCTTGTCCCGATAGGCCGCCAGCATCATGACGATGACGAACGCAGCCAGGATGAAGGCGGCGGAAAAGACGAGACCGGCAACGATTGCGAACATATCTCAAACTTTCGTCTTGCCGCATGCACGGCTTGCCCTACAATGACGGATCAAACGGCAACTGGGCGCCTTTGTTCCGTTTGTTCACTTTATGTTCCGGTTTTGGCGCCGTGTCAAGCCTTGCAATGCGCTTTTCGCGGGGCTAAGGCGCAGCCATTCCACATGGGAATCACCATATCCGGTGCCGGGCGTGCCTTTCAGGCGCTTGCCGGTTCCCGATTCCCAGAGGTTCAACCGGAAGGAGAAAGACTTATGGCGGCCCCTGTCGTCACCATTCAGCAATTGATCGAGGCTGGCGCCCATTTCGGCCACCAGACCCACCGCTGGAATCCGCGCATGAAGCCGTACATCTTCGGCGAGCGCAACGGCATCCACATCCTTGACCTGTCGCAGACCGTGCCGCTGTTCGCGCGCGCGCTCGACTTCGTTTCGGCCAGCGTCGCCAGCGGCGGCAAGGTGCTGTTCGTCGGCACCAAGCGCCAGGCGCAGGAACCGATCGCGGAGGCCGCCCGCAAGTCGGGCCAGCATTTCGTCAACCATCGCTGGCTGGGCGGCATGCTCACCAACTGGAAGACGATTTCGGGGTCGATCAAGCGTCTCAAGACCCTCGAAGAGAAGCTGTCGGGCGACACCCACGGCCTCACCAAGAAGGAAGTGCTCCAGATGACTCGCGAGCGCGAGAAGCTGGAAATGTCGCTGGGCGGCATCCGCGACATGAACGGCATCCCCGATGTCATGTTCGTGATCGACGCCAACAAGGAAGAACTGGCGATCAAGGAAGCCAACACGCTGGGTATTCCGGTCGTCGCGATCCTCGATTCGAACGTGTCGCCCGACGGCATCGCCTTCCCGGTTCCCGCCAATGACGACGCCAGCCGCGCCATCCGCGTCTATTGCGATGCGATCGCCGCCGCCGCGACCAAGGGCAACCGTGGCGCGCAGCAGGCCTCCGGCATCGATCTGGGCGCGCTCGACGAGCCCGAAGCCGAAGAGATCGCCGCGCAGGCGTAAGCTTTTGGGGACCTGTCACCCGCATCCGCGGCGTGGCTGTCTCCAGATTGCAAGACTGACAGGCTAGGGCGCGCTCCGCACGGAACGCGCCCTCCTGCATATGGAAACCCTAAAAGACTAGGAGCCGAAGCATGGCCGAAATTACCGCTGCCGCCGTCAAGGAACTGCGCGACCGTTCGGGCGCGGGCATGATGGATTGCAAGAAGGCGCTCACCGAAGCCAATGGCGATATCGAAGCGGCAAGCGACTGGCTGCGCGCCAAGGGCCTCGCCGCCGCGCAGAAGAAGTCGAGCCGCACCGCCGCTGAAGGGCTGGTCGGCGTCGCCGTCGCCGGCACGCGGGGCGTTGCCGTCGAAGTGAACAGCGAAACCGACTTCGTCGCCAAGAACGACCAGTTCCAGGATTTCGTCCGCACCGTTGCCGGCATCGCGCTGAACAGCGGCGTGACCGAAGCCGATGCGCTGGCGTCGCAGGCCTATCCTTCGGGCGGCACCGTGTCGGAAAAGCTGGTGGCCAACATTGCCACCATCGGCGAAAATCAGACGCTGCGCCGCGTGGCCCAGGTCGAAGTCGCCCAGGGCGTCGTCGTCTCCTATGTCCATAATGCCGCGGCGCCGGGCCTGGGCAAGATCGGCGTGCTCGTCGGGCTGGAAGGCGATGCGCCCGCCGACGTGCTGGAGCCGCTTGGCAAGCAGATCGCGATGCACATCGCCGCGGCCTTCCCGCTGGCGCTGTCGGCGGCCGACATCGACCCCGCCCTGCTGGAGCGCGAACGCGCCATCGCCGCTGAAAAGGCGACCGAGGAAGCCGCCAAGGCCGGCAAGGAAATCCCCGCCGACATCCTCGCCAAGCGTCTCGACGGATCGGTCGCCAAGTTCGCCAAGGAGCAGGCGTTGCTGAGCCAGCTGTTCGTGATGGACAACAAGACCCCGATCGCCGACGTCGTCGCCAGGGCGGCGAAGGACGCGGGCAAGTCGATCACGCTGACCAGCTATGTCCGCTTCCAGCTGGGCGAAGGCATCGAAAAGGAAGTCAGCGACTTCGCCGCCGAAGTGGCCGCCGCCGCCGGGGTCTGATTTTCATCCTTCCCGCTCGCCGGGAAGGATCGGGCCGAATGTCGCGGAAAGCCCCGTGCTCCCCGCGCCACGGCTGGAGCGTTTGAAATGGGGGGGGCGCCGAAATGGTGCTCCCCCCATTTCATGTCAGGGCAGCGCCATCATGTCCGCGTCGCCGGGGCATCGGGCGAAATCGGGCAGGAACGGGCGGTGCTGCCGCCGTGCTTCACTGCCCGAAGGTTTCCATGATATGGGCGGTGTCCATATATTCGCGCACCTTCGCGATCTTGCCGGCGTCGTCGAATATGAACAGGAAATGATAGACATTCTCGTATGTCTTGCCGTCGGCGGTGATGCCGGATCCCTCAGCTTCCACCGCGACCCGCCGATGCTCGGCGGTGGTGCCCGTCATGCTGATGCGCAGCCCGTTCGGGAAAGCCTTGCCAAACTCTGGCATCGCCGCCGTGAGCTGGGCCAGATTGCTGGTGCCGGACAGCGGCGTGCGCCCCGCAACCCAATATTCAAAACCGTCCGATGCCAGCGCCTTGACGCCCTCGACGTCGCTTGTGCTCATCGCATTCAAAAAGGCCGTGACACTGGAAACATTCTCTTGCGTGGTCGACATCGGCTTCTCCCTTTTTTCGACATGATGATGAGCATCGGCGTCAAGGCCTGACACGCTTTCGCGCGGATCATCGGCCCGCCTTTCGGGCAGGGAACGGATATAGAGAGCCGGAAGGCCGAAAGCGATTGCGACCATGAAAATAATTGGCTGCCGGGCGGGATCGGCGGGCCATGACCCGGCATGGAAGCCGACCGGCCCGTGCGCCTCAGTCGGCAGCGGGATGATCGGCGCGCGCCGCACATGCGCCACTCGTCGGCATCGGCAGACACGGAAGGGGCGGCACCTCGCGGGACCGCCCCCATCTGTCTCACGCCGGACAGCGCGCGCTTATTTCGGCGCGAGCACCATCAGCATCTGGCGGCCTTCCATGCGGGGATAGGCTTCGACCTTGGCGACTTCGGCGACATTTTCCGCCACCCGCTGCAACAGGGCCATGCCAAGTTGCTGGTGGCTGAGTTCGCGGCCGCGGAAACGCAGGGTGATCTTCACCTTGTCGCCGTCGCCGATGAAATCATGGACCTTCTTCATCTTCGTATCATAATCATGATCGTCGATGTTCGGACGCATCTTGATCTCTTTGAGTTCCTGCGTCTTCTGGGTCTTGCGGGCGATGTTGGCCTTTTTCTGGGCCTCGTACTTGAACTTGCCGATGTCCAGGAACTTGCACACCGGCGGGTCGGCGGTGGGCGACACTTCGACCAGGTCCAGGCCGACATCGGCGGCCTGCTCGATCGCCTCCTGCGTGAACATCACGCCCAGATTTTCGCCTTCCTCGTCGATCACGCGGACCTTGGGCACGGTGATGAATTCATTGTAGCGAGGGCCGGACTTCGGCGGCGGCGCCAGCGGGCGGCGCATCATCGGGGGACGTATAGCAGACTCTCCTGTGGTCGTGAAAAACGAACGGCTCTTAGCGGCTTTTATGCAAAGCGCAAAGGGGTCCGCGCCTCCGCACCAGCGGAATCACGAACCCTGTGGCATTGCTGCCTCAACGCATATCGGGCGGCAGCGCTTCATTTGCAAGCCGGGAAATCACATCGTCCAGTCCCAGCATCGTCTGGCCCTCGCTGCCCAGCACGCGCAGAGCGACCGTGCCCTCTTCCGCCTCGCGCCGGCCGACGACCAGCAGGTTGGGCACCTTGGCCAGGCTGTGTTCGCGCACCTTGTAGTTGATCTTCTCGTTGCGCACGTCGAGTTCGGCGCGGATACCGGCCGCTTTCAGCCGCTCGACCACCTGGCCCGCATAATCGTCGGCGTCCGACACGATTGTCGCCACCACCGCCTGCACCGGCGCAAGCCACAGCGGCAACCGGCCCGCGAAATGTTCGACCAATATGCCGATGAACCGCTCATAGCTGCCGAATATCGCGCGGTGCAGCATCACCGGCCGGTGGCGCTCGCCATCTTCGGCGACATAGCTGGCGTCCAGCCGTTCGGGCAGCACGCGGTCCGACTGGATCGTGCCGACCTGCCACGTCCGCCCGATCGCGTCGGTCAGGTGCCATTCCAGCTTCGGCGCGTAGAAAGCGCCTTCGCCGGGCAGTTCCTCCCAGCCATGATCGGCGGTCGCGAGACCGGCGCTGACCACCGCCGCGCGCAGCTCGGTCTCGGCCATGTCCCACATCTCTTCGCTGCCGAAGCGCTTCTCCGGGCGCAGCGCCAGCTTGATCGAATAGGTAAAGCCGAAATCCTTGTAGATCCGGTCGGCCAGGGCACAGAAAGCGCGCACCTCCTCGACGATCTGGTCCTCGCGGCAGAAGATATGGGCGTCGTCCTGGGTGAACTGGCGCACGCGCATCAGGCCGTGCAGCGCGCCATGCGGCTCGTTGCGATGGCAGCAGCCATTTTCATACAGGCGAAGCGGCAGGTCGCGGTACGACTTGATGCCCTGGCGAAAGATCAGGACATGCGCCGGGCAGTTCATCGGCTTGAGCGCCATCCAGTCGGCATCGTCCGACACGATCGGCCCTTCGTCGTCGACATTGGGGACTTCGTCGGGGATCACGAACATATTCTCGCGATATTTGCCCCAATGGCCCGATTGCTCCCACTGGCGCGCATCCATCACCTGCGGCGTCTTGACCTCGCGATAGCCCGCCTTGTCGATCGCCCGGCGCATATAGGCTTCCAGCTCGCGCCAGATCAGGTAGCCCTTGGGATGCCAGAACACGCTCCCATGCGCTTCGGCCTGAAGGTGGAACAGGTCCATTTCCTGCCCGATCTTGCGATGATCGCGCTTGGCCGCTTCTTCGAGGCGGGTCAGATGTTCGTTGAGCTGCTTCTTGTTGAGCCAGCCGGTGCCGTAGATGCGCGACAGCATCGCATTTTTCTGGTCGCCGCGCCAATAGGCGCCCGATACGCGCGTCAGCTTGAACGCCGCCGGATCGAGCTTGCCCGTGGAGGCGAGATGCGGCCCGCGGCACATGTCGTACCAGTCGCTGCCCGAATGATAGACGGTCAGCGTTTCGCCATCGGGCAGTTCGGCGGCCCATTCCGCCTTGAAGCGTTCGCCCGCCGCGCGCCATTTGGCGATCAGCAGGTCGCGGTCGATCTCCTCGCGCACCAGCGGCTTGTCGGCGGCGATGATCTCGCGCATCTTCGCTTCGATCGCGGGCAGGTCCTCCTCGGTGAAGGGGCGCTCGGCGGGCGCGAAATCATAGTAGAAACCATCGTCGGTCGACGGCCCGAACGTGATCTGCGTGCCGGGGAACAGCGCCTGCACCGCTTCGGCCAGGACATGCGCGAAATCGTGCCGCGCCAGCTCCAGCGCATCGGCCTCGTCCTTCGCCGTCACCAGCGCAAGCTGTGCGTCCGCCTCCAGCGGGCGCATGATGTCGCGCAACTCGCCATCGACGCGCGCGGCGATCGCCGCCTTGGCAAGGCCCGGCCCGATCGCCGCCGCAATGTCCGCCGGTGTGGTGCCCGGCGCGACTTCGCGAACGGAACCGTCGGGCAGGGTGATCTTCAGCATGGCAGACACAGGGAATCGCTTTCTCGGGGATGGGCAAAAGGCGCCGGAATTTCCGGGCCTCTCCCCTTAAATGGGCGGGTGTGACTGTCAAGGGAAGGGGGGGCTTGCGGGCGGACGGCAATGGGTGCACATATGATGTTATATCATAACCTAAAAAAGGAGAGGTTCGATGGCGATTGCGGCAAAGCCTGCTTCCACCGGCAACGACGCCGGCCCGATGAGCGAGATGAATACCACCCCGCTGATCGACGTCATGCTGGTGCTGTTGATCATGTTCATCATCACCATCCCGATCCAGACTCACAGCGTTGGCATCGATCTGCCCACGACACCGGACGATCGCACCGCGCATCTTCCCGATCCGGTCAAGAACCGGCTCACCATCGATGCCGCCGGCATGGTCCGGTGGAACGGCGCGCCGATCGATCGCCTGACGTTGCGTCGTTATCTTGCGCGCACGCTCGACATGCCGGTCGAACCCGAATTGCAGTTCGAACCCGACGCCAACGCCCGCTATCTGGCGGTCGATGAAGTGCTGGCCGATATCAGGCGCTCGGGCGTGACCAAATTGGGCTTCGTGGGCAACGAGCGCTATTCGCAGTTCTGAACGATCATGGCGCGTGCCGGCTCCAATTTGCCTTGACGGTTTCGTCGCCCCATAGTCTGCTGCGTGTCGGGGACTATGGGGGGTGACGCATGGACGAAGATCAGATCGGCCGTGAAGGCTTTGCGTTTGAGGGAAGCTGGCGCGAATATGCGCCGATCGCCTTCACCAATCTGGCGCTGACCATCGTCACCTTGGGCATCTATCGCTTCTGGGCGACGACGCGGACGCGCCGCTATCTCTGGTCGCGCACCCGTTTCATCGACGACCAGCTTGAATGGACCGGCACCGGCAAGGAACTGTTCGTGGGCTTCCTGATGGTGCTGCTGCTGCTCGGCCTGCCTTTCTTCGTCCTCCAGTTCGGCGCGCAGGCGTTGATCCTGCAAGGGCGGGTGGGCATTGCCGGCCTCCTCACCTTCGCGTCTGTCCTCACGATCATGTACATGATCGGCCTCGCGCGCTTCCGTGCGCTGCGCTATCGCCTCAGCCGCAGCTGGTGGCACGGCATACGCGGCGGCAGCGACGATAACGGCTTTGGCTATGGCGTCTCCTATCTGTGGAAGACGTTCGTCGGCAGCCTGGCGCTCGGCCTCATGATTCCCTGGTCGATGATGTCGCTGTGGAACGAACGCTGGAACGCAATGAGCTTCGGCCCGCACCGGTTCGAATCGGCGGGAGAGCATGGCCCGACGATGAAGCGGTTCCTGCTTTTCTATCTGTTGCCGATCCTGCTGTTCGTTGGCATTGCCGTCATGGCGATCAATCAGCGGGGCGCGCCTGCCGGGGCCGCCGGTTTCATCATCGTGGCCGGGATTCTGATCTTCGGCTTCTATATCGCCCTTGGTCTCGTCGCGCTCGCCTTCTACGCCAAATTTTTCCGCGTAGCGGTCGATGGCCTCTCGCTCGCGGGCCTCAACTTCCACTTTTATGCCAGGACACGCGAATGGCTGATGCTGTTCCTGGGCGATATCGCGCTGGTCATCGCCACGCTGGGCATCGGGGCGATCTTCCTGCAATATCGCCACTGGAAATTCTTCATCACCCATCTGGGCGTGACCGGGGAAATCCATACCGACGAACTCACCCAGTCGCAGACCCGGACCGCCAGCCATGGCGAAGGCCTGCTGGATGCGTTCGATGTCGGGGCATTCTGAACCCCGCGCATGAACGCTTTCCTGCTCTGGCATTATGACGGCGTCAGCGCATTGCGGCGCATCGTGGTGCTGCATCCGCGCGAGGGGGGCTTCGCGCTCGCGCAATCGGACAGCGACTGGACCGGCGTTCCGGTCGACTGGGCCGACCTGACCGTGATCGGCACGGAGGGCGGGCGCAGCGCCTATGGCCATCGCGCCATCCCCGGCTGGCGCATGGGCTTTGCCGGTGAGGCGCCGGCCGAGATCGCCGCGCATCTCCCCCGGCCCGAGCGTTATGGCCGCTGGATCGACCGTTTGGGCTTCTGGCGAGCGGCGGCGGCCTTTACCGTCATCGCCGGGCTGCTGGTCTGGGTCGTGCTCGAAACGCCCGGCTGGGTGGCGCCACTGATCCCGCGGGCGTGGGAAAACCGCATGGGTGACGCGATGGTCGGCGATTTCGGCGGCCGCCTGTGCCATACGCCCGCCGGGGACGCCGCGCTGCGCGCGCTGGTGGCGCGGATCGACCCCGGCGGCGAAGCGCGCGACGTTTCGCTTGCCAATATTCCGATGGAAAATGCCGTGACCCTGCCGGGCGGTCGCATCATCCTGTTCGACGGGCTGATCCAGAAGGCCGGCTCGGCCGACGAGATTGCTGGCGTGCTGGGCCATGAACTTGGCCATGTCCGCAATCGCGACACGATGACCGGGCTGGTTCGCCAACTGGGCCTCAGCGTCGTGCTGGGCGGGTTCAGCGGCAATGCCGGCGGCTATCTGAACGGCGTGCTCGCGCTCAGCTACGGCCGCAAGGCGGAAAGCGCGGCCGATGGCGTGGCGATCGATCAATTGCGCGCCGCCGCGATTTCCCCCGCCGCAACAGCCGGCTTCTTCACGCGCATGGGCGGCACGGGGGATGCGGGGCGGGGCGCGCAGGCGATGAGCTGGCTGTCCTCGCACCCGCTTTCGGCCGACCGGCGCAAACGCTTCGAAAATGCCGTGCAAAAGGGCGTCCGCTATCGCCCCGCGCTCGACCCCGTCCAATGGCGCGCGCTGCGCGCCTCCTGCACCGCCGATCCGAACGTTGCGAAGGGGCGGGACGCGCTTTTCTGACGCTGCGCCTTCCCTCGCTCCTGCCGCCGCATTATGTCCCGGCGATGACCGATACCCCGACACCCCAAGCCGCCATCGAAATCCGCGACCTGACAAAGGTCTACAAGGGCGGCAAGCTGGCGCTCGACGCCGTTTCGCTGTCGATCCCGCGCGGGCAGATATACGGCCTGCTCGGACCCAATGGCGCGGGCAAGTCGACGACGATCAACATCCTGGCCGGTCTGGTCAACAAGACCAGCGGGTCGGCGAGCATCTGGGGTTTCGACATCGACGCCAATCCGCGCAATGCCAAGAACAGCATCGGCATCGTGCCGCAGGAAATTGTGTTCGACCCCTTTTTCACGCCCTTCGAAACGCTGGAGAACCAGGCCGGCTTCTACGGCGTGCCCAAGGGCAGGCGGCGGTCGATGGAATTGCTGCGCGCGGTGCATCTGGAAGACAAGGCGCACGCCTATGCGCGTACCCTGTCGGGCGGCATGAAGCGGCGGCTGCTGGTGGCCAAGGCCATGGTGCACAGCCCGCCGATCCTGGTGCTGGACGAACCGACCGCCGGGGTCGACGTGCAGTTGCGCCAGCAGCTCTGGGCCTATGTGAAGGAACTCAACGCCGCCGGCGTCACCATCGTCCTGACGACGCACTATCTGGAAGAGGCCGAAGAATTGTGCGACCGTATCGCCATCATCAACCATGGCCGCGTCATCACCGACAAGCCGACCCGCGAACTGGTCAACATGGCGCAGGAAAAGGTGGTGCAGGTGACGGTCGACCGCGACATCGCCACGCCGCCTGCCGCGCCCTGTTTCGAAAAGGTCGAACTGTCCGGCGACCGCACCCTGACCATCACCTATATGAAGGACCGCGCCAATGCGGGACAGGTGCTGAGCGCCGTGCAGGCCAGCGGCCTCGCCATCGTCGACGTGGTCACGCGCGATCCCGACCTGGAGGATGTGTTCCTGCATCTGACGGCGGCGGCGTGAGAGACGAAACCTCTTCTGTTCCCCCTCCCGCTGGCGGGAAGGGGCCAGGGGGTAGGACGGCGCAACCTGTCAAACCACGCCACACGTCGCGCGCAAAGGCACTGCGCACCGCCGCCTCCGCCCCGGAACGCCCGCTCTGGCAACAACTCGGCAACCGAAAGCTCGGCCGAAAATTGCGCGGCGAAACGATTACTGCCGCGCCCAAGGCTATCAAATCTTGCGCTTTTCCTATGCCGATGTGATGGAAAATCTTGAAGGCGTCATAGCGCATATCAAAACCGCCCTTGCGCAGGCCCACCCCCGGCCCCTCCCGCAAGCGGGAGGGGAGCTGATCGGATAATGCCCACCACAACGATTCACGACGTCATCATCATCGGGTCCGGCGCCGCCGGCCTGACCGCTGCCATCAACCTGGCGCAGGATCGCAAGGTGCTGGTGCTGGCCAAGGGCGCGCTCGACGGCGGTTCGACCAACTGGGCGCAGGGCGGGATCGCCGCCGTGCTCGACGGCGGCGACAGTTTCGACGCCCATGTCGAAGATACGATGGTCGCGGGCGCGGGCCTCAACGATCGCGCGACGGTCGAATTCGTCGTTTCCAACGCCCCCGCCGCGATCGAACGGCTCGCCGCGCTCGGCGTGCCCTTCAACGCGGGCGAGGCGTTCGGCGAGCGCTGGCACCTGACGCGCGAGGGCGGCCACAGCCACCGCCGCATCGTCCATGTCGATGACGCCACCGGCCACGCGGTGCAGGTCGCGCTGCTCAAGGCGGCGCGCGCCAACCCCAACATCACCCTGTGCGAGGACATGGTCGCGGTCGACCTCATCACCAGCCGCCATGGCGTGCGCTATTCGGGCGACGGCCATGTCTGGGGCGTCTATGCCTTCAACAAGGCGACCAAGCATGTCGACGCGCTGCTCGGGCGCGCGACGATTTTGTGCACCGGCGGGGCGGGGCGCACCTATCTCTTCTCCACCGCCCCGCGCGGCGCCACCGGCGACGGCATCGCCATGGCCTGGCGCGCGGGCTGCCGCGTGTCCAACATGGAAATGAACCAGTTCCACCCGACCTGCCTCTACCATCTGGAGGTCAAGAATTTCCTGATCACCGAAGCGGTGCGCGGCGAGGGCGGCCTGCTCAAGCTGCCTCCCGGCGTCCCCGGCGGCGGCGAGCGGTTCATGCCCCGCTTCGATGCCCGCGGCGAACTGGCCCCGCGCGATGTCGTCGCCCGCGCCATCGACCATGAAATCAAGCGCCTTGGCCTCGACTATGTCCATCTCGACATCAGCCACCAGCCGCCCGACTTCGTGCGGCACCATTTTCCCACCATCCACGCGCGCCTGCTCGATCTTGGCATCGACATCACCCGCGATCCGATCCCGGTGGTCCCGGCGCAACATTATACCTGCGGCGGCGTCGTCATCGACCTCGATGGCCGCACCGATCTGCCCGGCCTCTATGCCGCCGGGGAAGTCACCGAAAGCGGCCTGCACGGCGCCAACCGGCTGGCGTCCAACTCGCTGCTCGAATGTTTCGTGTTCGGCGAAGCGGCCGCCCGGCATATCCGCGCCCATTGGGATGATCTGCCCGTCGCGCCGCCGATCCGCCCGTGGGATGAAAGCCGTGTGACGGACAGCGACGAGGAAGTGATCGTCCAGCATAACTGGCGCGAAATCCGCCGCTTCATGTGGGATTATGTCGGCATCGTGCGCACCACCAAGCGGCTGGAGCGCGCCCAGCACCGCATCGCCCTGCTGGCGCAGGAGGTCGACGATTATTACGGCAATTTCCGCGTCACCCCGGACCTCATCGAACTGCGCAACCTGCTGGAGGTCGGCCGCCTGATCGTCCGCTCCGCGCTCCACCGCAAGGAAAGCCGGGGCCTGCATTTCACGCTCGACTATCCCGACACGCTGCCCGAAGCGATCGACACGGTGATCGCGCCTTGATTTCGGGAAGGCGGCACCGGCCCGCGCCCCCACCCGGCCTCCCATTCAGAATACACTGTGGGAGGCCGGGCGGGGGCGCGCAGAAACCTACCGCAAGAACCCCCGCAGCGCGGCGTTGAACCGTGCGGCCTGTTCGCTCATCACCATATGTCCGCTTGGCCCGATCGCGGTCAGCGCCGTATCCTTCTTGGCCGCATAGGCCGCGCGGAACCGCCGCCCGATCTCCGCTGCCTGTGCGCCATCGGCCCCCACCGCATAGACGACGCTCAGCGGTACCCCCATCCGCGCCAGTTGCGGGCCAAGATCGATGTTCGCAAGGTCGCGCAGCGCATTGGCGATGACATCGGGGTCGCTGCCCTTCGCCCCCGGCGCCTGCTCGACGATCTGCGCCAGATAGGCGCGCCCCGCCTTGGTGCCGGTGAAATACTGGCTCAGCTGATCGGCCAGATAGCCCATCCCGCTCGCGGTGCCGCCCACCATGCCCGCGCCCGCCGGCAGCATGTCGACCGCCATGACTCGCCCTGCCACCCCGCGCAGCCCCAGCATCATCGCCAGCGTGGCGCCCATCGAATGGCCGACCACCGCCGGTCGCCTCAGGCCCGCCTGCGCCACATAGCGCGCGATCTCGTCGGCGACCGGCGCGATCAGCGGCCCGCTGCGGTTGAGGTCGGGCGCAAGCCCCGCAAAACCGCGCAACTGCACCAGGTGGAAACGATAGCCCGGCAGCGCCGCCAGCACGCCGTTCCACACCCCCGGTCCGCTGGCGAGGCCGGGGATCAGCAACACGTCAGGCCCGCTCCCCCGTACCGTCACCATGATCCGGCGGGACGAAAAGGGCGCGCCCGCTGCCGCCGCGCTCGCCGCCGCGCGCGGCAACACCGCCATCGCCATCAGCCCGCCCAGCCACAGGCGCCGGCTCACAGGTTCGACCATGCTCATTCCACCCCCTTGCCCGGACCGCCCTGAACCGAAAATGAGCGCGCAGGTTCCCCGTTCAGACTCCTTACATCGCGCCAGTCCTATCATTCGTCGCATCGGGCTTGCACGGCGAGGTGGGTCATAGCCCCTATGGTCCTTGTTGAAAGCGGGGATTTTGATGCGTTTCGAAGGGTTCGGGCAATTGTTGCGCCCGCGTGCCGGGGGTGTTGCCCGGCTGATATTGCTGGTGACCGCCGTGTCGGCATGTGTCAGCGCGCCGCAATCGCCGGGCGCGCAGGCCCGACCCACCAAGCGGCTCGACGTGCCGATCCGCACTGTCCAGCCGACGACCGCGACCGATCCGCCGCGCCCCGTCGCCAACCCGCCGCTGCCCTATCGCGACATCGACCAGCGCGAAACGCCCCCGCCGGCGCTGGTCAGCGTCATCCGCTCGCTTGGCACCACCTTTCGCGGCCAGGTCGGCATCGCCGTTCGCCGCATCGGCAGCGACTGGACCGTCGCGCATAACGGCACCGCGCTGTTTCCGCAGCAGAGCGTGTCGAAGCTGTGGGTGGCGATGACCTTCCTCGACGCGGTCGACCGCGGCAAGCTGAGCCTCGCCGGCTCGACCACCATCACCCGGTCGGACCTGACCCTGTTTCACCAGCCCAGCGCCGCCAATGTCGGCACGATGGGCTGGACGACCACCTATATCGACCTGATGCGCCGGGCGATGACGCAAAGCGACAATACCGCCAACGACGCCCTGTTGCGCGCGGCGGGCGGCCCGGATGCGGTGCGCGCTTTCCTGGCGCGGCGGATGATCGGCAATATTCGCTTCGGCCCCGGCGAACGGCTGCTGCAATCGACCACCGCCGGGCTGGACTGGCGGCAGGATTATTCGATCGGCCGCAATTTCTACACCGCGCGCGCCAAGCTGCCGATGGCGGTGCGCGAAAAGGCGCTCAACAATTATCTCGCCAGCCCGCCCGATGGCGCGGCGCCCTCCTCGATCGTCGCCGCTCTTGCCAAGCTGCGCGAAGGCGACATGCTCTCGCCCGGCTCCACCCGTCTGCTGCTGTCGATCATGGAGGAAGCCAAGACCGGCCCGCAACGCATCAAGGGCGGCGTGCCGCGCGACTGGCGCTACCTGCACAAGACCGGCACCGGCCAGGAACTGGGGCCGCGCTCGACCGGCTTCAACGACATCGGCATCATGACCGCGCCGGACGGCACCGCCTATGCCGTCGCGGTGATGATCGGCAGCACGACAGCACCGATCCCCGAACGGTGGGACCTGATGCAGGCGGTGGCGAAAGCGATTGCGGCCAATCATGAATTGAGGTGAGGGCGCGTCCATCCGTCTGCCTTGCGGACATGCGATAGCCTTGCGGGACGGGGTCGCACTGGAGGACGCCCCGATTGTCCGCTATCCATGCCGCCATGTCCCAGAATCACCTCTACCTCGTCGACGGCAGCGGCTACATCTTCCGCGCCTATCATCAGCTTCCCCCGCTCACCAACCGCCACGGCCAGCCCGTCGGCGCGGTCTATGGCTACACCACGATGCTGTGGAAGCTGGCCGAGGAACTGGGCCGGGCGGAGGGGCCGACGCACATGGCCGTCATCCTCGACAAGGGCAGCCACACCTTCCGCAACGACATGTACGACCAGTATAAGGCGCACCGCCCCCCCGCGCCCGAAGACCTGGTGCCCCAGTTCCCGATGATCCGCGACGCCACCCGCGCCTTCTCGCTCCCCTGTATCGAGGAAGCGGGGTTCGAGGCGGACGACATCATCGCCACCTATACCAGGGCCGCCGTCGCCGCGGGCTGGCACGTCACCATCGTCAGTTCCGACAAGGATCTGATGCAGCTGATCCAGCCGGGCGTCGACATGTACGACACGATGAAGAACGAGCGGCGCGGGGCGGACTATGTCGTGGGCAAGTTCGGCGTCGGCCCCGAACGGCTGGGTGACGTGCTGGCGCTGATGGGCGACAGCGTGGACAATGTGCCGGGCGTGCCGGGCATCGGCCCCAAGACCGCGGCGAAGCTGATCGTCGAATATGGCGGGCTGGAAGCCGCGCTCGAAGCCGCGCCGTCGATGAAGAAATCGAAGATGCAGGAAAATCTGATCGCTCATGCCGACATGGCGCGCCTGTCGCGCCGGCTGGTGGCGCTGCACGACAGCATGGAGCTGCCAGAGCCGCTGGAGCAGCTGGCGCTCAAGGGCATCCCCAGGGAGCCGCTCGCGCAGTTTCTGGAACATCATGGCTTCAAGTCGCTGCTGACCCGGCTGGGCGCGCCCGCTGCCGCCGTGGCCGTCGCGACCGTCGCTGCCGCTCGCAGTGAAACCACCGCCCCCGCCGCGCCCGCGCGCGAGGAAGAACCGCCGATCGACCGCAGCCTCTATGAAACCGTGGTGACGCCGGACGCGCTCGACCGCTGGATCGCCGCCGCCCATGCGACAGGCGTCGTCGCGGTCGATACCGAAACCGACATGCTCGATTGCGTATCGTGCGCGCTGGTCGGCATCAGCCTTGCGGTCGGGCCGAACCGCGCCTGCTACATTCCGGTCGGCCATGGCGGCACCGACATGTTCGCGCAGAGGCCCGTGCAGTTGGACAGGGACCTGGTGCTGGCGCGCCTCAAGCCGCTGCTGGAGGATGACGGCGTCCTCAAGGTCGGCCAGAACCTGAAATATGACCTGACCGTCCTGCGCCGCCACGGCATAGAGATTGCGCCGTTCGACGACACCATCGTCATGAGCTTCGATCTCGACGCCGGGCAGAGCCTCGCCGGGCACGGGATGGACGAAGCCGCCAAGACCCATCTTGGCCACACCTGCATCGGCTTCAAGGATGTGGTGGGCAGCGGCAAGAAGCAGCTGACCTTCGCCGAAGTGCCGCTCGACCGCGCCACCGAATATGCCGCCGAAGACGCTGACGTCACGCTGCGCCTGTGGAAGCTGTTCAAGAACCGGATCGCGCATGAGGGCGCGACCCGCATCTATGAACTGGTCGACCGCCCGCTGGTCGGCGTGATCGCGAAGATGGAGCATCAAGGGATCAAGGTCGATCGCGAGCATCTTTCGCGCCTGTCGGCTGAATTCACCGCCGGCATCGCCGCGCTCGAAACCGAAATCCATGACCTTGCCGGCCAGCCTTTCGCGATCGGCTCGACCCAGCAACTGGGCGCGATCCTGTTCGACAAGCTGGGCTACAAGGGCGGCAGGAAGGGCAAGTCGGGCGCCTATTCCACCGACGTCACGATATTGGAGCAGCTAAAGGCGCAGGGCGCGCCGATCGCCGCCAAGATCCTCGACTGGCGGCAACTCTCGAAGCTCAAATCCACCTATACCGACGCACTGCAAAGCCAGATCAACAAGGATACAGGCCGCGTCCACACCAGCTACAGCCTCACGGGCGCGCAGACCGGGCGGCTCTCGTCGACCGATCCCAATCTTCAGAATATCCCGATCCGCACCGAAGTGGGCAGGCAGATCCGCCACGCCTTCATCGCCGAACCCGGCCATGTGATTTTGGCGGCGGACTATAGCCAGATCGAGCTGCGCCTCGCCGCCCATATCGCCGACGTGCCGGCGCTCAGGCAGGCGTTTCTCGCTGGCGAGGACATTCACGCCGCCACCGCCATGCAGCTGTTCGGAGAGGTCAATCGCGACACGCGCGGCCGCGCCAAGACGATCAATTTCGCCATTCTCTACGGCATTTCGCGCTGGGGCCTCGCTTCCCGGCTGGAAATATCCGCCGACGAGGCGCAGGACATGATCTCGCGCTATTATGAACGCTTCCCCGGCATCAGTGTCTATATCAACGAGACGCTGGAGAAGGCGCGGGCGCTGGGCTATACCGAGACGCTGTTCGGGCGCAAGACATGGTTCCCGCGCATCCGCGCCCCGATCCAGCACGAACGGCAGGGGGCCGAGCGCGCCGCGATCAATGCGCCTATCCAGGGCACCAGCGCCGACATCATCAAGCGCGCGATGGCACGGATGGGTCCGGCGCTGCGACAGGCGGGGCTGGGCGGGGTCAGGATGCTGCTCCAGGTCCATGACGAACTGGTGTTCGAAGTGCCACAGGGCGATGTCGAGGCCGCAGGCGCCACCATCCGACACATCATGGAAACCGCCGCCGCGCCGCTGGTCCATCTGTCGGTGCCGCTGGGCGTGGAGATCGGCCACGGGCCAAGCTGGGGGGCGGCGCACTGACCGGAGCATCGCGCTTCGCCGCTCAGCGTGCGTGGCTGCGGTCTGTCCTACAGCATGGGGTCGATGCTATGCCGGTGGCGGCTCTTTATGATCGTGGGATTTGGCAGGCAGGTATCGCGTAATCTTGTTACAGCAGCAGGAAATAAAATGTCACGTCGAGCGCGAAATCTGCGAAGTTAAGGCTTCAGCCTTCGTCCGCCCGTCGCGTCGAAGGGGCCGCTCGCCAGTGGAAAGTCGATCAAACATTGCTATGGCCCCGCAACGCGATACTCTGCGGCGCGCAGCAGCGAGGGACATGTGAGCAGGCAATATTTCGGCACCGACGGCATTCGCGGACGCACCAACCAGTGGCCGATGACGCCCGCGCTCGCGATGAAGGTCGGCATGGCGGCGGGCACCCATTTCCAGCGCGGCGATCACCGTCATCGCGTGGTGATTGGCAAGGATACGCGGCTGTCTGGCTATATGGTCGAAAACGCGCTGGTCGCGGGCTTTACCGCGGTCGGCATGGACGTCGTCCAGTTCGGCCCGATCCCGACGCCCGCCGTCGCCATGCTCGCCCATTCGATGCGCGCGGACCTTGGCGTCATGATCTCGGCCAGCCACAACCCCTATTTCGATAACGGGATCAAGCTGTTCGGGCCGGACGGCTACAAGCTGTCGGACGAGGATGAACTGAAGATCGAAGCCCTGCTCGATCAGGACATCGCGCTCGCCGCGTCCAAGGATATCGGCCGCGCCCGCCGGGTCGAAGACGCGCGCGGACGCTATATCCACGCGGTCAAGTCCAGCTTCCCCGCCGACCTGCGCCTCGACGGATTGAAGATCGTGGTCGATTGCGCCAACGGGGCCGCCTATCAGGTCGCGCCTTCGGCCCTGTGGGAACTGGGCGCGACCGTGGTCGCGGTCGGCGTCGGTCCCAACGGGACGAACATCAACGACGGCTGCGGCTCCACCGCGCCGCTTTTGTGCCAGGAAACCGTCGTCTCCTCGGGCGCCGACATCGGCATAGCGCTGGACGGCGACGCCGACCGGCTGATCGTGGTCGATGAAAAGGGCACGATCGTCGACGGCGACCAGATCATGGCGCTGATCGCGGCCAATTTCGCCCGGCAAGGGACGCTGCGCGGCGGCGGGCTGGTGGCGACGGTGATGTCGAACCTCGGCCTCGAACGCTTTTTGACCGGACAGGGCATCGCCCTCGAACGCACCAGCGTGGGTGACCGTTATGTGCTCGAAAGGATGCGCGCCGGCGGCTTCAACGTCGGCGGCGAACAGTCCGGCCACATGATCCTGTCCGACTATGCGACGACAGGCGACGGCACCATCGCCGCGCTCCAGGTGCTCGCCGCACTGGTCCGCTCGGGCAAGCCCGCCAGCGAATTGCTCCACCAGTTCGATCCGGTGCCGCAACTGCTCAAAAATGTCCGCTTCGCAGGCGGCAAGCCGCTCGAACATGAAGAGGTCAAGCGCATCATCGCCCAGGCGCAGGCGGAACTGAACGGATCGGGCCGCCTGGTCATCCGGCCATCGGGCACCGAGCCCGTCATCCGCGTCATGGCCGAAGGCGACCGCGAGGATCAGGTCCGCGACGTGGTCGACCGCATCTGCGCCGCCGTCGCAAAGGTTGCGGCCTGATGCTCGACATGCGGCCCGATTGCGAACGCTGCGGCGTGGCCACTCCCGCCGACGCGCCCGGCGCGTTCATCTGTTCGTTCGAATGCACCTTCTGCGCGACGTGCGCCGAGGCGCTCGATGACCGCTGCCCCAATTGCGGCGGCGAACTGATGGATCGCCCCACTCGCACGGGAAAGGCGCTGGCAAGCAACCCGGCCTCGACGGAACGCAAGTTCAAAGGATGACGGCCCGCATTCTTATCATCGCCGGGTCCGACAGCGGCGGCGGCGCGGGCATCCAGGCGGACATCAAGGTGGTGACGATGCTCGGCGGCCACGCCATGACCGCGATCACCGCGATCACGGCGCAAAATACGCTGGGCGTACAGGCCGTGCATCCCGTGCCGACCGATATGGTGCTGGCGCAGATGGATAGCTGCATCGGCGACATCGGCGTCGATGCGATCAAGATCGGCATGATCGGGAGCGCGCAGACGGCGAGCGCGGTGGCGGACCGGCTGGCGGTGCTGAAGGGCGTGCCTATCGTCTTCGACCCCGTCATGGTCGCGACCAGCGGCGCGGCGCTGGCTGACGGCGCCACTATCGCCGCGTTCGAAAGCTTGATGACACTCGCCACGCTGGTCACGCCCAATATCCCCGAACTTCAATCGCTGGGGGGCGACGCGATTGCCGCGCGCTTTGGCACCCATATTCTCGCCAAGGGGGGACATGGCGAAGGGCCGATGCTGACTGACCGGCTGATCGGTCCGTCCGGCCAGATCAGCGACTGGCGCGACGCGCGCATCGACACGCCGCATACCCATGGCACCGGCTGTACGCTGGCCAGCGCGATCGCCACCGGACTGGGACAGGGGTTGAGCCTCGCCGATGCGATCGAGCGAGGCCGCGCCTATGTGCGTCAGGCGCTGGATTGTGCGCCGGGGCTGGGTGGCGGTCATGGTCCGATGGGCGTGCCTTATGGTTTTCGCGCCCATGCCTGACTTCTCTCACGAACTGCGCCATCATCCCGGGCTGGTCGCGGGCGTGGATGAGGCGGGACGCGGCCCGCTCGCCGGGCCGGTGGTCGCAGCGGCGGTGATCCTGCGGACCGACGATTGTCCCGAAGGTCTCAACGACAGCAAGCAGTTGAGCGCCGCCCGACGCGCCGAACTCGAACCGATCATCAAGCGCAAGGCGCTATGCTGGGGCATCGGCGTGGCCAGCGTCGAGGAAATCGACAGCCTCAACATCCTCTGGGCGACGATGCTGGCCATGACCCGGGCCGTGGACGCGCTGGACCGGGACTGCGCGCATGTGCTGGTCGACGGCAATCGTTGCCCTAAATGGCGCTACGCTTCGACCGCCATCGTTGAAGGCGACGCCAAATGCCTGTCCATCGCCGCCGCGTCGATCCTCGCCAAGGAGGCGCGCGACCGGATGATGGTGGCCGCCGCCGCCGCGCATCCACATTATGGCTGGGAAAGCAACAAGGGCTATGGCAGTCGCCACCATCTCGCCGCGCTGCGTGCGCACGGCCCGACCCCGCTCCACCGCCGCAGCTTCGCGCCCGTGGCGCAGATGTTGCTGCTATAATTCCTCCAGCGCATTGAACCTTTGCGACCACAACGCCCCATAGCGCGCCATCCACTGCACCACCGGCGCCAGCCCCTTGGATCGTGCGGTATAATAGGTTTCGCGGCCGGCCCTGCGCGCGGTGACCAACCCGGCGCGGCGCAGCTTGCCCAGATGGCGCGAGACCATAGGCTGCGATACGCCGGCGAAGCGGGTGAGGGCGTGAACACTCAGTTCCCCGTCGGCGATCAATCGCTCGAACAGGGCGCGCCGGGTGCCGTCCGCCAGCGCTTTGAACATCGGATCGCAGTCGTACATTCTATTCCACTCAGTCCAATTTACAGGCATTTCTCATAATCATCAGGTTATTGTTCGGTCAAGCAGATCGCCCGCCTTAGCCTGGTCGAGGGCGTTAACCAAAAAAATCTGGCGCTGCATTCTACGGAGTCCTTTACGCCACACCACTTGATGTTGAGTCCGACATGCTGTGCGGACTCAATATGTCGTGGTACCCCCTTTCGTTCTCATACCATTAACCTTTTTCTCAAGGTTAACAGATAAGTTACTGAACTTGACGGCGGACTCCCGAGGACTCATCGCTGGTGCCAAGATGAAGGGGGATATTGCGAACATGGGGGTCATGGAGCGCGTCGCGACGCGGCGGAAAAAGGCTGTGCTGGCGCCAGCGGCGCCAATCGAGGCCGACCGGCTGTTGCGCGGAGATTGCATCGCGGAAATGAGCAAGCTGCCCGATGGCTGCGTGGACATGATCTTCGCCGATCCTCCCTATAATCTGCAACTGGGCGGCGACCTGTTCCGACCCGAAGGCGGACGGGTCGATGCAGTCGATAATGACTGGGACAAGTTCGACACGCTTGCCGCCTATGACCGCTTCACCAAAGCCTGGTTGAAGGAGGCGCGTCGCATATTGAAGCCCAACGGCACCATCTGGGTGATCGGCAGCTATCACAATATTTTCCGCGTCGGCACCGCGCTGCAGGATGAAGGCTTCTGGATCCTCAACGACATCATCTGGCGCAAGGCCAATCCGATGCCCAATTTCAAGGGCACGCGCTTTACCAACGCTCACGAAACGCTGATCTGGGCCAGCCAGGGCGAGGACGCCAGATATACGTTCAACTACAAGGCGATGAAGACGCTGAACGACGAGTTGCAGATGCGCTCGGACTGGGTGCTGCCGATTTGCGGCGGTCAGGAGCGTTTGAAGCGTAATGGCACCAAGGCGCATCCGACGCAGAAGCCCGAAGCCTTGCTGTATCGCGTCATGCTGGCCTGCACGAAGCCCGGCGACATCATCCTCGATCCCTTTTTCGGCACCGGCACCACCGGCGCGGTCGCCAAGCGGCTGGGGCGCAAGTGGATCGGCATAGAGCGGGAAGACGCGTATATCGAAGTCGCGCTGGAACGGATCGAAGCGGCGCTGCCGCTCGATGAATCCTCGCTGGTCATCATGCAGACCGCGCGCCAGCAGCCCAAGGTTGCTTTTGGTACGCTGGTCGAAACCGGCCATGTGACGCCCGGCACGGTGCTGACCGACCTCAAGCGTCGCTGGCGCGCCACCGTGCGGGCCGATGGTTCGCTCACCATGGGCGGGGAGGGCGCTTCGATCCACAAGATGGGGGCGAGCGTGCAGAATGCCCCTTCGTGCAATGGCTGGACGTTCTGGCACTACGAAGCGGACGGCGGGCTCAAGCCGATCGATACGCTCCGCCAGACCTACATTCTCGCGACCGAGCCTTGATGCCTGCATGACCCTTTCGGCCATCTCTGCCGACGCCCGGCTTTATCTCCGGCCGATCTGGTTTGCCGACTCGCCCTTTGGGCTTGACGGGCAAGTGGCGCGGTTGGGCAATGGCCTGCTGTGGTTTCAGGGATTTGAGGTTATCGCAATCGGCCGCGACGGACGTGTCGCAAAACAGCACGTCCCGGTGGCCGAATTCGACGCGGCGCTCGCGACATTGCCCGATTCCCTGTGGATGCGTGCGCAGGCGCTGGCCGCCAACATATCCCGACAGCGTCCGCCGCTCATGCTTGGCGACCGCACCATCCGTTTCGACGCGCCGCAGGTCATGGGCATTCTCAACATGACGCCGGACAGCTTTTCCGATGGTGGCAACCATCTGGGCGATCCCCAGGGCGCGGCCGATGCAGGTTTCGCGATGGCGGCGGCTGGCGCGGCGCTGATCGATGTCGGTGGCGAATCCACCCGTCCGCGTGCCGACAAGGTGTGGGAAGGCGACGAGATTGCCCGCATCGTGCCGGTGATCGAGCGGCTGGCCGCTGCGGGCGTGCCGGTGTCCGTCGACACCCGCAAGGCCGCGGTCATGGAAGCGGCGCTCGCCGCCGGAGCGGGTATCGTCAATGATGTAAGCGCGCTGCGCCATGATCCATGCGCCCTGGATGTCGTGGCGCGGACCGGGTGCCCGGTGGTTCTGATGCATGCTCCCTCGTCAGGCGACGATCCGCACGACAAGGGCGCGGGCTATGCCGATGTCGTGACAGATGTATTCGACATGCTGGAGGCGCGCATCGCGACTTGCGTTAACGCAGGGATCGCCCGCGACAGGATCATGGCCGATCCGGGCCTTGGCTTTGGCAAATCGCTCGCCGACAATCTCGCGCTGGTCAATCGCCTTGCGATGTTCCAGGGGCTGGGCGTACCGATCCTGTTCGCGGGCAGTCGCAAGCGCATGATCGGCGCGCTGTCGAACGAAGCGCCCGCATCGCACCGTTTGGCCGGATCCTTGGCGCTGGCGACAAAGGCGGCGGATTGCGGCGCCCAGATGGTGCGTGTCCACGACGTTCCCGAAACCGCACAGGCATTGCATGTGTGGCGCGGTTTGCGCGATGCGGCATTGACCGGCGGCTAAGGCCTATTGAGCGGCGTTCGTCCCGGCGGCGGCGGCGGGGACCGGACCTGCGGCGCCCTTGGGCGGAAAGATGCGTAAGCTGTCGAGCGTCGCCTTGGCGATGCCACGATATTGCTCGCTGAGCATTTCGGGATAGACGAAGGTCACGGTGACGATCGATCCGCCTGGCTGTTTCAGCAAGCGCACCGCGACATTATTGCCTTCGCCGTCATTGGCCGTGCCGCGATATTCCCGGTCGCTGATGAAATCGCCGTCGACCGTGTCGGACCCGGCGCTGACCGCTTCGACAATCTGTTGCAAATCCTGGTCGTTGGCATTCGCCTGCCAGAAGACGCGCACGTCGGCTCCGGCCCCCGGATCCTCGAATATCACGCCCTCGGCGGTGCTGGCGGCGGCGTTGCGCGTCCAACCATCGGGGAAGGTGATCGAAAAGCCATGCTCCAGGTCCACATGGTTGCGATTCTCCGCGGGCGCAGGCGCACCGCTATGTGCGACTGCCTCGGCAGCGGCGGCATTGGCCGCAGCCGCCAGTTCTTCCTCGCTCGGCATTTCGGCGACCGGCTCCTGACGCCCGCAGGCGGAAATCAGCAGCAGGGGGAGGAGAATGTTGAGCTGTTTGATCATGCACCGACCCAAAGCATAGCCGCGCCGCTTATTCAACGGCGCAGACTGCACCCGGCCAGTTATGCGCGACAAAATGTGCGTGGGCGGCGCCCCATCAGGCGGCGCTGTCGATTCCCAGTTCGGCGAGCTTGCGATAGAGAGTCGAGCGGCCGATCCCCAGCCGGCGCGCCACTTCGGTCATGCGCCCGCGATAATGGCCGATGGCAAGGCGGATGACGTCCGCCTCGATTTCGGCGAGTTGGCGGACATGGCCGTCGCCCTCGAACAGGGTGATGCCCGCGCCTTCGTCGTTCGAATGGCGCGATGCCTGGATGCCCGACGATCCGCCGCCCACGGCCCGCGCCTCGATCTGGGCAGCGATCTGCGGAAAATCCTGTGGCGTCAGCGCGTCGCCTTCGCACAGCACGGCGGCACGAAACAGCGCATTCTGGAGCTGTCGCACATTGCCCGGCCAGTCATGCTGCAGGAGCAGCGCGAGTGCATCACCCGTCAGCCCCAGGCTGCGCAGTCCGGGCTGGCCGGCGATCCGCGACAGCAGGTGACGGCACAGGGCAGGAATGTCGCCCATCCGTTCGCGCAGCGGTGGCACGGTCAACTGGACGACGTTGAGCCGATAATAGAGGTCTTCGCGAAAGCGACCCGCTTCCACTTCGTTGAGCAGTCGCTTGTTGGTGGCGGCGATCACCCGCACGTCGGCATGGGACGGGAAGCGGGCACCGACCGGCTGCACCTCGCCATCCTGGAGCACGCGCAGCAATTTGACCTGCGCATCGAGGGGCAGTTCACTGACTTCGTCGAGGAAGATCGTGCCCATGTCGGCGGCGAGAAACTTGCCGACATGGCGGTCGAACGCGCCGGTGAACGCGCCGCGCTCATGCCCGAACAGTTCGGATTCGACCAGATTGGCGGGAATGGCGCCGCAATTGACCGTCACCATCGGCTGTTTGTGCCGGGGTGACGCGGCGTGAATCGCGCGGGCAATGACGTCCTTGCCGACGCCGCTTTCGCCCTCGACCAGCACGGGGACACGCGCCCTTGCCGCCTTCGCAGCGATAGCGAGCGCGGCGCGGAATTGCGGAGCGGACCCGACGACATCTTCAAAGGCAAGCGGCGCGGTGATCTTTTCGGTCAGGGGGCGCAGCTCGCCCCGCCCGGATTCGTCGGTCAGCGTCGCATTGAGGGCGGCGAGCAGGCGGTCGGGCGCGATCGGCTTGGACAAATAGTCGGTTGCCCCGGCACGCATGGCGTCCACCGCTACGGCGACATTATTATGCGCGGTCAGAATCAGAATCGGCAGCGCGGGGCGGCGGGCGCGAATTTCACGGATCAGGCCCGCAGGCTCATAGTCCGGACTCCATTGGTCGAGAACGATCGCATCAAGCATCATGCCGTCCTGCGTGCCCAGCATGGCGATCGCGGTTTCGCCGTCGCCGGCCAGCACCGTGCGCCAGCCCGCGCGCGCCGCCAGAGCCGACACCAGGCGGCGCTGGGCGGGTTCGTCGTCGATCAGCATCAGCATGGGAACGCCGTCGCGCGTCATCTTACCCCTCGAATTTGACAGTAGGGGACCCTACGGCCCCCCCAGTAAAGAGCGCCTTAATCTAAAAGAATTTCTTTGGGGTTTGCGGGTTGAGGGGTGAGCCGGTTGCCGATAAGAGGGCGCGAACAACCTTGCCAAAAGGGGACCTACATGGCCGGTGATGCCAATATGAAGAGCGCGACACAGACCTATTCGGGCTTCGTGTCGGTAATGAAGTGGGGTACGATAGTCAGCGTTGCGGTGGCGGCGCTGGTCGTGCTGCTGATCTCGGGCTAAAGGTCGGGACCATCAGGGGGATGCCAGAATGAAAATAGCCGTCGTCAAGGAGCTCGCCGCAGGCGAGCGCAGGGTTGCCGCATCGCCGGAAACCGTGAAGAAATATATTGCGCTAGGCGCGCAGGTTTCGGTCGAAGCGGGCGCGGGGCTGACTGCATCCGTGTCGGATGCAGAATATGCTGCCGCCGGCGCCACCGTTGCAGATCGTGCCGCCACCGTTGCCGGTGCGGACATCATCCTGGGCGTGCAGGGTCCCGATCCCGCAAGCCTGGCGGGCGCCAAGCCTGGCGCGTGGATCGCTGCGGGGCTCAATCCCTTCGGGGAACGGGCGCGCGTCGACGCATATGCCGCCGCTGGTTTCGAGGCGCTGGCCATGGAGTTCATGCCCCGCATCACGCGCGCGCAGTCAATGGACATTTTGTCGTCGCAGTCGAACCTGTCGGGCTACAAGGCGGTGCTCGACGCTGCTGCCGAATATGGCAAGGCCTTTCCGATGATGATGACGGCGGCAGGCACGGTTTCGGCCGCCCGCGCCTTCATCATGGGCGTGGGCGTCGCGGGTCTTCAGGCGATCGCCACCGCGCGGCGTCTGGGCGCACAGGTCAGCGCGACCGACGTGCGTGCCGCGACCAAGGAGCAGATCGAATCGCTTGGCGCCAAGGCGATCTTCGTCGAGAAGGTGGCGGGCATCGAGGGTGAAGGCACCGGCGGTTACGCCACCGAAATGTCGGACGAATACAAGGCCGCGCAGGCCGAGCTGGTTTCCGCCCACATTGCCAAGCAGGACATCGTCATCACGACGGCCCTGATCCCTGGCCGGCCAGCGCCGCGCCTGATCACCGACGCGCAGATCGCGACGATGAAGCCCGGCAGCGTGATCGTCGATCTTGCGGTCGAGCAGGGCGGCAATGTCGAAGGGGCCGTGGCGGGCGAGGTCGTGACGATCCACGGCGTCAAGATCGTGGGCCATCGCAACGTGCCGTCGCGTCTTGCGACCGACGCATCGGCGCTGTTCTCGCGCAATCTCTACAATTTCCTGTCCGCATTCTGGGACAAGGAAAAGAATGCGCCGGTGCTCGATGAAGAAATCGGCAACGCCATCCGCCTGACGCAGGGCGGCAAGGTCGTGAACGAGCGGCTGCTCGGCTAGGGGAAGATACCCGCTCGTGCCTTTGCACGGGCGGGCAACGTCCCGCAGCCAGTTCGGGACGAACGGGGAGTAGGAATGATGGACTTTATTTCCATCCTGTCGATTTTCGTGATGGCCTGTTTTGTGGGCTATTATGTGGTGTGGTCGGTGACGCCGGCGCTGCACACGCCACTGATGGCGGTTACCAACGCCATTTCGTCGGTCATTATTGTCGGCGCGCTGGTCGCGTCGGCCGAAGCAGGTAGCGCGGCGGCCAAATATCTCGGCCTGCTGGCCGTGATCCTGGCGTCGGTCAACATCTTCGGCGGCTTTGCGGTCACCGAACGCATGCTGGCGATGTACAAGAAGAAGGAGCGCAAGTGATGCACGAAGTCGCTCAGATTTCCTGGGGTGTCGGCTTTGCCTATCTGGTCGCCGGCGTCTTCTTCATCCTGGCGCTGCGCGGGCTGTCCAGCCCCGCTTCCAGCCGCACCGGCAACCGTTTCGGCATGGCGGGCATGGCGATCGCCGTCGCCACCACGCTGTTGACCCATGATGTCGTCAGCCTGCCCGAAATCGTCGGCGCGATCGCCATCGGCGGCGTGATCGGCTATATCACCGCGCGCAAGATCGCGATGACCGACATGCCGCAACTGGTCGCGGCGTTTCACAGCCTCGTCGGCCTTGCCGCCGTGCTGGTGGGCGCTGCCGCCTATCTCAATCCCGGCGCGTTCGGCATCCTCGATGCGGTCACCGGCGAAATCCACAACGCCAGCCGTATCGAGCTGGGCCTGGGCGTGGCGATCGGCGCGATCACCTTTTCGGGTTCGGTCATCGCCTTCCTCAAGCTCAACGGCAACATGTCGGGCAAGCCGATCATGCTGCCCGCGCGCCATGTCATCAACCTGGGCACGCTTGTCGCGATCCTGGGCCTGATCGCCTGGTTCTACGTGATGGCCGCGCCGACCGTTATGGCGCCGTGGCTGTTCTGGACGGTCATCGGCCTGAGCTTCGCCATCGGCTTCCTGCTGATCATCCCGATCGGCGGGGCGGACATGCCGGTCGTGGTGTCGATGCTCAACAGCTATTCGGGCTGGGCCGCCGCCGCCATGGGCTTCACCCTTGGCAACACCGCGATGATCATCACCGGCGCGCTGGTGGGTTCGTCGGGCGCCATCCTGTCCTACATCATGTGCAAGGCTATGAACCGCGGCTTCCTGAGCGTTATCGCGGGTGGCTTTGGCGCTGAAACCGGCCCGTCGGGTGCCGGCGGTCCGGTCATCGACCGCGCCTACAAGCGTGGTTCGGCCGAGGACGCCGCGTTCCTGATGAAACAGGCCGACAGCGTGATCATCGTGCCGGGCTACGGCATGGCGGTCAGCCAGGCGCAGCATGCGCTGCGCGAAATGGGCGACCTGCTCAAGAAGGAAGGCGTCAAGGTCAAATACGCCATCCATCCGGTCGCGGGCCGTATGCCGGGCCATATGAACGTGCTGCTGGCCGAAGCCAACGTCCCCTATGACGAGGTGTTCGAGCTGGAAGACATCAACGGCGAATTCGGCCAGGCCGACGTCGCTTTCGTCATTGGCGCGAACGACGTCACCAACCCGGCGGCCAAGACCGACAAGACGTCGCCGATCTACGGCATGCCGATCCTGGATGTCGCCAACGCCAAGTCGGTGCTGTTCGTGAAGCGCTCGATGGGCGGTGCGGGCTATGCCGGCGTCGACAACGAGGTGTTCTACATGGATAACACCATGATGTTGCTGGCCGACGCCAAGAAGATGGTCGAGGAAATCGTCAAGGGGCTTGCCCACTGACGGGGGCTTCCCCTAACCCCTTTCGGGACGGCCGGGCACACCGCCTGGCCGTCCCTTTTCATTTGGGGACATGATGCGCAAACTGGGTTTGATCGGCGGCATGAGCTGGACGTCCACCGCCCGCTATTATCAGATCATCAATCTGGCCGTGCATCGCACGAGAGGCGGCCGGCACAGCGCGCCGCTGCTGATCGAGAGCCTGGATTTCGCCGATGTCGCGCAGAGCGCCACGCAGGAGGACTGGGATGTCAATGCCGGGCTTCTGATCGAGTCCGCGCGCCGGCTGGAGCAGGCGGGCGCGGGCACGCTGCTGATCTGCGCCAATTCCATGCACCGCGTTCATGACCGGGTGCAGGGCGCGGTCGGCATTCCCATCATCCATATCGCCGATGTCGTTGGCGCCAGGATGCGCGCGGACGGGATCGAGCGCGCCGCGCTGATCGGGACGCGCAACGTCATGACCGAAAAATTCTATCGCCAGCGGCTGGTGAGCCATGGCGTTTCGCTGCTGCCTGCCGATGCGGGCCTGGCCGATCGGATCGACCGCATCGTCTATGACGAATTGAGCGTGGGCAAGATCAGCCGTGAATCGGAACGCTATATGAAGTCCGAACTGACCGACATCGCCAAGGAAGATGTGCAGGCGGTGGTGCTGGCCTGCACCGAGCTGGAAATGATCGTCGACGTCAAGGCGAACGTCCTGCCGATCTACGATTGCACCAGCATCCATGCGAAGGCGGGGGTCGACTTCATCCTGAGCGACGCCGCTTAACTTCGCACTTTTCCCGCCCGATGTGATATTTTATGTCGCGGGGCTTGGGAATTGTTGCGCGGACTGAGCCAAGGGTTCACGCTGTCAAAGAACCGATCGACGCTATCATAAGCGGCGGGCTGTAGGACAGCGATGTGTCGGGCGCCCGTGCGCGCAGGGCCGCGTTATCTGCATGCGCGCCTGCTTCGTGGACGTGGCGATGCGCGGGAAGCGGGCTGGCGGACATCTGCCAGATTGAAGCAGTCGCTGTGCCTATGCAAAGCTGGGCGCCGCGTCGCCCCCATTGAGGCTTTCGCCATGGCTGGTCCTGCCCGCAGCCAAAAGGATAGCGATGCAGGTGAAGCTCGGCATAAAAATCCGCGCCGCAATGGTGCATTTACATCTTGTCTTGCGCCCTCTTAGGATGCCTGTGGAACGGGGGGCGGCATGAAGTATTTCTTGGCGAATGTGGCGATGTTGGTGGTGGCGATGTTGGTGGTGGCGATACTGGGCATCGGCCACACCCGCGCGGATGCTGCGCCGCCGCTTTCGGCCTATGGCAAGCTTCCGGGGTTTTCGAATGCGGTTCTCTCTCCATCGGGACGCATGATCGCGGTGATCGGCGTCATTGGCGAGGAGCGCCGCCTCGTCGTGCTCGACAATGGCAACAGGGCGTTGCTCGCCGTTCCGCTGGGCGATGCGAAGGTCCGGGAACTCTACTGGATCGGTGAAAACCAGATCCTCATTTACAAATCCGACACGGTTGCGCTGGGCATGGGCTTTACGGCGGATCAGGCGGAACTGTTTTCCGCCGTGGTCGTGCCGATCGACGGGAGGAAGATCTGGGCTGTATTCAAGGGTAACAAGAATATCACCGGCGGCGTGCGCGGTTTTTACGGGGTCAATCGGCGCGGGGAGAAATGGTACGGCTATTTCGGCGGTATCACGCTTGAGAAGGGTGGTGCGACCGAGCCCAGGCTCGTCACGACCAAGCCGGTGCTGTATGAGGTCGACCTGCAGACCGGGTTCGCCCGCAAGATCGGCGACCGTTCGGGCGATGGCGTCTACCGCAGTTGGACGCTCGGCCCGGACGGCACCGTGGTTGCGACGCTCGACTATGTTTCGAAGAGCGGAAGCTGGAGCATCCGCAACGCGCAGGGGCAGAAGATTGCGACCGGTGTCAGCAAGCTCGGCGGCGCGGACCTCGTCAGCCTGGGCAGCGCGGGCGACACCCTGATATACAGCCTGACCGACGATGACGACGGCGAAAACCACCGGTTTGAGGTCGCGCTTGGCGGTGGCGAAGCGAAGGAGATATTGGCCGACGCGGACGTTCAGCACAGCTTCATCGACCCGCGCAGCCGCCGGTTCATCGGCTATAGAGTGACGGGGGAAATGCCGGCCTATCGCTTCGTCAATGGGCGTCAGCAGAAGATCGTCGACGCGACGCTCAAGGCGTTCCCCGGATATGCCGTCACCCTGATCGACTGGAACGACGCGTTCGACACGCTGATCGTCAAGACCGAGGGGGGTGACGATCCGCAAAGCTGGTGGCTGGTCGACATCAAGACCAGCCGGGCTCAACCGCTTGGCCAATCCTATCTCGTGGCGCCGGCCGATGTGGGACCGGTCAAGATGATCCGGTACAAGGCGGGAGACGGTTTGGAAATCGCGGGCGTTTTGACGCTGCCCCCCGGTCGCGAAGCCAGGAATCTCCCGGTGATCATCTTTCCGCATGGTGGCCCGTCGTCGCACGATATGATCGGTTTCGATTGGTGGGCGCAGGCGCTGGCGTCGCGCGGCTATGCGGTGCTCCAGCCCAATTTCCGGGGATCGACCGGCTATGGCGCTGCGTTCGAGCGCGCCGGCCATGGCGAATGGGGTCGCAAGATGCAGACCGACATGTCGGACGGCCTTGCCTATCTCGCCCGCGAAGGCATCGCCGACCCCAGGCGCGCCTGCATCATGGGCGCGAGCTTTGGCGGCTATGCCGCACTGGCCGGCGTGACTTTGCAGCAGGGGGTGTATCGATGCGCGGTGTCCGTCAACGGCGTGGCCGACGTCGTGCGGTTGATGTCCACCGACCTGGCGAGAAGCCGCAACGATCCGGCGATGCGGCGCGGCCTGGAGCAACAGATCGGCGTCCGCCGCGATCTGGGCGCTGTTTCGCCGCTTCGCTTTGCGGACAAGGTGACGGCGCCCGTGCTGCTGATCCACGGCAAGGACGACACGGTGGTGCTGTACGACCAGAGCAACGACATGGCCGCCGCGCTGCGCCGCGCGGGCAAGACGGTGGAGTTCGTGACTTTGGCGGGCGAAGACCATTGGCTGTCGAAAGGGTCGACCCGCCTGGCCATGTTGCAGGCGACGGTGGCCTTTATCGAAAGATATAATCCCGCCGATGCGTCCGCCGCTTCCGCGGCGATTGCTCCTGCTCCTGCTCCTGCTCTGGCCCCGGCATCAACGCAGCCGGGCAAGGCTGCTTCGCCCTGATGCCGATATCGCCCGGTTGGGGCGGTAATTATGCAATGCGGCGATATCGGGCGCCGTTCGGCCCGGCTTTCGCCCGTGGCGGCTCACCCGCCAGCTCGACAGAACGGGCCGGCCATCGCGGCGGGGTGCGGCCAGGCGCGAGGGGCGGCGTGCGCCCCTGCGCCTGGACGGTCAGAACGCCGTGCTGATCGAGCAGGCGGCCGGACCCAGGATGACGACGAACAGCGTCGGCAGGATGAACAGGATCAGCGGGACGGTCATGATCGCGGGCAGGCGGGCGGCCTTTTCTTCGGCGCGCATCATGCGTTCGTGGCGGAATTCCGCCGACAGCACGCGCAGCGCCGATGCGAGCGGGGTGCCGTATTTTTCGGTCTGGACCATCGTCGTGACCACGCCCTTGACCGCGTCGAGCTTGACGCGGGATGCGAGATTTTCGAACGCCATGCGCCGTTCGGTCAGGAAGGACAGTTCGATCGCGGTCAGCTGGAATTCGTCGCCAAGTTCGGGATAGGCCTTGCCCAGTTCACGGGCGCAGCGGTTGAAGGCGGCGTCCACGGTCAGGCCGGCTTCGGCGCAGATCACGAGCAGGTCGAGCGCGTCGGGCAGCCCCTTGCGGATCGCAGCGGCGCGCTTTTGCACCTTGTTGTCGATGAAGATGTCGGGCGCCTTGTAGGACAGGAGCAGCGCGCCGGCGAAGGCCATGAACCGTTTGAAACCGCCCCATTCGGGGAAGGCGCCCAGGCCGTAGAGCAGCAGGGCCGCGCCGCCGCCGATGACGATCGGCAACACCATGCGGCCAAAGATCACCGCGACCGCCCAGTCCTTTGACCGGATGCCGGCCTGCGCCAGGCGGACCTGCGCTTCCTTGAGCTGGTCGTCCTGCAGCACCTTGAGGCTCGACAGGAAGGACCGCATATGGTCGGTCGTCTGGTTTTTCTTGATCAGGCTGGCGCGGCGCTTGCCGGTCGAGGCGGTAATGCCGGCCTTGAGCTGTTCGCGCCGTTCGTTGAGCGCCTTGACCCGCTTGGCCATCGGATCGCGCACGGTCATGACCGCATAGAGCGCCATCAGTACCGCCAGCGTCGCCAGCAGGGCGAGGAGAGTGCCGACATCGCTGGCCGTCAGGCCCATCAGCGTCGTGCCGGGAGGAGGTTGTGCTTCCATGGTCCGTCCTGCCCCCCTAGATTTCGAAATTGACCATCTGCGCCATGATGAAGGCGCCGATGCCCATCCAGCACATGCCGCCGATACCGATGATCTGCATCGTGCCGAGGCCGAACAGGCCCAGCGGATCGGGCGTGAAGAAGGGGGTCATGTAGTTGAAGTTGATGTAGCAGATCATGCCGAACACCAGGAACGGTAGCGCGCCGATGATATAGGCCGACGCCTTGGATTCCGACGACATGGCCCGGATCTTGAGCTTCATCTGCGCGCGCTGGCGCAACACCGTGGCGAGGTTCGACAGCGTTTCGGCAAGGTTGCCGCCGGTTTCGCGCTGGATCGACAGGGTGATGACGAAAAACTGGAATTCGGGCGTGCCGAGCCTATCGGCGGTTTCCTGCAACGCCTGTTCCATCGTGTTGCCGATGCGGATGCGTTCGGTGATCAGCTTGAATTCCTCGCCCACTGGCCCTGGAATTTCGCTCGACACGATGCCCAGCGTTTCGGCGATGGGCAGGCCCGATCGCAGGCCGCGCACCAGCAGTTCGAGCGCGTCGGGGAATTTGGCGGTGAATTTCTGGACCCGCTGCTTGATCAGCCGCCCGACCCACCAGTGGGGCAGGCCAAGGCCCGCGGCGGTGCCGACGAACACCGCCAGTAAGACGGGGAAGCCGCGCAGCATCAGGAAGGCGATGACCAGCAGCGTGATGACCGCGCAGGTCGTCATATACTGGTTGAGCGTCCATTTCCTGCCCGTCATGCGCAGGCGCTTGGTCAGGTTTTCAGGGTTGGGGACCAGCGACGACAGGACCTTCATGTCGTTGCCGGTGGGGCGATTGGAAATCGCCTTGCGCATCCGCGCTTCCAGCAGCGCTTCGGCGGAATCGCTGTGCCGGCCGCGGATCAGCGCGACCCGGCGCTTGCGCGCGGCTTCGGGCGAGGGGCCGGCGAACGCCATGTAAACCAGGCCGAGCATCGCTGTAAGCAGCACCGCCATCAGGATGATATTGCCGTCCATCTGTCCGCCTGTTCCCTCGTTCGCCCTGACGTCGCGGCGCCCGGCCGCGATGCGCCGTTCAGTCTTCGATCGACGCGCGATCCTTGCGACGCGAGGGCATCATGCCCCGAAGATCGCCGAACTTGCCGAGCAGGCTGTCGCCTTTCTTCCGGGCCGGCTTGCCGTCGGTCGTCGCTTCGGCATCGTCAGCCGCGCCCAGCACCTGTTCCATCAGCGTGATGCAGGCGGCGCCGACCTTGCTGCCCTTGGCGGTTTCGGCGAGCGACTTGCCGAGCTTTGCCGCCTGGGCGGCGATGCGCAGGTCGAAGGGGATGACCACATCGACCTTGCGTTCGATCGACTGTTCGAAATCCTTGCGGCTGATCTCGATCGTGCCGGTCTGAACCCGGTTGGCGACGACCAGCACGCGCGATTGCGGCGCATTGGTCTTGAGCCATGACAGCAGCCGGATGGTGTCGCGCGCCGCCGCCAGCGTCAGTTCGGTGACCAGCACGGTCACGTTGACGTCGTTCATCAGGTGCGGATGCGCGATCAGCATGTTGCGCGGCAGGTCGATGATGCTCGCTTCGAAAGCCGAGCGGAACTCCTCAAGCAACTGGTAGAAGGCGCCGCCATCGGTCAGCATCGGCTGGCTGATCGGGGCTTCGGCAGACAGGATGGCGAGCGTTTCGCTGGCGCGGACCATCGCCCGTTCGATGAACAGGCCGTCGATGCGGCTGGGATTGTCGATCGCGTCGGTCAGGCCACGGCCCGGTTCCAGATCCATCGCCAGCGCATTGGTGCCGAAATGCACGTCGAGGTCGAGCAGCGCGGTGGGACGCTTGTGCTTTTCGCTCAGCAGCCAGGCGAGCGAGGTCGATATCGTCGATGCGCCCGCGCCGCCGCGCGTGCCGATGACGGCGACGGTCATGTGCGGACGTTCCTGCGACGCGTCGACGCGCGGGGCCAGGAATACCGCCTGCGCCTGGGTCAGCGCCTCGCGCAGATGATCGGCGCCGAAGGGCTTGAGCAGATAGTCCTGGATACCGCTGGCGACCAGATCGCGATAGAGGCGCACGTCGTTGACCTGCCCCGCCGCGATGACGACGGTGCCCGGCTCGCACACTTCGGCGAGGCTGTTGATGTCGTTGAGCGGGTCGCCGCTTTCGGACATGTCGACGAACAGGATTTGCGGGGATGCGCTGACCGACAGGCTCTGCACCGCATTGCGCATGCCGCCCTTGTGGACCTTTTCCGCCGGCCAGCCCAGTTCGCTGGCGACCGCGCGCAGCAGGTCATAGCTGTGATCGTCGCAGACAAAGGCGTGGAAGGGATCACGCGGGCCGCCCGCGCCGGGTTTCCAGGGTGCGTTCATGTCAGTTTCCCCCCGCAGTCAGTTGCTGAAGCCCGCCCGATCCGGTCGGGGCCTTTTCGCGATAGGTGGAAATCGCGCGGTTGGACGTCGCTGTCCGCAGGCCGCTTTGATTGTCCTGGCCGCGCACCAGATCTTCGGGATTGGCGACCATCGCCGCCCAGTTGCTGTTGAGCGCGCAGCCATAATTGGACGAGGCGGCCATGTTCATGTCGCTTTCGGCCTTGGTGCGCCAGTCGGGGCAGCCAGGCACGCTGGCGGTCGCGCGGCGAACGATCAGGCGGACCGATCCGCCCGGCGCGGCGCCGGCCACGGCCGAACTGTCCTCGCCGACCAGCAGGCCATGGCGCGCCACCACATCGGCGATGCCGTCGCGCAGGTCGGGATTATAATAGCCCGCGTCGATGACGATCGCGACCTGGTCGCCGTAGCTCAGGCCAATCGAGGAGAACCAGTCTTCAAGACGCTGCGCTTCGGCGCTCGAAAGGCTGCCGCCGCCGGCCTGCACATCATAGGTGTAGGAGGCGTAGCTGACGACCGGCTGATGGACCGACTGAAGGCCGCGATTGTCGGTGCCGTCGGTGGAGCAGGCTCCCAATGGCAGCGCCAGCAGGGCCAGCAGGCTGAAGGGAACGATCTTTGCGGTTGCGGTGCGGATCATGATGTTCATCCTTCGGGTCAGAAGCTGAAGCCGGGAGCGGCGGCGCCGCCCTTGCCCGCCCGCTTGCCTTCGTCGCGCGCCGCGAGCGCGCGGGCGGGAGCGGGAGCGGGGGCGAAGGCCTGCGGGCCGGGGCCGGGCACCGGTGCGCCGGGTGCGCGGGTGGGGGCGGGACCGCGATCGCCGCTGACCCCGTCCGCGCTCTGCTGCATCAACAGGCCCTGCGCTTCATTGGCGGTACGGAAGCCATCGGTCGGCAGGTGAACGTCCGATGCGTTCATCGGCTTCACCAGATAGGGGGTGACGACGATGACCAGTTCGGTTTCGTTGCGCTGGAAGCTGCGCGACTTGAACAGGCTGCCAAGGATGGGCACGTTGCCGATGCCGGGCACCTTGCTGACATTGTTGCCGGTTTCGTTGCTGAGCAGGCCCGCGATCATGAACGCCTGGCCCGAACCCAGTTCGACGGTGGTTTCCGCCGTCCGGCTCTTGAGCGCCGGGACGGAGGTATCGACCGAAAAGTCGAGGCTCGAAACCGTCGGGCGCACCCGCAGCGAAATGCGGCCATCGGCCAGCACCGTGGGGGTGAAGGCGAGTTGCACGCCATATTGCTTGAATTCGATGCTGTTGCCCGACGAAGGACCGTTGTTCACGGTATAGGGATATTCGCCGCCGGCGAGGAAGCTGGCCGTTTCGCCCGACAGCGAGGTCAGGTTGGGTTGGGCCAGCGAGGTGGCAAGGCCGCTGTCTTCGGCAAGGTCGAGCGCGGCAATGATGTCCATGCCGAACAGGCGAGCGACACCGCCGAATGTCGTCGAACCGTCAGACGGCTGAACGAATTTCAGGGGATCGGCCGCCGTCCCCGTGCCCGAATAGAACGGGCGACCGGACCGCGCGACATAGCCGGAAAAGCTGCCTGTGCCGTTGCCAATGCCACTGATATTGGTGCCGATCTTGTGCACCAGATTGCGGTTCACTTCAGCGATGCGCACCTGGAGCATGACCTGAAGCGGGGTCGCCATCAGCAGGCGGCTGACCACGGTCACATCCTTGCCGACGAAGGCCTGCGTCAGCCGTTCGGCTTCGGCCGCGTCCTCGGGCGCCTTGACCGTGCCGGTCAGCAGCACCATGCCGTTCATCTTGTTCACGGCGATGTTCGCTTCGGGCATCGCCACGCGCAGCATCTGGTCGATGCTGGTCAGGTTGTTGCCGACGCGCACGGTGCTGGAAAACAGCATCTTGCCGTTGCCCTGGGTCACGAAGACGGTGGTTTCACCGGGCTTCTTGGCCAGCAGGTAGAGCTGGTTGTTGGAGCGGACATGGACGTCGACCACATCGGGATCGGCGATGACCACATCGGTCATCTTGCCCGGCAGGTTGACCACCCGGCTGCCGCCGACCGACAGCAGGATCGCATTGTCCTGCTTTGACGATGCCGCGCTGACGCTGGCGGTGGGCACCGCGATGGTGCCGAGCGCCAGGCTGGCGGCGACCGCCGATCCGATGATCCTGGCGACGCCGGCGCGCGGCGAAAGCGTGTGAATGGCCGTCATCTCACTTCCCCCCGACCGGAACTTCGGTCACATTGGTGCCGCGGGCTACGCGGATCACAGGTCCCTTGTAGGCGACGGTCGCCTGCGGGCCGTTCGGTCCCATCGCGACCGGCGACATGGTTTCGGCCTTGGCCGGCACCGAGCTGCGCTGGAAGCGCGACACGTCCGCACCGGTCGAATAGGTGCTGCCCCGTTCGACGGGCCGGGCCGCCAGCCTGGCGATGATCTTCTTTTCGGTCGCGGGATCGGCGTTGGCCGGCAGGTCGATGTCGCCGCCGGCGATCGCCGCGTCCAGATCCGACATATTGTCGGCGATCGAACGGAGCGACATGGACAGCGAACCGATGGTCTGCGCCACCTGGATCTTTTCCGCGATCTTGGGCGTCACTTCGACGGTCACGTTGGAATAGGTCTGAACGACCGGCTTGCCGTCAGGACCCATCGCATCGGTGCGCTGGTCGGTGGCGAGCACGCGCAGGTTGCGCAGGATGGTTTCGGACACCTTGAGCGCTTCGCCGTCGCCGCCGCCGGCAACCGACTGGGTGAGCATCAGGTCGACACGGTCGCCAGGGAAGACGAAGCCGGCAACCGAACTTTGCGCCGAAACGGGTACGGTGATGGCGCGCATGCCCGGCCCGAGCGCGGCGGCGAGGAAGCCGCGGTCGCCCGGCTGGATCAGCGACCCTTGCGTCAGCGGCTGGCCGGCGGTGACCGGATTGCGCACGACGCTGCCCGCCAGCTTGGCCGGGTCTGCCTGTCCGCGCAGGAAATAGACCTGTTCGACCAGTTCCTTGGGCCAGGGTTGGAAGCGAAAGCTTTCCGCGTCGATGATGGTGCCGACCGGCAGTGCCTTGGTCGCGACCAGCACATGAGGCTGATCGGCTTCCGGCATGGCGGCGGCACTGACCTGCGGTGCGCTGGAAGAATTGAACATGCTGCGTGCCAGCAAAGCGGTAGTAACCGCTATGATCAGCGCCCCCACCAGCAGCACGATTTTCTTTGCATCCATGACGAAATTCGCCTCCCTGAAGCGGGGGGATCACCCCCTCAGCCCGTACTCATCACGCAAATTGGTTAAGATATCGTTCGCCAACCGACGGCCGTGCTGCCGCCGATCACCCACAGCGCCGCCAGCGCGATTGCGATGCCATAGGGTATTTCCGGCTGGCCCAGCCGCCGGGTCATGCGATGGTGGATTACCGTGGCCAGCGTGACGACCCCGCCAAGCACCGCCATCAGCATCAGCAGGCTGAGCACCGCTTCCCAAGGGAACCACAGCGCCAGCGCGCCAAGCAGCTTGACGTCGCCGCCCCCCATCCAGCCAAAGGAAAAGGCGGCGGCAAACAGGGTGAAGACGATTGCCGCAACCAGCAGCTGCGCCGCCACTCCGGGCCACAGCGACAGGCCCGACGCGATCCACCAGACGGGCGCGAGCGCGGCGATGCCAAGGTTCAGCCGATTGGATATGATCCGGGCGCGAAGATCCGTCACCGCCGCCACGATCAGCAGCGCGGCAAGCAGGCCCATCAGTCCCAGTCTGAAATATTCCCCCGTCATGGGACATGGCTCTAGACCCGATGGCTTACCAAACCGTAACCATGCGCGAGATGGATTCGCTGACCCCCGTTTCGCCCCCGTTCGATCGCCGCGCCTGGCCGCCGGGCGGGCGGCTGGACTATTGGGCCGCGCCGGACGGCTGGCCGCTGCGCCGCTACCGGCTGGGCGAGGGCCGCCGGGGCCAGATGCTGGTGATGGGCGGGCGCGGCGACAGCATCGAAAAATATCTCGAAGTGATCGCGCACTGGGCGGCGCGGGGATGGGCGGTGACCAGCTTCGACTGGCGCGGGCAGGGCGGTTCGGGCCGGCTGGTCGATGATCCGATGACCGGGCATATCGCCGATTTCGGGCAATGGATCGCCGACCTGGCCGCGCTGGCGCCGGATTGGCAGGCGCAGGGGCAGGGGCCGTACGTCATGCTGGGGCACAGCATGGGCGGTCATCTGCTGTTGCGCGCGCTGGCGGAGGATGCGGTGTCGGCGGATGCGGCGGTGCTGGTCGCGCCGATGCTGGGCCTCAATAGCGCGCCGTTGCCCACATGGGCGGCGCGCGCCATCGCGACGCTGATGTGCCGCATCGGCCGGGGCGAGCGGCAGGCATGGAGCCAGAAGGAAACGTCGGAGCGCCAGCGGCGGATGCGGCAACGCCGGCTGACGCACGACCCTGCCCGCTATGCCGACGAGCTGTGGTGGCGCGACCAGAGCCGCGAGATCGCGCTGGGGCCGCCAAGCTGGAACTGGGTGGCGCAGGCGTTCGGGTCGGTCGCGGCGCTGGAGCGGGACGAGGCGCTCGTCGCGATCCGTACGCCCATGCTGATCCTGGGGGCAAGCGCCGACCGGCTGGTGTCGCCCGCCGCGATCCGCCGCTTCGCCGCACGGTTGCCGCACGCGCAGCTTCATATCTATGGCCGCGAATCGGCGCATGAAATCTTGCGCGAGCTGGACGGGGTGCGGCTCGACGCGCTCGATCAGATCGACGCATTTCTGGACCAGGCCGCGCGATGACCAGCGCCGACATCGTCATCGTCGGCGGTGGCATTGCCGGGGCGAGCCTGGGCGCGGCGCTGGCGACAGGCGCGTCGGTGCTGATCCTGGAGATGGAAGCGCAGCCGGGCTATCACGCCACCGGGCGGTCGGTCGCCTTCTGGGAAGAAACCTATGGCGGGCCGCTGGTCCAGCCGTTGACCACTGCGTCGGGACCGTTGCTGCTGGCGCCCGACCCGGCGCTGTCCGACCGGCCGTTCCTGACGCCGCGCCGCACGCTTCATATCGGGCGCGCGCGGGATGTCGCGGCGCGCGACGCGATGCTGGCGGATTTTGGCGGACGGGTGGAGCTGATCCCGGTCGATCCGGCCGACCATCTGCCCGGAGTGCGTCCCGACTGGACCGTCGGCCTGCTGGAGCCGAGCTGCCGCGACATCGATGTGGCCGCGCTGCATCAGGCCTATCTGCGGCGCTTTGCCCGGCTGGGCGGAGAGTTGCGGACGGCGACCGCCTTTCGCGGCGCCGTGGCGCAGGGCGACGGCTGGCGGGTCGATACCAGCGACGGGACGATCGGGTGCGGCCTGCTGATCAACGCGGCGGGGGCATGGGCCGACGATGTCGCGCGGGCGAGCGGCGTCGCGCCGATCGGCATCGTCCCGTTGCGCCGCACCGTCGTCCAGTTGCGTGTGCCCGCCATGCCTTCGGCCGGGCTGCCGCTGGTGATGGATCTTGGCCAGTCCTTCTATTTCAAGCCGGAAGGGACCGAGCGCCTATGGCTGACCCCGCATGACGAAGCGCCATCGCCGCCCTGCGACGCCGCGCCCGACGAACTGGCGGTGGCGCAGGCGATCGCGCGGTTCGAGCGGGCGGTCGACTGGCCGGTGGCGGCGGTGGAGCGCAAATGGGCGGGCCTGCGCAGCTTCGCGCCCGACCGCGCGCCTGTCTATGGCTATGACCGGGGGGTTCCGGGGTTCTTCTGGTTCGCGGGGCAGGGTGGCTTTGGCATCCAGACCGCGCCTGCCGCGGCCCTGCTCGCCGCGGCGCTCCTGACCGGCGGGGCGATGCCCCAAGCGGTCGCGCATATCGACGCCGGGGCGTATTCGCCGGCGCGGTTCGGTTGATTGGGGCGGGTGCGCCCTACCGCCGAAATGTGTCGGCGGCGGCGCTGGCAAGTTTGTCGGCGCGCTCGTTTTCGGGGTGGCCGGCATGGCCCTTGACCCATTTCCACGTCACCTGATGACGCGCGGTGGCGGCGAGCAGCGCCTGCCAGATCTCGCCATTCTTGACCGGTTTGCGGTCGGCGGTCTTCCAGCCGTTCTTCTGCCAGCCGAACACCCATTTGGTGATGCCGTCCATCACATATTTGCTGTCGGTATGGAGCGTGACGCGGCATGGTTTCTTGAGGGCGTTGAGCGCTTCGACCGCTGCCATCATCTCCATGCGGTTGTTGGTGGTCAGCGGCTCGCCGCCCGACAGTTCCTTTTCGCTGTCGCCAAAGCGCAGCACCGCGCCCCAGCCGCCGGGGCCGGGATTGCCCTTGCACGCGCCGTCGGTGAAAATCTCCACGGAAGGGAGGCGTTCGCTATCCATGACTATCCGTTCGCGCTGAGCCTTTCGAATGGCTCATCCTGTCTTGAGAAAGGGGGGCGTCGCAAGCTCGGCCCGAACGGGGCGTTTCAAGACCCCAGCAATTCGCTCGCATCGGCGCGGGCGTAGAAATCGAGCCGGCGCAGATAGGCGAGCGGGTCCTTGCGCGTGACCAGCGCGTCGGGCGGCGTGTTGATCCAGTCATAGGCGCGGGTCAGAAGGAAGCGCAGCGCCGCCCCCCGGCACAATATCGGAAAGGCGGCGCGTTCGGCATCGGTGAGGCCAAAGCCCGTCCGATAGCCCGCGCCGAGCGCCGCGCCGCGCGCCGCAAACCAGGTCGCGCCGTCATGGCTGAAGCACCAGGCGCTGTGGGTGACCGCAAGGTCGTAGGCGCGGATGTCGGTGCAGCTGAAATAAAAGTCGATGAGACCCGTCACCTCGTCACCCAGCATCAGCACATTGTCGGGGAACAGGTCGGCATGAATGACGCAGCGGGGCAGGTCGGCGGGCCAGTGCGCGGTGAGATAGGCGAGTTCGTCCGTCACCCGCGCGCGCAGCCCCGGCGCGATCCGGTCAAGATCATCGCCGCATTTCGCCGCAAGGTCATGCCAGCCGTCGATGTCGAGCGTGTTGCGGCGCTGCGCGGTGAAGCCTTCGGCCGCACGGTGCAGTTCGCCCAGCGCCCTGCCCGCCGCGCGGGTCTGGGCCGGGGTCGGTTCGGTCACGGAAATGCCGGTGAGAAATTCGATGAGGCAGGCGGGCCGGCCCGACAGCTGTTGCAACCGCCGCCCTTCGCGATCGGCGATGAAGCGCGGAACCAGGCACCCGCGCGCGCCCAGATGGTCGAGCAGGTCCATGAAGAAGGGCAGGTCCGCTTCATCCACCCGCTTTTCGTAGAGCGTGAGGATATAGCGGTGCCCGGTTCCGTCGGCGCCGCTCGTTTCCAGCAGGTAATTGCTGTTTTCGACGCCTTCGGCGATGCCCTTGGCCGACACCAGGTGGCCGGCGTCATAGCGGGCGAGGAAAGCGTCGATCTCCTCGGCGGGAACATGGGTGTAGACGGCCATATCGGTCAGGCCGTTTCGAGGCCGCGGGGCAGCTTGAAGGCGATCGTCTCGCGCGCGGTTTCGACTTGCTCTTCGGTGACGTCGAACCGTTCGCCGATGCGATCGACCACTTCGCGCACCAGGACTTCGGGCGCGGAGGCGCCAGCGGTCAGGCCGAGCGTCCCGATCCCTTCGAGCCAGTCAAAGTCGATGTCGCCGGCGCGCTGGATCAGGCGGGCAGGCGTGCCCGCGCGCGTCGACACCTCGACCAGCCGCAGCGAGTTGGAGCTGTTGGGCGCGCCGATGACATAAAGCGCATCGCAGCGCGACGCGATCGCCTTGACCGCCGTCTGACGGTTGGACGTGGCATAGCAGATATCCTCGCCGCGCGGGCCGACGATCGCGGGGAAGCGGCGCCTGAGCATGTCGACGATAGCGGCGGTATCATCGACCGACAGGGTGGTCTGGGTCAGGAAGGCGAGGCTTTCGGGGTCGGTGGGCGCGAACGCCTCGGCATCCTCGACCGTTTCAATGAGGGTCATGCTGCCGTCCGGCACCTGGCCGAAAGTGCCGATCACCTCGGGATGGCCGTCATGGCCCACGAACAATATGTGACGTCCCTCCATCACCTGGCGTTCGGCCTGGCGATGGACCTTGCTGACCAGCGGGCAGGTGGCGTCGAAATAGGTGAGGTTGCGCGCCTGCGCCTTCGCCGGCACCGCCTTTGGCACGCCATGGGCGGAAAACACCACCGGCACGCCGTCGGGCACCTGGTCGAGTTCCTCCACGAAGATCGCGCCCTTGGCCTTGAGCGTGTCGACGACATATTTGTTGTGGACGATCTCATGCCGCACATAGACCGGCGCGCCATAGGATTCGAGGGCGCGTTCGACGATCACGATGGCGCGGTCGACCCCTGCGCAAAAGCCGCGCGGCGCGGCGATGAGCAGGCGAAGCGGCGGACGGGGGGCGCTGGATTGAGGCATCGCGCCGACTTAGGCGAAAGGCGCAGCCGACGCCATACCCCTAAAAACCCCTTCCTTCGTTTCGGTTGCGTGGGGCGGGACGGACGGATAAGAAGCCCTCGCCTGTTTCCGAGGATTGCCAGTGACTTTCTCCCAACGCCCGATGTTTCCGAAAAACCAGACCGTCTGCAAGATTGCGTTGGTCGGTATGGCCATGCTGGCGCTCGCCGGCTGTTCGCGGCGGGGCGAAATCGACGCGACCGGCGGTGTCGTCGCGGTGCGATCGGCCTGTCCGACGGCGGCGGTTCCCGCCTATACCGGCGACATCACCCTGTTCAATCCGGCGCAGAGCACCGACGCCGCGGCGATCGACGTGGTCGCCAACATCACCGACCTGCGATCGACCTGTGCGGAAGCCGATCAATTCTACACCCAGGCGACCTTCACCGTTCATGCCCGCCGCAGCGAGGCGAGCGCCGCGCGGCAGGTGACGCTGCCCTATTTCTCGGTCGTCATGCGCGGCGGCAACGCCGTCGTCGCCAAGCGCGTCGGCCAGGTGACGCTGAACTTCGCCGCCGGCGAATATCGCGCCAGCGCGCAGGCGACCGCCGGTTCCTATGTCGACCGGGCGGCCGCGTCGCTGCCCGCCGAAATCCAGGAAAAGATCACGCAGAATCGCAAGGCTGGCGATGCCGACGCCGCGCTCGACCCCTTTGCCCTGCCCGAAGTGAAGGCGGCGTTGCTGCGAACCAGCTTCGAACTGCTCGTGGGTTTCAACCTGACCCAGGATCAGCTCAAATATAACGCCACTCGCTAAGGCCTATGTCCCGTTCGGGCTGAGCGGCGTCGGAGCCTTCCACCGAGCGCGGCGAAGTGCCTCGCGATGCTCGGCTGAACCCTTCGGCTTCGCGCATCGCGAACGGTATCGAAGGAAGTCAATTCGTGTCCCTCTACGCCCGTTTCACTGCCCATCTGAACGCTGTTCTCGACCGGCTGGAGGCCGATGGCGCGCTACCCGCCGGCCTGCCGCGCAAGGCCGTTACGGTCGAGCCGCCGCGCGATCCCGCCCATGGCGACCTGTCGACCAACGCGGCGATGGTGCTGGCCAAGCCCGCCGGCACCAATCCGCGCGCGCTGGCGGACAGGATCGTCGCCGGGCTGCAGGCGCTGGACGAGGTGGCGAGCGCCGCGATCGCCGGTCCCGGCTTCATCAACCTGACCCTGACCGACGCCACCTGGCGCGCCGAACTGGCCGCGATCCACGCCGATGCCGACGATTATGGCCGGTCCGACCTGGGGCAGGGCGTTACCGTCAACGTCGAATATGTGTCCGCCAACCCGACCGGCCCCATGCATATGGGTCATTGCCGCGGCGCGGTGGTGGGCGACGCGCTCGCCACCCTGCTCGAATATGTCGGCCACAAGGTCATCCGCGAATATTATATCAACGATGCGGGCGGACAGGTCGACGTTCTCGCCCGGTCGGCGCATCTGCGGTATCGCGAGGCGCTGGGCGAAGCGATCGCGATTCCCGAGGGGCTGTATCCCGGCGACTATCTGGTCCCCGTCGGCCAGGCGCTCGCCGCCGAGCATGGCGACCGCTATGCGAGCGCGCCCGAGAGCGACTGGCTCGTCCTGTTCCGCACCAGCGCGGTGGCGGCGATGATGGACATGATCCGCGCCGATCTCGCGCTGCTGGGCATCGTCCATGATGTCTTTTCGTCCGAAGCCGAGCTTCAGGCGGCGGGCAAGCCTGAAGCGGCCGAAGCGTGGCTGCGCGCCCGCGACCTCATCTATGACGGCGTGCTCGAAGCGCCCAAGGGCGAATTGCCCGACGATTGGGAGCCGGTCGAGCTGCCGCTGTTCAGGTCGACCAAATTCGGCGACGATCAGGACCGGCCGATCAGGAAATCGAACGGCAGCTGGACCTATTTCGGCGCCGACATGGCCTATCATTTCCAGAAGGCCCAAAGCGCCGACCAGCTGATCGACATCTGGGGCGCGGACCATGCGGGCACCGTCAAGCGCATCCAGGCGGCGGTCGCCGCGCTGACGGAAGGCAAGGCGCGCTTCGACGTCAAGCTGATCCAGATGGTCCGGCTGCTGCGCGACGGCGAGCCGGTGAAAATGTCCAAGCGCGCGGGCAATTTCGTGACGCTGGCCGACGTCGTGCATGAAGTGGGCAAGGATGTCGTCCGCTTCACCATGCTGACGCGCAAGGCCGACGCGCAGATGGATTTCGACTTCGCCAAGGTGGTCGAGGCGTCGAAGGACAATCCGGTCTTCTACGTCCAATATGCCCATGCGCGCATTTCCTCGCTCGAACGGCGGGCGCAGGAGGCCGGGATTGCGCTGCCGGCGCCCGACCTGTCCCGGCTTGGGACGCACGAACTGACCCTGGTCAAGCTCGCCGCCCAGTTCCCGCGCATCGTCGAAAGCGCGGCGATGGCGCGCGAACCGCACAGGATCGCCTTTTATCTCAATGACTTGGCATCGGCGTTCCATAGCTGGTGGAACATGGGCAACGATGATCCGAACGCGCGCGTGATCCTGGCCGACGATCCCGGCCTCACCGCCACGCGGCTTTTCCTCAGCCGCGGAATAGGGCAGATTATCCGCAACGGCCTTGCCCTGATGGGTGTGGCCGCGCTGACGCAAATGCAGTGACACGGACGTGACAAGGGCGGAGACACCGGCGATGGGCGATTATGCACGCGGCCAACTCGATCTGGACGACGAGGACCGGCTGCCCTGGCTGGAGCCGGCGCTGGACGACGAGGATGATGGCGACGGCGTATCGCCGCTGCGCCTGCTGGGCCTCATCCTGCTTGGCCTTATCCTGATCGGTGCGCTGGTCGCGGGCGTGTGGTGGTTCCAGAACGGCGGCACCAGCGGCGACAGCGGCGCGGGCCGGCTGATCGAGGCGCCGGCGGGAGATTATAAGGTCGCCGCCAACGAGGCCGACGCGCGGAAATTCGCAGGCGAGGGCGACGCCAGTTTCGCCGCCAGCGAAGGCGTGGCGCGCGAAGGCAGGATCGATCCGAGCCGCGTGCCCGAAGCGCCGATCACCCAGACCACGCCGCCCGCCGAAAGGCCCAGGGCTGCCGCCTCGACCCGGCCGTCCGCGCGCGTCAGTGCGCCGGTCGCGGATGAAACCGCTGCCCGGCCCGCCGGCCCCGTCGCCAAGGCCGTGCCCGCCGGGTCGATGATCCAGCTGGGCGCCTATGGCAGCGAAAGCGGCGCCAAGGATGCCTGGGGCCGTCTGTCGAAACGCTTCGCCTATCTCGCCCCGCTGGCGATGGTGGTCGAACCGGCCGAAGTCGGCGGCAGCACCGTGTACCGCCTGCGCGCGCGGGCCGGCGCGCAATCGTCCACCCTGTGCGGCCGCCTCAAGGTCGCGGGCGAAAGCTGTCTGGTCGTCAACTGATCGGCGCGTTCCTCCCCCCTCGCGCGAAGGGGATAGGGAGGGGATGGGTAAAATCCCCTTCGACATGCCGTGTTCGGCCCGCTACCACCATGCGTCATGAAACCCGTCATATTCGGCCTGTCCGGCGAAACCCTGACCGCTGACGAACGCGCCTTTTTCGGCGACGCGCAGCCCGCCGGCTATATCCTGTTTCGCCGCAACATCGCCGACCGGGCGCAGGTGCGGGCATTGACCGACGATCTGCGCGCGCTGCACGGCCGCGACGACCTGCTGATCATGATCGACCAGGAAGGCGGCCGGGTCGCGCGGATGCAGCCGCCGGTGTGGCCGCAATTCCCCTGCGGCGAGGCGTTCGACCGCCTGTACGAGATCGCGCCGTCCAGCGCGATCGCCGCCGCCCGCGCCAATGCCCATGCGATCGCGCTGACGCTGGCGGAAGTCGGAATCAACGTCGATGCGCTGCCGCTGCTCGACGTGCGGCAGGACGGAGCGAGCGACATCATGGGCGACCGGACGCTGGGGGCAGAGCCGATGCGGGTCGCGGCGCTGGGTCGCGCGATCCTCAATGGCCTGGAACTGGGCGGCGTGGTCGGCATCGTCAAGCATATGCCGGGCCATGGTCGCGCGCTGGTCGACAGCCACCAGGCGCTGCCGATCGTCACCGCCGACGATTATGCGCTGGAAACCGACATCGCCCCGTTCCGCGCGCTCAAGGATGCGGCGATCGGCATGACCGCGCATATCGTCTATACCGCCTGGGATGCGGACCGCGCCGCCAGCCTGTCGCCCACCGTGATCGGCGACATCATCCGGGGCCGGATCGGCTTTGACGGGTTGCTGATGTCCGACGATCTCGACATGAAGGCGCTGGAGGGCGATGTGCCGGCGCGCGCGGCGGGGGTGATCGCCGCCGGATGCGACATCGCGCTCAACTGCTGGGGGCGGATGGACGAAATGACCGGCATCGCCGGCATCCTGCCCGACATCACGCCGCAGGCGCGCGCGCGGCTCGACCGGGCGATGGCCGGGGCGGGCGGGGCGGTGGACGGGCCGTCGCTCGATGAGTTGCTCGCCACCCGCGATACGCTGCTGGACCTGGCGACGGCGTGAGCAGCGCGCCCCCAGATCCTCCCTGCTGCGGGGAGAATGCGCGTTGAACGACCTGTTCGTCGCGGCTGTCGCGCCCGATGCCGACATCCTCACCGTCAGCTTCGACAGCTGGGAAGGGCCGCTCGACCTGCTGCTGGCGTTGTCGCGGGCGCAGAAGGTCGACCTGCGCGAAATATCCATCCTCGCGCTGACCGAACAATATCTCGCCTATATCGAAGGCGCGCGGGCGCTGCGGCTGGAACTGGCGGCCGACTATCTGGTGATGGCGGCGTGGCTCGCCTACCTCAAGTCGGGCCTGCTGCTGCCGCGAGAGGCCCAGCCCGAACCCAGTCCAGAGGAACTGGCGTTGCGGCTGCACCTGCGGCTCCAGCGGTTGCAGGCGATGCGCGAGGCGGGCGCGCGGCTGATGGCGCGCGATCGCATCGGCCGCGACGTGTTCGTTCGCCCCGATCCCGAAGGGTTGCGCGCGGTACGCAAGGCGCATTGGGGCGCGACCCTGTTCGACCTCATCCAGGCCTATGGCCAGATCCGTGCGCGCACCCAGCCCGCCGTCCATGTGGTTGCGCGCCGCCCGGTGATGACGCTGGACGAGGCGATCCATCGCGTCGCCGCGCTGCTGGGGGAAACGCTCGACTGGAGCGCGCTGGAGACGTTCCTGCCGGATGGCGCGAAGGGCATGCTGGGCCGGTCGGCGCTCGCCAGCAGCTTCGTCGCGGCGCTGGAACTGGCGCGGCAGGGGCGGGTGGAACTGCGCCAGGACGCGACGTTCGCGCCGCTCTATCTGCGCGCCACGCCCGCCACGGGCGCACTGCTGTGATCGAGGAGCCGGACGATTTCGTGCGTGCGGTCGAAGCGGCGCTGTTCGCATGTGAAGAGCCGCTGGCGCTTGCCGACCTGCGCGCCCATGTCGGCGATGCGGGCGACCTGCGCGCCGCGCTGCGGCGGCTGGAGGGAGACTATGCCGGGCGCGGCGTCAACCTGGTCGAACGCGGCGGGCGCTGGCATTTCCAGACCGCCGCCGACCTGGCCCATATATTGCGGCGCGAAAAGGACGAAGCGCGCCGCCTGTCGCGCGCGGGCATGGAGACGCTGGCCATCATCGCCTATCATGAGCCGGTCAGCCGTGCCGAGATAGAAGCGATCCGGGGCGTTCAGGTCGGCAAGGGGACGCTCGACGTGTTGATGGAAGCGGGCTGGGTGCGCCCCGCCGGCCGCCGCGAAGTGCCGGGCCGCCCGCTGATTTATGTGACGACCGAAGAATTTCTGTCACATTTCGGGCTTAGCAGCCGGCGCGACCTTCCAGGTATCGACGATTTGCGCGCGGCGGGGCTGCTTGACCCGGTCGATCTCGCGCTGGAGGGTATCGGTGGCCAATCCGTTGTGGAAAATGATGAGGAAGAGGCCTAGATAAGGTCTGCTTTCAGGAGATTTGAAATGGGTTCCTTTTCGCTGATGCACTGGGTCATCGTGCTCCTGGTCGTCATGCTGCTGTTCGGTGGCGGCCGCATTTCCGGCCTGATGGGCGACGTCGCCAAGGGTATCAAGAGCTTCAAGAAGGGCATGGCCGACGATGACGATGCCGCCCCGGCCAAGCCCGTGACGCGAATCGAGGGCCATCGCGTTCCCGAGCAGGACGCCGCGCCTGTGACCGAAGAAAAGACCAAGGCCTGATCCGGCCCGGTTCGCGGTAAACGCTGATGTTCGGCATCGATTCGACCGAATTTCTGGTGATCGTCGTCATCGCGGTGATCGTCATCGGACCCAAGGACCTGCCGCGCGTTCTGTACAAGGTAGGGCAGATCATCGGCAAGGCGCAGGGCATGGCCCGCCATTTCCGCACCGGTCTGGACGCGATGGTGCGCGAGGCGGAACTGGAAGAGCTGGAAAAGAAATGGGCGGCCCAGAACCAGCGCATCATGGCCGAGCACCCGCCCGAACCGGCCGCTGACGCCCCGGCCATGGACGCGCTGCCCGACCACGTCACCCAAACGCCGCCCTTCGTCGCGGAAGAAGCGCCGCCCTACATCGCTGAGGCGCCCGCGCCGTCGGTACGCAAGGATGACGCCCCGGCATGACCGACGACATCGACGAGAGCAAGGCGCCGCTGCTCGACCACCTGATCGAACTGCGCGGGCGACTGCTCAAATGCGTGATCACCTTGTTCCTGTTCGGATCGGTCTGCTTCTATTTTTCCGAAAATCTTTTCGCCTTCCTGGTCCAGCCGCTCAGGGAAGCATTCGGCAGCGGCGGCGGACGACTGGTCTATACCAAGCTGTACGAAGCGTTTTTCGTGCAGGTGAAGGTCGCGATCTTCGGTGCTTTCTTCCTGTCCTTTCCGATCATCGCCAACCAGCTGTGGGCCTTTGTCGCGCCGGGCCTCTATGCCAAGGAAAAGCGCGCCTTGCTGCCTTTCCTGGTGATGACGCCGGTGCTGTTCACCATGGGCGCGGCGCTGGCCTATTATGTCGTGATGCCCACCGCGTTTCATTTCTTCCTGCAATTTCAGGGGAATAGTAGCGGGCTTGAGGTCGAGGCGCTGCCCAGCACCGACGCCTATCTGACGCTGGTCATGCAGTTCATCCTGGCGTTCGGCATCAGCTTCCTGATGCCCGTGCTGCTGATGCTGCTCAACCGCGCCGGGTTCGTCACGCGCGCCCAGCTCATCGGCATGCGCCGGTACATGGTCGTTGCCGCCTTCATCGTCGCGGCGGTGCTGACGCCCCCCGATGTCGTGTCGCAGCTGATGCTCGCGATCCCGCTGCTGCTGCTCTATGAAATCACGATCGTCGCGATCTGGTTCACCGACCGCCGCCAGGCCAAGGCCGAGGCTCGGGACGCAGCCGCATGAAAAAGGCCTGCCGGTCAGGGCAGGCCTCCAATCACGAAAAACGGCGTGAACGCAGTCAATCGGCAGCTTTTTCGACCGCTTGTCCGGCGCTCTGCACGTCGCGGCCGGCGCCTTCGACGGTGTTGCAGGCAGTGACGAACAGCGAGCCGGACAGCAACAGGGCGGTGATCAACTTCTTGGTCATGATATATCTCCTACGCGAGCGCCGCATGATGATGGGAGCTACCCCGCGCGGCGCGGGGGGCGAAGGGAAAACCCCTGCCGAGGCAAAGCGTTCCGTTAGCGAAAGAGTAGCGCTTGCCGACGATGCAGCGACGATCGGGGGTGTGAAAAAAATTTGGGCCTGGATCGCGTCGGGGGGAGATGCGTCCAGGCCCATACTTTGTGGATAGCAAGAGCGGGGGGCAAAAGATTTGCTATCCGGAATACAGAACCCGCAAATGCGCGGACGGGTTCCCGCGCCGGCGGAAAAATCGCATAATTTTATCCCTGCGATTCCAGTCGCTTCTCAGGTTGTCAGGCGGTTAACGCATAAAAATTTGTGCGATGGTCAGATGAGAGGGCGGCCGGTATTGCGAAATTCGGGCCGGATCGTCGATTGGGGCAGGCTGTCATCGCGCGCTGGCGCGTCCGGTCGCGTCCAGCGGGACGTTTCCGGTGCGGTCGGCATCATGCCGGTCGACTGGTCGGGAAGAGCGAGGCTGTCCGGCAATCCGCCCGTCCGCACCGGCCAGATCCGGCGCGCCGGCCCGGAGATCAGCTCGCGTCCCGTATAGGGCGTGGCAAAGGCCGCATAAGTGCCGTTGGCGCCCTGCATCCGGTAGAAGATGTGCGCGCCGATCACCGCGACCGGGCGAAGCGAGCCGGCCCATCCGGGGCTGACCGCCAGCGTATGATAATGGGTGGCGAGGCCCGCGGGGGCATAGACCATGCCGGCGAGCGCCTGTCGCGCCACCAGCATGGATCGCGCCCAGGCGGCGGCGTTCGGCGCGCGCATCATCGATCCGTCACAGCTGAAGGTGAACTGGCAGCGCATGTCGGTGCGCTCGGACCCTTCATAGACGACGGCGCAGACGCTGTCGGGCCAATGCCGGCTGCGGACGCGGTTGAGGACGACCTGCGCCACCGCCCGCTGGCCTTCGATCGGCTCATTGCCGGCTTCATAATAGATGGCGGAGGTCAGGCAATGAAGCGCGCGATAGTCGTCAAGCGCGGTCATGCCCCGGAAGACGCTGGCCGGTGCGGCCTTGACCTCGTCCAGCCCCAGCACATGCGCGCCGCCGATGACCCTTGCGCCGGGCACCGGATCGAACGCCCCTTCGGCGAAGAAGAAGGCGGAGCCGGGAAAATTGTCGCTTGCCGCTTCGGTCCGGTCGGGATGCCGTGCATCGCCCGCCAGCATGTCCAGCGGGGCGGCCGGCAGGAGGCGCGGCAAGGCGAGCGCGACCAGCGCCAGCGACGCCAACAGGGCCTGCCGCACGACTTTTCCGCCGGGTTTCCGTTCGAACATGATCGGCCTTTAGGGGAAAAGCGTAAAGGTTTCGCCCCCCGATTCGCCCCTGTATCGGGTTGGGACAGGACAGCGACCAAATGTTAACGCCACCCCAAATCGCCCTTTCATCGCCGCTTGCATTCCTTTGCTTGGCAAGGCGCGGGGTGCTCCGCTATGCGTGCGGACATGCTGCTGCAAAATAATAGTCTCGCGCTGATCGGCAACACCCCGATGGTACGCCTTGCCGGCCCGTCCGACGCAACCGGGTGCGATATTTTCGCCAAGTGCGAATTTGCCAATCCCGGCGCGTCGGTCAAGGACCGCGCGGCGTTGTTCATCGTCAACGATGCCGAGGAAAAGGGGCTGCTCCAGCCCGGCGGTACGATTGTCGAGGGGACGGCGGGCAATACCGGCATCGGCCTGGCGCTGGTCGCCAACGCCAAGGGGTACAAGACGATCATCGTCATGCCCGAGACACAGAGCCGCGAGAAGATGGACACGCTGCGTGCGCTGGGGGCCGAACTGGTCACCGTTCCGGCCGCCGCCTATTCCAATCCGGGCCATTTCGTTCACACCTCGCGCCGCCTGGCGGAGGAAACGGAAGGCGCGATCTGGGCCAACCAGTTCGACAATATCGCCAATCGCAAGGCGCATATCGTCGGCACCGCCGAGGAAATCTGGACCCAGATGGATGGCCGCATCGACGGCTTTACCTGCGCCGCGGGCACCGGCGGCACCATCGCGGGCGTCGGCCTTGGCCTCAAGGCGCATGACGAGGCGGTCACGATCGCGCTCGCCGATCCCGAAGGGGCGGCGCTGTACGAATTCTACGCCCATGGCGAATTGAAGGCGGTAGGCAGTTCGGTGGCAGAAGGCATCGGCCAGGGGCGGATCACCGCCAATCTGGAAGGCGCGCCCATCGATACCCAGTTCCGTATCTCCGACGAGGAGGGGCTGGTGTGGGTGCGGCGGCTGTTGGCGGAGGAAGGGCTGTGCCTGGGCCTGTCGTCGGGGATCAACGTGGCGGGCGCGGTGGCGCTGGCGCGGCAATTGGGACCGGGCAAGCGGATCGTGACGATATTGTGCGATACCGGCTTTCGTTACCTGTCGACGCTGTACAACCGGGCATGGCTCGAATCGAAGGGGTTGACGGTATTCCCCTGGCTGGCGCACTAGTAGGGATCGTCGGCACGGATTGTGGCGGCCAGACACAAAAGAGCGTCGCATGGATGAAAATCCCCGTAGTCGGGAAGGATTGCAGCGCGTCCAGATCGGCCTGACCGGCGTGGCGGGCGTGGTGCTGCTCGTCGGGCTGGCCAATATCGTGATCGACAAGGCGCGGGTCGACGATGCCGCGCAGCCGCCGCCGACGGTGCCCACGCTGAGCACCAATGCGATCGCGCCCAAGGATCCGCTGGCCGAACTGGGCGTGCAGCCCGCCGCCGACCAGGCGTCCGCCGTGCCGGACCTGCAACCCGACCCCAATCTGCGCAAGCCGATGGACCGCGATCCGCAATAGCGTTGTTGCCGATGCGGGTGGAGGGATTGCGCTCTGCCGACCGGGCGGGTCGGTTCCGTTCCTTGTGCCTTGCTTTGGCCTTGGTCCCCGGCGCGGACGGGCTGTACCCGCAGGGCGGGCGGTTCCGCGATCCCTTTCGGCTGAAAACAGCGCGCTGCGCGTGACGCTTCCGGCCAGGGCGCGCTGGGCTTTCATCGGCGCGAAGGTCTTTGGCCCAGCTCATTCCCGTCCGGTTCAAGAACAAATCGTGAAAATAATGCAATTGCGCGGTGAGCATCATGTAAAACCCATCCGAAAACAGGATTTCCCATATTTGCCCGTCTTTTCCCCTTCCCACTGGCCCGGATGCTTGATAGATAATTCAGCATTGGGGTTAGCAAGGCTTTGGTGAGTCCTGACCGCCGGATTTCAATCATCAGGAATTCGACGGCAGGAGGCCTGTGCCCCCCAAAAAAGGGCAGGTTTATCCGGTGTCGGACGTCATTCTCTATTCGGGTAACGCATTCAGCGTCGCGGACGGCAAGGGCCGGTTCGTGTTGCCCCTGGAGATGCGCCGCCAGGTGAAGCAGGCGAGCGGCGGCGAAAATCGCCTGTGCCTGTCGATCCATATCGACAATGGCTGCGCCAGCGGATTCGGCCTGTCCCACAAGCTGTTCCTGTTCGAAGAGGTCAATGAACTGGAGCGCGAGGCGCGCGTCGCCAATCGCCCGTTCAACGGCGACCTGGAACGGGAAAACCGCCTGGGCATGATCGAGGACGTCAACTTCGACGAAGGCGGCCGCTTTTTCCTGCACCCCGACATCAAGGAAGAGGCCGGGATCACCGACGTCGCCTTTTTCTACGGCGTCGGTCGCTATTTCCAGATCTGGAAGCCCGAAGCGCTGGTGGCCAGCCCCGACCGGCCGGCGCTCATCCGCAACAAGGTCAGGCGCTGGCTCGACCAGCGCGAGGCGGAGGGCGGCAAGTGAGCCTGCCTGCTCCTGCCCCTCACATTCCCGTTCTGCTTGCCGAAGTGCTCGACGCTCTCGCCATCGCCCCGGGCGAGATCCATGTCGACGGCACATTCGGCGCGGGCGGCTATGCCAGTGCGATGGCCCGTGCCGGCGCCCGCGTGGTCGCGTTCGACCGCGATCCCGACGCCATCCGCGAAGGGCAGGCCGTCGCGCAGGCGAACGCCATCATCCTGGTCGAAGGCGAGTTTTCGCGGATGCAGGCGCTGCTGGCCGAGCATGGCATCGACAAGGTTGCGGGCATCACGCTCGACATCGGCGTGTCGTCGATGCAGCTCGACCGGGCCGACCGGGGCTTTTCCTTTCAGGCCGACGGCCCGTTGCTGATGACGATGAGCCAGGACGGCATGAGCGCGGCCGATTTTCTGAACGAGGCGGCGGAAGACGAGATAGCGGACGTGCTCTACCGCTATGGCGACGAGCCGCGGTCGCGCCGGATCGCGCGGGCGATCGTCGAGGCGCGCCCGGTGGAGCGGACCGGTCAGCTCGCCGCGATCGTGCGCCGCGCGCTGGGGCACAAGCCGCATGACAAGAAGGACCCGGCCACGCGCAGCTTCCAGGCGATCCGCATTCATGTGAATCGCGAACTGGAAGAGCTGGAGCGCGGGCTGGAAGCGGCCGAGGCATTGCTGGAGGAAGGCGGGCGGCTCGCCATCGTCACCTTCCACAGCCTGGAAGACCGGATCGTCAAGCAGTTCCTGCGCCGTCGCAGCGGCGGCGAGGCGGCAGGGTCGCGCCACTTGCCCGAACGCACGAGCGCGGCGCAGCCGACCTTCCACAAGCCCGCCAAGGCGGTGCGGCCCGGCGCTGTGGAGCTGGCGCGCAACCCCCGCGCCCGGTCCGCGACGCTGCGCAGCGCCGTCCGCACCGCCGCTCCCGTTCCGTCCGCCGTTCCTGCCCGGAGTGCTCGTCCATGATCGCGGTCAAGCGCCTGCAAAGCCTGTTCTGGATCCTGCTGGTCGCGCTGGGCGCGCTGGGGGCCTATCTGGTGTCGTTGCGGGTCGCGACCGAGCGCAATGAACTGGCGCGGGTGCAGATGCAGATTGCGCTGGCGCGCAACGATATCCGCTATCTGGAAACCGAATTCGGCGCGCGCGCGTCGATGCGGCAGCTTGAACGGTGGAACGCCGACGATTTCCTTTATGCCACGCCGACCGCCCAGCAATATCTGGCGGGCGAACGGGCGCTAGCGCATCTCGACGGGGTGCAGCCCAATGGCCCGGCCTATGTCGCGCAGCCGGTGATGGTGGCGATGGTCGAAGCGCCGGCCGAAACCGTGCCCGCGCCCCAGCCCGCACCGGCCAGCCCGGCCGCGAGCCAGATCAGCAGCGAAATCGCGATCATCCGGTCGGCGCATGCGCAGGACAAGGTCCCGGCGCCGACGCCGGCGCCGGCGCGGGCCGTGGAAAAGGTCAAGGCGGCGGCGGCGGACGTGTCGCGCCCCAGCCCGGTCGCGCGGCGGGCGGAACGGATGGCGATGCTGGACGACAAGCTGCTCGATGATTCGACGCTGGGCGAAATCAGCGCCAAGGCCGCGCGCGAACGCAGGAAGGGGGCGAACTGATGGCGACGATCATTGTTCAGCCTTCGGGGATCAGGGGCGCAAAGCAGCGCGTCAACCTGACGGCGATCGCGCATAACCGGCTGATGTTGCTGCTGATCCTGTTCGGCGCGATCACCTTTATCCTGGCGGCGCGGCTGATGTGGATCGGGCTGTTCGCAAGCGCGGAGCATGGCGGCAATGCCGGGTCCGCGATGTTGCCGCGCGCGGATATCGTCGATCGTAACGGCGCGCCGCTGGCGCGGACGATGGACGCCTATTCGGTGTCGGTGCGCCCGTCCAAGCTGATCGGCGAACCCGCCGAACTGGCGCGCAAGCTGCACGAGATATTTCCCGACGAGCCTGAGGCGACCTTCTACAAGAAGCTGACCGGCAGGAGCTGGGCCTATCTGCGCCGTCGCGCGCTTCCCGAGCAGGTGGCGGCGGTCAATGCGCTCGGTGAAATCGGCATCGAGTTCCCGCGCGAAAAGGAGCGGCTCTATCCGCAGCGCACGCTGGCCGCGCACGTCCTGGGCTTTGCGCCGCGCGCCGATGGCGAGGGCGGCATGGGCGTGGAGGCCGCGTTCAACGATCGCCTGACCGACCCGATGCGGCGCAACCAGCCGCTGATGCTGTCGATCGACAGCCGGGTGCAGGCGGCGCTGGAAAGCGAACTGTACGCACAGATGGTCTCGCAGAGCGCGCGCGGCGCGGGCGGCATCGTGCTCGACGCCAATACGGGCGAGGTCATCGCCATGGCGTCGATCCCGGTGTTCGATCCCAACAAGCTGCAATCGGGCGCCGGCAGGACGTGCAGCGATTCGCCCCGCTGCAATCAGATCGTGCAGGCGCGGCTGGAACTGGGATCGACCTTCAAGCCGCTGTCGATCGGCGCGGCGATGGATCGCGGCGTCGTCACGTCGATGAGCCGTCGCTACGACGCCACCGCGCCGATCTCCATCGGCGGCTTTCGCATCAAGGACGATCACCCGTCGGGCCGCTGGTTGAACGTGCCCGAAACGCTGGTCCACAGCTCCAACATTGTCACCGCCCGGATCGCCGACGAACTGGGGGCCGAACCGTTGCAGCATCTGTTCCGCGACCTGGACTTCGACAAGCGCCCGGCAATCGAGCTGAAGGAGCGGGCCAAGAGCCTGTGGCCCACGCAATGGGGGCGCATCACCACCATGACCGTATCCTTCGGCCATGGCATCGCGGTGACGCCGATGCATCTGGCCAGCGCCTATGCGGCGCTGGTCAATGGCGGCATCTATCGTCCCGCGACGCTGCGCAAGCTGGGCGCGGACGAAGCGCCGCGCGGCAAGCGCGTCTTTTCCGCCGCCACGAGCGCGCGGATGCGCCAGCTGTTGCGGATGATCGTGGCCGAAGGTACTGGTCGGAGCGCCGACGCCAAGGGATACCGGGTGGGCGGCAAGACCGGGTCCGCAGAAAAGCCCTTCGAGGGGCGCTACAACAAGAGTTCGCTGGTGACGACGTTCGCCTCCGCCTTTCCCATGGATAACCCCCGCTATGTCGTCCTGGCGATGATGGACGAGCCCAAGGGCAATGCCGAGACATTCGGCCTGCGCACAGCCGCCTGGACCGCATCGCCGGTGGTCAGGCGCGTGGTCGAACGGATCGGCCCGATGCTGGGCGTCATGCCCGACGAAAATCGCGATGTCGAAATGTCCGACTTGATGCCGTTATTGTGGAAAGCCAAGGGCGAGTGATGCGCCTGGGCGCACTGATCGACGGGCTTGCTGGCGAGGCCGCCGACATCGGCGTGACCGGTTTTGCGATCGACAATCGCAAGGTCGCGCCGGGCACCGTCTTTGGCGCGTTCCAGGGGCTGAGCGTCAATGGCGAGGATTATGTCCCGCAGGCGATAGCATCGGGCGCGGTCGCCGTCGTCGCCCGACCCGAGGCCAGGGTCGACGGCGCGCTGCATATAGCAGACGCCAATCCGCGCCGGCTGTTCGCGGAGGCCGCCGCGCGCTTCTTTGCGCCCTTTCCCGATGTCACCGTGGCGGTGACCGGCACCAACGGCAAGACATCGACCGTAGAACTGACGCGCCAGTTGTGGCGGATGATGGGCGAGAAATCGGCGTCGATCGGCACGCTGGGCGTCACCACCTCGGTCGATCAGGTCTCCACCGGCCTGACCACGCCCGACATCGTCACCTTTCTGTCCAACATGTCGGGCCTGCGCCGCGAGGGCGTGACCCATGCCGCGTTCGAGGCGTCGAGCCACGGCCTTGCCCAATATCGCACCGAAGGACTGCCGGTGCTGGCCGGGGCTTTCACCAACCTGTCGCGCGACCATCTCGACTATCATGGCGACATGGACAGCTATTTCGAAGCCAAGATGCGGCTGTTCGACGAGGTCGTCGCGGACGGCGGCTCGGCGGTCGTGTGGGCCGACGACGCCTGGTCGGACAAGGTCATGGCGCGGGTTACGAAGCGGGGGCTTCGTGCGCTGAGCGTCGGGGTGCAGGGACAGGCGCTGCGCCTTGTCAACCGCACCCCGACCCAGTTGGGCCAGAGGATGGAGATTGAAGCGGACGGACGGATCTGGACGGTCGATCTGCCGCTGATCGGCGCCTATCAGGCGGCGAACGCGCTGACCGCCGCCGGCCTGATCATCGCCACCGGCGGCGATACGGCCAGGGTGATGGAACTGCTGGGCCGGGTCCAGCCGGTGCGCGGGCGGCTGGAACGGGCGGTGATCAGCCGGGCGGGCGCGCCGGTCTATGTCGACTATGCCCATACGCCCGACGGCCTGCGCGCCGCCATCGAGGCGCTGCGGCCGCATGTGCGCGGCCGCCTGATCGCTCTGTTCGGCGCGGGCGGAGACCGCGATGCGGGCAAGCGCCCGCTGATGGGTGCGGTGGCGACCGATCTTGCCGACCATGTCATCGTGACCGATGACAATCCGCGATCCGAGGAACCGTCGACCATTCGCGCCGCGATCATGGCCGGCGCGCCGGGCGCCGAGGAAATCGGCGGTCGCCGCGCCGCCATCGCCGCCGCCATCGCCCAGGCCGGGGCGGACGACATCGTGCTGCTGGCGGGCAAGGGGCATGAACAGGGCCAGATCATCGGCGACCGGGTGTTGCCGTTCGACGATGTCACCGTGGCGCGGGAGTGCGCGGGGTGAGCTGGAGCCGATGCCTGAAATCGCCTGAGGTGGAGCGAGGCTCCAGCCGTTCACCGTACGCGGCGACGCGCCCCGGCCCGGTTCGGCAACGTCCGTCCGGCGCTTCGATTGCGCTCGGCGCGAACGGGGAGGGGTGGGCGTGACGGAGCCGCTCTGGACCTCCGATGAAATCGCCCTCGCCACCGGCGGCACGCCATCCGCCGCCTTTGCGGTCACCGGCGTGGCGTTCGACAGCCGGGAAGTGACGCCGGGCGACCTGTTCATCGCGATGAAGGGCGAAGCGACCGACGGGCATCGCTTTGTCGGCAAGGCGTTCGACCAGGGCGCGGCGGGCGCGATCGTCAGCGAGGCGGTCGATCGCCCGCATGTCGCGGTGACGGACAGCGCCAAGGCGCTCGACGCGCTGGGCCGCGCATCGCGGGCGCGGATGCAGGGCAAGGTGGTCGGCGTCACCGGCTCGGTCGGCAAGACCGGGACCAAGGAAGCGCTGTTCCTCAGCCTCGACCGCGCCAATCCAGGCACCGTCCACCGTTCGGTCAAAAGCTATAACAATCACGTTGGCGTGCCGCTGAGCCTGGCGCGGATGCCGCGCGAGTCCAGCCATGGCCTGTTCGAAATGGGCATGAACCATGCGGGCGAACTGGCGGCGCTGACCCGGCTGGTGCGGCCGCATGTCGCGATCGTCACCGCCATCGCACCCGCGCATATCGAATTTTTCGGGTCGGAAACGGCCATCGCGCAGGCCAAGGCGGAGATTTTCGAGGGGCTGGAGCCGGGCGGCACCGCGATCATTCCCTATGACAGCCCGCATGTCGCGACGCTGTATGGCAAGGCCGAACGCCATGCCGCGCGCATCCTGACCTTTGGCTTTGGCGATGGCGCGGACGTGCGCGCGACCGAAGCGGTGCCGGCGGCGAGCGGGGGCACGCTGGTCACGGCGCGGCTGCCCGAAGCCGAACTGTGCTTCACCGTCGCCGCGCCGGGCGAACATTGGGTGTCCAATGCGCTGGCGGTGCTGGCCTGCGTCGAGGCGCTGGGCGGCGACCTGGCGGCGGCGGGGCTGGCGCTGGCCGAAATGCCGGGCCTTGCCGGGCGCGGCGAGCGGCGCATGGTGCAGGTTGCAGGCGGGCAGGCGCTGCTGATCGACGAAAGCTACAACGCCAATCCGCTGTCGATGGCCGCGACGTTGAAGCAGTTGGGCCGCGAGGATGCCGCCCGCCGGATCGCGGTGCTGGGCGGAATGCGCGAACTGGGCGGGCAGAGCGCGGATCTGCATGCGGGACTGGCCGTGCCGCTGCGCGCGGGCAACATCGACTATGCGATATTGGTGGGTGACGAGATGGCGCCGCTGGCCGATGCGCTGGACGGCGCGATCGCCTATGACCATGTGCCCGACGCGGCGACGGCGACGCAGCGGTTGCGGGATTCGATGCGCGCGGGCGATGCGATACTGGTCAAGGGATCGAACGGGATCGGCCTGTCGCGGCTGGTCGCGGCGCTGAATGCGCGGGCGCGCGACGGAGAAGACGGCTGATGCTCTACTGGCTTGCCCAGACCATGGATTTTGCGGGGGTGTTCAACCTTGTCCGCTATTTGAGTTTCCGCACCGGCGCGGCGATTGCGACCGCGCTGGTCATCGGCCTTCTCATCGGCCCCAAATTCATCGGCTGGTTGCGCGTGCGGCAGGGCAAGGGCCAGCCGATCCGCGACGACGGGCCGCAAAGCCACCTGGCCAAGCGCGGCACGCCGACCATGGGCGGCCTCATGATCCTGACCGCCATGGTGTCGTCGGTGATGCTGTGGATGAACCTGTCGTCCATCTACGTCTGGGCGTGCATATTCGTGACGCTGGGCTTCGGCGCGATCGGCTTTCTCGACGACTATGACAAGGTGACGAAGGCGAGCCACAAGGGGCTGTCGGGCAAGATGCGGCTGTTCTTCGAATTCCTGATCGCGGGGATCGCGGCATGGATGATCGTGCAGCAGAACGGCACCGCGCTCTATGTGCCGTTCTGGAACGGGCCGGCCATCAATCTGGGGCCATTCTACTTCCTGTTCGCGGCCTTCGTGATCGTGGCGTTCGGCAATGCGGTCAACCTGACCGACGGGCTGGACGGTCTGGCCACCATGCCGGTGATCATCGCCAGCCTCGCCTTCCTGCTGATCGTCTATCTGGTCGGGCGCGCCGACTTCGCCGAATATCTGGGCATACCGCATGTGCCGGGCGCGGGAGACCTGACCATATTGTGCGGGGCGATCATCGGTGCCGGCCTCGCCTTCCTGTGGTTCAACGCGCCGCCCGCCGCGGTGTTCATGGGCGATACCGGCAGCCTGGCGCTGGGCGGGACGATCGGCGTGATCGCCGTCAGCACGCATCATGAAATCGTGCTGGGCATCATCGGCGGGCTGTTCGTGGTCGAGGCGATGAGCGTCATCATCCAGGTCTTCTTCTACAAGCGCACCGGCAAGCGCGTGTTCAAGATGGCGCCGATCCACCATCATTTCGAACAGATCGGCTGGTCCGAACCGACCGTCGTCATTCGCTTCTGGATCATATCCATCGTGCTGGCGCTGGCGGGCCTCGCCACGTTGAAGCTGAGGTAAGGGGGGCATGGGGGTCGTTTCGAGCATCTTCGCGGGCAGGACCTATGCGGTGCTGGGGCTGGCGCGGTCGGGACTTGCGACCGTCGCGACGCTGGCGGCGAGCGGCGCGCGGGTGGTCGCCTGGGACAGCCAGGAAGCAGCGCGCGAGGCCGTGGCGGGCCTGGCCGAGATCGGCGATCCGATGGAAATCGACCTTGCCGGCTTCGACGGGGTGGTGGTGTCGCCCGGCGTGCCCTTGAACCGCCATCCCATCGCGCAGCGCGCGGCGCTGGCAGGCGTGCCGATCATCGGCGATATCGAACTGTTCGCGCTCGCCCGGCCGACCCTGCCGCCGCACAAGGTGGTGGGCATCACCGGCACCAACGGCAAGTCGACCACGACCGCTCTGATCCACCATATCGTCAGCCAGGCGGGCTATCCCACCGTGATGGGCGGCAATATCGGCCTGCCGATCCTGAGCCAGCCGCCGCTGGAACCGAACCTGCATGGTGTCGGCGTCTATGTGTTGGAACTGTCGAGCTACCAGATCGACCTGACCAAGAGCCTCGACTGCGATGTCGCGGTGCTGCTGAATATTACGCCGGATCATCTCGACCGCTATGACGGGTTCGAGGGGTATGTCGCGAGCAAGGCGCGGCTGTTTGCGATGCAGTCGGCCGCGCACGCGGCGGTGATCGCGGGCGAGGACGATCCAAGCCGCGCCATCGCGGCGGCGCGGGGCGTGGCGGCGGTGACTTCGGGCGATATCGACCCGGTCGCGCAGCTCGCCTGGCCGGCGTTGCAAGGGCCGCATAATGCGCAGAATGCCGCGGTGGCGATCGCGGTGGCGCGCGCGCTCGGCATATCCGACGACGATATTTTTCCGGCGCTCGCCAGCTACGCCAGCCTGCCGCACCGGATGCAGGCGGTGGCGACCCGCGACGACGTGCTCTACGTCAACGACAGCAAGGCGACCAATGCCGCCTCGACCGCGCCGGCGCTGGCCGCCTGGCCGCCGGTCGATGGCCGTCCGCGCATCCACTGGATATTGGGCGGGGTCGCCAAGTCGGACAATCTGGATGAGTGCACGGCCCATTTTAGCAATGTCGCCCACGCCTATACCATCGGCGAAGCGGGGCATATGTTCGCCGATCTGCTGCGCCCGCATATGGCGGTGGACGACAGTGAAATGCTAAGCGCCGCCGTTCGCCGCGCCGCGCGCATCGCACAGCCCGGCGATATCGTGCTGCTGTCGCCCGCCTGCGCCAGTTTCGACCAGTTTCGCGATTTCGAAGCGCGGGGAGATGCGTTCGCCGCCGCGGTAGAGGCGCTGGGCGGGGATGATCGGGCATGACCGGCGGCGGGCGTGACGCGCACAATGAAGGGTCGATCAGAATGTTCAAGGCCGGCCGCCTGGTAAAGGGCTTCAAGGGCGGCACCGTGCCCCGCGAGCGGACGGCGCTTGCCATCTGGTTCTGGGAAATCGACCGGGTTCTCCTGTCGCTGATCGTCGCGCTGATGGCGGTCGGGCTGGTCGCGGTCGCCGCCGCGTCGCCCGTCGCCGCGATCGACCGGTCGACCGATGCGATCGCGGTCAATCCGCTGATCTACTTCTATCGCCAGCTCATATGGGTGGTGATCGGCGTGCCGGTGATGCTCGTCATATCCATGCTGCCCCGCACGCAGGCGCGACGGCTGGCGACCTTTCTGGCGGTGATCTTCCTGGTCATGCTGCTGCTCGTGCCGCTGCTCGGCAGCACGGTCAACGGCGCGAAACGCTGGATCGACCTGCCCGGCCTGCGGTTCCAGCCGTCGGAATTCCTGAAACCCGTATTCGTCGTGACGATCGCCTGGCTGCTGTCGCTGCGGACCAAGGACGGTGGCCTGCCCGTCATTCCGCTGACCGGCGTTTTGACATTGCTGATATCGGCATTGTTGATGCAGCAGCCCGATTTCGGCCAGACGGTGATCTTCTGCGCCTGCTGGGGGACTTTGCTGCTGTTGTCGGGCGTGTCGATGCGATGGATCGGCGCGCTGGGCGCGGGGGCGATGGCGCTGCTGGTGCTGGCGTACATGTTCTACGAAAATGGCCGGCAGCGGATCAACGATTTCCTTGGCATCGGCGTCCAGCAGGATGTCGGTCCCGACCAGACCGACCTGGCGTTCCGCACCATCACCAATGGCGGCTTTACCGGGGTGGGGCCGGGCGGAGGCCAACAGAAATTCCGCCTGCCCGAAGCGCATACTGACTATATCTTTTCGGTGATCGGCGAAGAGTTCGGCCTGCTCGCCTGCATCGCCATCGCCATCGTCTATCTGGCGGTGGTGGTCCGCGTGCTGCTGCGCCTGCTGGATGAGGAGGATAATTTCACCATCCTTGCCGCCGCCGGCCTTACCACCGAGTTCGGGTTGCAGGCGATCATCAACATGGGCGTCAACGCCCAGATATTTCCGTCCAAGGGGATGACGCTGCCCTTTATCAGCTATGGCGGCTCCTCTATGCTGGCGCTTTGCATCGGCGTCGGCCTGTTGCTCGCATTCACGCGGCGCAACCCCTTCATGGGTCGGCACACGGTCGTCAAATGGAGCGGTCGATGAGCATTTCCCGTCACTTCGTCCTCGCCGCCGGCGGCACCGGCGGGCATATGATCCCGGCCCATGCGGTTGCGCAGGAACTGATGTCGCGCGGGCATCATGTCGCGCTGGTGACCGACGACCGGGGGGCGAAGATCCCCGACATTTTCGAACGCGCGCAGGTCCATATCCTGCCCGCCGGCCGCGTGACCGGCAATCCGCGCAGCTGGGCGTCGGGCGTCAGGGGCATCATGGCGGGCCGGGCGATGGCGCGCCGGTTGAACGAGACGTTCCGCCCGACCGCCGTGGTCGGCTTTGGCGGCTATCCGGCGCTGCCCGCGCTGCTCGCGGCGCTGGCCGATGGTATTCCGACCGCGGTGCATGAGCAGAATGCGGTGCTGGGCCGGGTCAACCGCCTGCTGGCGGCGCGCGTCGACGCCATCGCCACCGCCTATCCGGCGATCGAACGGCTCAAGGACAAATATGCCGACAAGGTGCATCTGGTCGGCAATCCGGTGCGCGAGGAAATCAAGGCGCTGCGCGACGAGGACTTTCCCGCGCTGACCGACGAAAGCGTGTTCCGCGTGCTGGTGATCGGCGGCAGCCAGGGCGCGACGATCCTGTCGAGCGTGGTGCCCGAAGGGCTGTCGCTGCTGCCCGTTGGCCTGCGCCGCCGGTTGCAGGTCACCCAGCAATGCCGGGCCGAGGATATCGAGCGGGTGCGCAAAGTGTATGCGGAGATGGAAATTCCCGCCGACCTCGCCACCTATTTCAACGATGTGCCCGAAAAGCTGGGCTGGGCGCATCTGGTGATCGCGCGCGCGGGCGCATCGACGCTCGCCGAGCTGACCGTCGCCGGGCGGCCCGCCATATTGGTGCCCTTGCCCAGCGCGATGGACGACCACCAGACCGCCAATGTGCGCGAAATGGTGGACGCGGGCGGCGCGCGCTCCATCCCGCAATCGAAATTCACCGCGGTGGAACTGGCCAAGCAGATCCAGAAGATGGCGATGGAGCCGGGCGCGCTGGTCAACGCCGCCCGGCGCGCGCGCGCCTGCGGCCGGCCCGACGCCGCGCGCGACATGGCGGATCTGCTGGAAAGCATCGGCCAGGCGCCGATCGTCAACGATCCGGTACGGGTTGCGCCGGTGCCGACGACGCTGAATCTGGCGGGGGTTCCGGCTTGATGTATCAGTTCGAAATCCTCTCCGATGCGGGGAGGCGTCAGCGCAAAGGGCTGACCGAGGGGGCCAGCGTCCGGGCGTTGTGCGGGGGACGAACCCCCTCCATCACCGCTTCGCGGCGGTCCTCCTTACCATATTGGAGAGGAATGGCATGAAGGGCGTCGGGACCGATATCGGCACCATCCATTTCATCGGCATCGGCGGCATCGGCATGTCCGGCATCGCCGAGGTGATGCATAATCTTGGCTATGTCGTGCAGGGATCGGACGTGGCCGAAGGCTATGTCGTCGAAGGGCTGCGCGCCAAGGGCATCAAGGTGATGATCGGCCACAGGCCTGAAAATCTGGGCGACGCCGCGGTGGTGGTGACGTCGACGGCGATCAAGCGCGGCAACCCGGAGGTCGAGCTGGCGCTGGAAAATCGCGTGCCGGTGATCCGCCGCGCGGAGATGCTGGCGGAACTGATGCGCCTCAAATCCACCGTCGCGATCGCGGGCACGCATGGCAAGACCACCACGACGTCGATGGTGGCGGCGCTGCTGGACGCGGGCGGGGTCGATCCGACGGTCATCAACGGCGGCATCATCAACAGCTATGGCTCCAACGCGCGGCTGGGCAACAGCGACTGGATGGTGGTGGAAGCCGACGAGAGCGACGGCAGTTTCCTGCGGCTCGACGGCACGATCGCGGTCGTCACCAATATCGACCCCGAACATCTCGATCATTATGGATCGTTCGACCGGGTCAAGGACGCCTTCGTCGAATTCGTCGGCAATGTGCCCTTTTATGGCGCGGCGATCCTGTGTCTGGATCATCCCGAGGTGCAGGCGATCCTGCCGCGCGTGCAGGACCGGCGGATCGTCACCTACGGCTTTTCGGCGCAGGCCGAAATTCGCGGCGAAAATGTCGTCAGCTTTCCCGGCGGCAACCGGTTCGACCTGCAAATTCGTGAGCGCGACGGGTCGACGCGGCGGATCGAGGGGATCGAGATGCCGATGCCGGGGCGGCACAATGTGCTGAACGCCATGGCCGCGATCGGCGTGGCGCTGCACATGGGCATCGATGACGCCACCATCCAGTCGGGCTTCGCCAAGTTCGGCGGGGTCAAGCGGCGCTTCACCAAGGTCGGGGAAATTCCCGTCGGCGATGGCGTGGTGACCGTGATCGACGATTATGGCCACCATCCGGTCGAAATCAGGGCGGTGCTGGCCGCCGCGCGCGAGGGGGCGAAGGGCAGGGTGATCGCCGTGGTCCAGCCGCATCGCTACACAAGGCTGCACGACCTGATGGAAGAGTTCGCCCAGGCGTTCAACGACGCCGACATCGTCCATGCCGCGCCCGTCTATACCGCCGGCGAACAGCCGATCGAGGGCGTGGACAGCGCCGCGCTGGTGGCGGGGTTGAAGCGGCGCGGGCATCATGCCGCCGGCACCGTGGCCGACGCCGACGATCTGGCGCGAGCGATCGCGGCGGACCTGCGGCCCGACGACATGGTGATCTGCCTCGGCGCGGGCGATATCACCAAATGGGCGGCCGGGCTGGCCGATGCCGTCAGCGCCAAGGCGAGGGAGGCGGCGTGAGCGCATTTGCGCCATCCCTTGATGCGACGATGCCCCCCGTTCATGGCAGGTTGACGTCGCGCGCGCCGCTCGCGCCGCTCGTCTGGTTCAAGAGCGGCGGCGCGGCGGAGTGGCTGTTCGAGCCGAAGGATGAGGCTGATCTCGCTGATTTCCTCGCGGTGCTCGATCCGGCGGTTCCCGTGATGGCGCTGGGCCTTGGTTCCAACATGATCGTGCGCGACGGCGGGGTTCGGGGCGTGGTGATCCGGCTGGGCAAGGCCTTTGCCCGCGTCGAGCCGCTGGACGCGACGACGCTGCGCTGTGGCGGCGGGGCGAGCGGCATCCTGGTATCCTCGACCGCGCGCGACAGGGGCGTGGCGGGGCTGGAGTTCCTGCGGTCGATCCCCGGCACGGTGGGCGGCTTCGTGCGGATGAACGGCGGCGCCTATGGCCGTGAAACATGCGACATTCTGGTGGATTGCGACGTGGTGCTGCGGTCCGGCGAGCGGGTGACGCTGGCGGCGGGCGACCTGGAATACAGCTATCGCCACAGCAATTTGCCCGACGGCGCCGTCGTGGTGAGCGCCACGTTCAGGGGCGCCCCCGGCGAACCGGCGGCGATCCAGGCCGAAATGGACCGCATCGCCGCCGCGCGGGATGCAAGCCAGCCGCTGCGCAGCAAGACCGGAGGATCGACCTTCAAGAATCCTGACGGGCACAAGGCCTGGGCGCTGGTGGACGCGGCGGGATGCAGGGGCCTGCGGATCGGCGACGCGCAGGTGAGCGAGAAGCATACCAATTTCCTGCTCAACCTGGGTAGCGCGACCAGCGCGCAGATCGAAGCGCTGGGCGAGGAAGTGCGGCGGCGGGTGAAGGCGACGAGCGACGTCGAACTGGAGTGGGAAATTCAGCGTGTCGGCATGTTTGCCGACGACGACGACCAGCGTGTCGGCATGTTTGCCGACGACGACGACCAGCCCGTCGGGGTGGTGAAGTGACGCGCGGTCCCTGGCATGTCGCCGTCCTGATGGGTGGCTGGTCCGCCGAACGATCGGTGTCGCTGTCGAGCGGCGAAGGGGTCGCGAGCGCACTGGAATCGCGCGGGCATCGGGTCACGCGGATCGACATGGATCGCGACGTCGCGGCGCGCCTGGCGCAAGCGGGCGCGGATGTCGTGTTCAACGCGCTGCATGGCGTGCCGGGCGAGGACGGGACGGTGCAGGGCATGATGGACCTGATGGGCCTCACCTATACCCATTCGGGCCTCGCGACGTCCGTCATCGCCATCGACAAGCAACTGACCAAGCAGGCGCTGGTGCCCCATGGCGTGCCGATGCCCGGCGGCCATATGGTGACGAGCGAGAGCCTGTATGCGCGCGATCCGCTGCCGCGCCCCTATGTGCTAAAGCCCGTGAACGAGGGCAGTTCGGTCGGCGTGGCGATCGTCACCGACGAGGGCAATTATGGCAATCCCATCGCCCGCGACAGCGTGGGGCCGTGGCGGGACTTCCCCGAATTGCTCGCCGAACCCTATATTCGCGGGCGCGAGCTGACGACGGCGGTGCTTGGAAGCGACGCATTGCTGGTGACGGAGCTGCGGCCCAGGAGCGGCTTTTACGATTTCGACGCCAAATATACCGACGGCATGACCGAACATGTCTGCCCGGCAGAAATCCCCGACGATATCACCCAGGCATGCAAGGCCATCGCATTGCGCGCGCATCGGTTGCTGGGGTGTCGCGGGGCGTCGCGCTCGGATTTCCGCTGGGACGATAGCCAGGGGGTCGAGGGGCTGTTCCTGCTGGAGGTCAATACCCAGCCGGGGATGACGCCGCTCAGCCTCGTCCCCGAACAGGCGGCGAGGCTGGGGATCGAATATGCCGAACTGGTCGAACGGATTGTCGAACAGGCGCTGGTGGGGGACGGGCGATGAGTGAGGCCAGGATCAGGCGCGGCGGATCGGCGCGGCTGGGCAATCCGCGCAGCAAGGTCCGCGTGCGGAGCGCGGGACGCGAACGCTCGCTCAAGCGCCAGTCGCGCTTCGACCGGCTGCTCGACGCGCTGCCGATCAGCGCGGCGAGCCTTCAGCGGCTGGCGACCTGGGCGATCGTGGCGGTGGTCGCGGGGCTTGCCGGGCTGGCGGCCATATTCTTCGGCCTGCCGGGCATGGTGCATCAGGAAGCGGCCGAACTGGCGGCGCGGTCGGGCTTCGAGGTTCAGAAGGTCGAGGTGCAGGGCGTCGAGCGGATGGACGAACTGCCCGTCTATAACATCGCGCTGGGGCAGGTCGACCGGTCGATGCTGGCGCTGGACCTGCCCAAGGTGCGGGGCGAGATGCTCAAGCTCGGCTGGGTCAAGGATGCGCGCATTTCGCGGCGGCTGCCGGACACGCTGGTCGTCGATATCGTCGAGCGCCAGCCGGTGGCGGTCTGGCAGCATCATGGCCAGTTGCACCTCATTGACGTGGGCGGCGCGGTGCTGGAGGAAGTGGCGGCGAGCGCGATGCCGGACCTGCCGCTGGTGGTCGGTCCCAACGCCAACCGGCAGACGGCGGGGTTGAACCGGCTGATGGAAAATGCGCCGGCATTGAAGCCCATGCTCGCTGGCGCCACCTGGGTCGGGAACCGGCGCTGGGACCTGCGCTTTCAGTCGGGCGAGACATTGTCGCTGCCCGAAGGCGACAAGGCGTCGTCCGGCGCCCTTGTGAATTTCGCGCGGATGGATGGGGTCAACCGGCTGCTGGGCCGCGGCATCGTGCGCTTCGACATGCGCGACCCGGACCGGTTCGTCCTGCGCCTGCCCCAGCAGCAGAGCGCGAAGGATGACGCTGCAACCGCCAAGGCCGCCGGGGCTGGCGAGGAGGGCTGAATCATGGTGCAACCCAGGGTCGAAAAGCTGATCACCGCCATCGACATCGGGTCGTGGAAGGTATCCGCGCTGATCGCCGGGCGGACCGATAGCGGCGAGCTGGCGATATTGGGCACCGGCCAGCGCGAAAGCCGGGGGGTGCGGCGCGGCTTCATCGCCGACATGGAGCGCACCGAACTGGCCGTGCGCGAAACGGTGGAACAGGCCGAACGGGTGGCGGGCACCAATATCGAGGATGTTTGGGTCAGCTTTTCGGGCGGCAGCCTGGTCAGCGACGTCGTCACCGTCGAACGCGACATGGGCGGCGACCGGGTGGAACAGGCCGATATCGACGATCTGCTCAACACCGGGCGGCAGGGCATCGACCCCGACGGTCGGGTGGTGTTGCATGCACAGCCGACCTGCTTCACGCTCAACGGCCGGATCGGCGTGAAAAAGCCGCTCGGCATGCATGCCGACATGCTGGGCGTCGACATCCATGTCGTGCTGGCCGATGGCGCGCCGCTCGCCAATCTCGACCTGTGCGTGCGCGGCGCCTATCTGAACGTCAATTCCATCGTCGCCTCGCCGATCGCGACGGGCCTGGCCTGCCTGTCGGAAGAGGAACGCGACCTGGGCGTGGCGCTGGTCGAAATGGGGGCGGGGGTGACCAATGTGTCGCTCTATGCCGGGGGCATGCTGGTGGGCCTGCATTCGATCCCGATCGGCGCGGCCGACATCACCGACGACATCGCTTCGGCGTTCGGCATTCGCCGCAGTCAGGCGGAGCGGATCAAATGCTTCTACGGGTCGGCGATGCAGAACCGTCGCGATTTTCGCGAGATGATCGAGATCGCGCCGCTGGCCGGCGACCAGTCGAGCGGCCAGGCAGCAGGTCCCAATGCCGAAGGCGGACGGATCACCCGCGCCGCGCTGGTCGGCGTGATCTGCGAGCGGCTCAACCAGTTGATGACGGAGGTCAACGCGACGCTGGTCGGCATGGGGTTCAGTTCGCCGACCGGGCGGCAGGTGGTGCTGACCGGCGGCGGTGCGGAACTCAAGGGGATCGCCGATTATGCCCAGGGTGCGCTGGGCCGGGCGGTGCGGATCGGGCGGCCGCGCGGGCTGTCGGCGATGCCCGAAGCGCATAGCGGCCCGGCCTTCGCGACGCTCGCGGGGCTTGCGCTTTACGGCGCATCCAACCCGGTTGATCTCCGCACCATGGCCCCCAGCCAGCAGACTGTGCATCGTGTCGGTGCGCCGCTATGGTGGCAACGAATGATGAAGGCGATGCGGACCAACTATTGATGCGGATCGTGCTAGAACGAAATTAGCTGGTGAACTACGCTATTTTCTGGTGTTAACTAAAAGTGACAGTTTCGCTTCGCGTCGAGGAAGCTGAAGGAGCATATATATGAGCATCGAGATCAGCCCGCCGCATGTGGACGAACTGAAGCCTCGAATCGCGGTGATCGGTGTTGGCGGGGCGGGCGGCAATGCCATCGCCAACATGATCGCCGCTCGTGTCGAGGGCGTCGATTTCATCGTCGCCAATACCGATGCGCAGGCGCTCAACGCCTCGCCGGCGGAGCGCCGCATCCAGCTTGGCCCCCAGATCACCGAAGGTCTGGGCGCGGGATCGCGGCCCGAAATCGGCAAGGCGGCGGCGGAAGAAACCATCGCCATGGTCGAGAGCGCGCTCGACGGCGCGCATATGTGCTTCATCGCCGCCGGCATGGGCGGCGGCACCGGCACCGGCGCGGCCCCGGTCATCGCCAAGGCGGCGCGTGATCGCGGTATCCTGACCGTCGGCGTGGTGACCAAGCCCTTCACGTTCGAAGGCAACCGGCGGATGCGGTCGGCCGAAGCGGGTATCGAAGAACTGCAAAAGCATGTCGACACGCTGATCGTCATCCCCAACCAGAATCTGTTCCTGATCGCCAACCCGAACACCACCTTCAAGGAAGCGTTCCAGATGGCGGACGAGGTGTTGCAACAGGGCGTTCGCGGCATCACCGACCTGATGGTCATGCCCGGCCTCATCAACCTCGACTTTGCCGACGTGCGGTCCGTCATGGGCGAAATGGGCAAGGCGATGATGGGCACGGGCGAGGCGGAAGGCGACGGCCGCGCGCTTCAGGCGGCGGAAAAGGCCATCGCCAACCCGCTGCTCGACGGCGTTTCGATGCGCGGCGCCAAGGGCGTGATCGTGTCGATCGTCGGTGGCGAGGACATGCGCCTGATGGAAGTCGACGAAGCCGCCAACCATATCCGCGAACTGGTCGATCCCGACGCGAACATCATCTGGGGCAGCGCGTTCAACGACAATCTGAACGGCAAGATCCGCGTATCGGTGGTCGCCACCGGCATCGACAATGATGTGGGCGAACATGCGCCGCCGCTGACCCAGCCGTTCAGCTTCGCCAATCGCCCGGCGGTTGCAGTGCCCGCTTCGCGCGCGCCATCGACCGCGCCGGCCGCCGCACCGGCGGTCGCGCCCCAGGCCGAACTTGAACCGCTGGAACTGGACGTCCCTGCCGCGCCGCCGGTCGCGACGCCCGCTCCCGCCCCGGTTGCCGAAGCCGCCCCGTTCGCCGCGCCCAAGCCCGCCGCCGTCTTTTCCGACGAAGACGAAGACGAATTGCTGCTGGACGCCGAAAGCGTGCAGGCGCCCGCGCCCGCCGAGGAACCCGTGGCGGCGCCGGCCCCCCGTGTGGCATCGGGCGGCACATTGTTCGAACGGATGGCGGGGCTGACGCGCAGCGCCGACAGGCCGGGCGATGGCGACGCCGCGCCCAATGTCGAAATCCCGCGCTTCCTCAACCGGCAGAGCAACCAGTAGGCGCCGGCGGACCGCCTGAACCAATGGTTCGGGCGGTCCGACGCTTTGCCGCAGCTTGTAAATTGCCCATTCACGCATCGGCTTGCTACGTTTTGCCCGGTGAAACGGCGCCGGCGTTCGTTCGAGCGACACGGCTCGTTTGAACGCCATCACGCCTTCTTCAGCGCATCCTGAATGACGGGGCGCGCGGGGGGCGGTGCCGCTTCCACCGATGTGAAAAAAACTCTAAGGCGGGTTCGTGAAACAGGCTTTTTTCTGGATGCTGCCCACGGCCCTGCTGGCTGTGCCTGCCATCGCCCAAGTCAATCAGGCCGAACTGGTCCGGCCGTCGGGCGCGGCGGACCTCAATACCCATCTCGCGCGACTCGCGACCAATCCCCGCGACGTCAATGCCCTGATCGGGGCGGGCGAAGCGGCGCTGGCGCTGGATGATCCGCGGGCGGCGGCGGGATTTTTCGCCCGTGCCGACGCCATCACCAGCGGCAATGGCCGGATCAAGGCGGGCCTTGGCCGCGTGATGCTGGCGATGCAGAGCCCGGACGAAGCGTTGCGTCTGTTCGACCAGGCGGTGCGGCTGGGCTATCCCGCCACCGGCTTTCTGTCCGATCGCGGGCTGGCGCACGACATGACCGGCGATCAGGCCAGTGCGCAGCGCGATTATCAGGCGGCGCTCAAGACGCGGCCCGATGATGCCGAACTTATCCGCCGCTACGCCGCTTCGCTGGGCATTTCGGGCCAGACAGAGGCTGCCGAACGGATATTGCAGCCGCTACTGTACAAGAGCGACCGGGCGGCGTGGCGCTATCGCGCGTTCATCCTGGCGATGAACAACAAGCAGGCAGAGGCGCGCAAGATCGCCGACCAGACCATGCCCGCGCCGCTGGTGGCGGGAATTTTGCCCTATATGCAGCGCATGCCCTATCTGACGGCGGCGCAAAAGGCGGCGGCGGTGCATTTCGGTCATTTCCCGACCCATGTGGGCACCCAGATCGCGGCGGTGACGCCGACCCCACCGGCGGCTGGCGGGGCCGATGCGTCGGCTCCGGCCGCTGCGCAGCCGATCCCGCCCGAAGCAGGACCCGCGCGGCGCGTGGGCGAACGGCGCGGGCTGGGGCTGCGGCGCGCGGGCGACCGGGTGCCTCGGCGGGGCGAGGAGCCGCTCGTCGCGAGCGCGTCGGCAGCGATCCCGACGCCGCCCACGTCCGCCGCACCGACTGCGATCGCTCCGGTCCCTCCCGCTCCGCCCAAGCCGCTGCCCGCGCCATCGCGCGCGACCGAGATCGTGCAGGCCGTGCCGGCCGCGCCCGCCGCCGACTCGCCAGCCGCACATCCCCCCGCGCCTCAGCGGCCGATAGCCATGACACCGGCGCCCGTGTCGGCTGCGCCCTTGCCATCGCGCGCGACCGAAGTCGTCCAGCCCCTGCCATCGCCATCGCCATCGCCATCGCCATCGCCATCGCCCATCCCGCCTGCCGAACCCCGGCCCGTCGCCGTCGCGCAAGCACCCGCCCCCGCTCAGCCCGCTCCGGTCCAGGCTGCTCCGGTTCAGCCAGCCGCCTCGCCAGCCGCCTCGCCAGCCACACAAGCGACGCAACCCGTGGCGGCAGCCGCGGCGTCGGGCCGTGGCGAAGTGCAGGGCCCGCCCGCGCCCGGTTTCGAGACGGTCGCCCCGATCGCCGTTGCGCCCGCGAGCGCTGCTGCGCCGCAACCGACAGCCCCGCCGCCCGCGCCGGTCCCGGCACAGCCCGATCCGCAGGCGACTCGCTCGCTCGCCGACATCATCCGCGCGATCGACGTGCCAGAGGCGGAGAAGGCGGCGACCGTCGCGGCGGCCGACCTGGCCGAGGTCGAAAGATTGCAGGCCGCACGGCGGGCCGAGCGGCAAGCGGCGGCCGACAAGGCGAAGCTGGCAGCGGCGGAAAAGGCGAGGCAGGCCGCCGCCAAGGCGAAGGCGGAAGCGGACGCGAAGGCAAAGGCCGAGGCCAGGGAAAAGGCGCGCATCGCCGCCAATCCTTCGCGTAACTGGGTCCAGATCGCCACGGGCGCCAATCGCGCCGCGCTCGCCTTCACGCTGAAGGGCTTGCGCGGGAAATATGCGGTCATCGCGCCGCAGGACGCCTGGGTCGCCAGCTGGGGCCGGACCAACCGCATGGTGATCGGTCCCTTCGCCAGCTTCACGCGCGCCAAGACGGTGGAAGCCGAGTTGAAAGGCAAGGGCGCAGACGCATTCGCATGGCAGAGCGATGACGGCGAAGAGGTCGAACGCCTGGGCAAGTAGCTTTTGCGGCAAGCACGTTTCGCATGGCGGGCAAAGCCGTTAAGGCGGCGCGATGACCGACCTTGCGCCCTATGCCTGCCATGCCGACCGCAGCCGGGGGCGGCTGCATCCCGAAGCCGGCGGCGAAACGCGCGGGCCGCGCGACACCTATCAGCGCGACCGCGACCGAATCGTCCATTCGATCGCCTTTCGCCGGTTGCGGCACAAGACGCAGGTGTTCGTGTCGCCCGATGGCGATCATTATCGCGTCCGCCTGACCCACAGCCTGGAAGTGGCACAGATCGGCCGGACGATCGCGCGGGCGCTGGGACTGAACGAGGATCTGACCGAAGCGCTGTGCCTGGCGCATGATATCGGCCACCCGCCCTTTGGCCATGCCGGCGAAGACGCGCTGGAAGCGGCGCTGGAGGCGCATGGCGGGTTCGATCATAACGCCCATACGCTGCGCACGCTGATGCTGCTCGAATCGCCCTATCCGCGCTTTGCGGGGCTGAATTTGAGCTGGGACATGCTCGAAGGGCTGGCCAAGCATAATGGCCCCGTCCTCCATCCCGGCTGGGCGATGCGCGAGGTCGATGCGCTGTTCCCGATGCAGCTGGACAGCTGGCCCAGCCTGGAGGCGCAGGTCGCCGCGATCGCCGACGACATCGCCTATGACAATCACGACATCGACGATGGCCTGCGCGCCGGCCTGCTGACGCTCGACCAGTTGCTCGACGTGCCGATGGTCGCGGACTGCTGGAGCCGGGTGCGCGCGCGCTATCCCGATCTTCCGGCGGAAAAACTGCTGCGCGAACTGGTGCGCGAACAGATCGGCATGATGGTGACCGACCTGCTGGACCACAGCCGCGCCACCATCGCGGCGGCTGGGGTCGGCAGCGTGGACGATGTGCGCCAGGCGGGCGGGCCGCTCATCGGCCTGTCGCCGGCGCTCGCCGCGCGCGAACGGGACCTCAAGCGCTTCATGTATGCCGCGCTCTATCACCATCCCTCGCAACTGGCGGCGGCCAGTGCGGCGCGGGTGGTCGTCACCGGCCTGTTCGCCGCCTATCAGGCCGATCCGTGCCTGATGCCGCCCGAATGGGTCGCCGGCAGCCGCGCGGACGAGCCGGCGCGCAGCCGCCACATCGCCGACTTCATCGCCGGCATGACCGACCGTTATGCCCAGAAATGCCATGCGGAGATTTTTGGGGACGCGGCCGCGTCCGCCTGAACGCACGGTCGGGGCGCACGTTGACCATGGCCGCCCCCGTCCAAATGGTGCGTTGCAATGTCGGGCCAGTTCTCCAAGGATGGCGCAGAAGGAATATGGAATGACGCTGAACCGGGATGACCCGACCGAAAATGGGCTGTTGGATACGGCGTTCAAGCTGGCCCATGGCCATGACGTGCCGGAAGCGGATGCCGCCGCGCTGCCCGAGGAACTGCGCGAAGTGGCGATGGCCTATGCTGCCGGCGACCATGCGGCCAATGTCGCGCCGTTGCAGGAAGATGTCAGCGCGCTCGACGATATGGTCTGGTATCTGCGTCTTGAATCGGCTCTGGCCATGTTGTTCCGCAAGCAGATCCGTCCCGCCCAGTTCCTGGCCCTGCTGGCGCGACCGGGCGTGCCGCCCTATCTGCTCAACTATTATCGCGGTATCGGCAGATACGGGCAGGGAAGGGTGCAGCAGGCGCTGCACTATTTTTCAAAGGCCCGGCCGGGCGTGGAAAATATGGTGGTCCAATATGGCCGCTACGTCGATGGGTCGATCAGGGGCGTGGTGTCGGCGCGGTCGTTCGAGGAGTTCGAGCAGCTGGCCGAGCATGCTTCCGATGCCCGCACGGACGCCCTGTTCCCCTATATCCTCGATATAAAGCCGGCGGACCATGATTGCTGCCACATCATTGGCTGCGATGAGGGCTATTGGCTCAAATATCGCGATCTGTTCGTCACCTGGGCAAAGCCGCTGTCCCAACTGGTCGACATCTGGATCAACTGCACCAATTTTTCGGACGAGATGATCGCCGACGTCCGCCAGCGCGCGCCCTTTGCCCGTGTCTCGCTGGATTTCAACGATTTCGCCAATAAGATGCCCTATTATACGATGACCCGGTTCATCCTGGCGGAAAAGCTTGCGCGCGGCGGGCGTTATGACCGGCTGGTCTGCACCGATATCGACATATTGGTGCAGGAAGATCGCTATGGCGATTTCATCGCCGCCGCCCCGCCCGGCGGATCGGCGATCTACAGCCGGGGCCGTTTCCCCTGGCGCAGCTCCGCAGCGGTGTTCAGCATGTGGCGAGGGGAGGAGGGGCGCCGGCTGCTGCGCTGGCTGCTCGCTTATTATTGCGACGCCTACCGCCCGGAAATATCCGGCCACAACCGGCAATGGTGGATCGACCAATATATCCTGTCGATCCTGGCGGAGGTGGCGGCGGGCGCCTATCCGCAATGGAAGCTGGAGCCGGTATGCTTCACGCCGCTGGAGCGCTCGTCCTTCCCCATCCTGATTCCGGGACAGCGCGGCGGCCTCAGCAAGGAAGACTTCGTTGCCCGCTATGCCCAAGTGTAGCGAGGTGATTGACGCAGGCCGTCGATTGCGCGATGCAGCATATGTCTCCGGGCCGAGGATTCGGGTCGGGCAATGACGCGGGAGAGCATGGCGGGTCGCAAGGCTCGGCGTCGCCGAAGGAGCAACCACCCCGGAATCTCTCAGGCCACAAGGACCGCGTCGTGGCATAGGCACTCTGGAAAGCGGACGCGCGCGCAGGCGCCGTCCCACCGAAGGGGTAAGCCGCGCATCCGCGCGGTCAAAGCTCTCAGGTTCCCGTGACAGAGGGGGTGACGGACAGTTGGTCCTTTTGCGGACGACTGTGCGTTGCGAACCCAATTGTACGGAAGGCTCCAGATCGAATGACCGACACCCAGGATATCAGTTCGATCGAGGAAGAGCTTCCGCTCGGCCACCTGCCGCTCGATGCCTGGCATCGCGCCAGGGGCGCGCGGATGGTCGGCTTCGCCGGCTATCACATGCCGATCCAGTATGAAGGGATCATGGCCGAACATGCCTGGACGCGCGCGCATGCCGGGCTGTTCGATGTCAGCCATATGGGCCAGATCGGCTTTTCGGGCGAAGGCGTCGACGCGGCGCTCGAAGTGCTGCTGCCAAGCGACATCAAGGGGCTGAAGTCGTTTCGCCAGCGCTATTCGATGCTGCTGGACGAGGATGGCGGCATATTGGACGACCTGATGATCGCGCGGCCGGGGAGCGGCGCCTTCGACGACGCGGCGCTCTATATGGTGGTCAACGGCGCGACCAAATATGACGATATCGGCTGGATGATCGAACATCTGCCCGACGACGTCACCATGAACCATATGGATGAACAGGCGCTGCTGGCGTTGCAGGGCCCCGAAGCGGGCGAGGCGCTGGAACGCCTCGTTCCGGGCGTCTCTGACCTGTATTTCATGCAGTGCGGCCTGTTCGCATGGGACGGCGTGCCGCTGTGGATCAGCCGGTCGGGCTACACCGGCGAGGACGGGTTCGAGATCAGCCTGCCCGGCGACGCGGCGGAAGCCTTTGCGCAGGCGCTGTGCGCGTTGCCGCAGGTCAGGCCGGTCGGGCTGGGCGCGCGCGATTCGCTCCGGCTGGAGGCGGGGTTGCCGCTCTATGGGCATGACCTGACCCCCGATGTCGGCGCGATCGGTGCGGACCTTGGCTTTGCGATCGGCAAGCGCCGGCGCGAGGAGGGCGGCTTCATCGGCCATGGCCGGGTGATGAAGGACATTGCCGACGGGCCGGGCACGCGGCGCGTCGGCCTGACCATAGAAGGTCGCCTGCCCGCGCGCGAAGGCGCCGCGATCTTTGCGGGGGCCGAGCAGGTCGGCGAGGTCACATCGGGCGGCTTTGCGCCTACGGTTGGCGCGCCGGTGGCGATGGGCTGGGTCAGCCTGCCCCATGCCGGCATCGGCACCGCGCTGGACATCGAGGTGCGGGGAAAGCGGATCGCCGCCACCGTCGCGCCCATGCCGTTCGTGCCGCACCGTTACCGCCGCCAGAAAATATCCGCCTGAATTTTGTCCAAGGGGAGCCAGGACCCATGAGCCGTTATTTTACCGACGAACATGAATGGATCGACGTCGATGGCGACATCGCGACCATCGGCATCACCGACTATGCGCAGGAACAGCTGGGCGACATCGTCTTCGTCGAACTGCCCGCCGAGGGCACGACCTTCGACAAGGGCGACGACGCCGCCGTGGTCGAATCGGTCAAGGCCGCGTCCGATGTCTATGCGCCGATTTCGGGCGAAGTGATCGAAACCAACGGCGCGCTGGAGGATGAGCCGGCGCTCGCCAACAGCGACCCGGAAGAAGACGGCTGGTTCTTCAAGCTGCGCATCACCGATGCGGGCGAGCTGGAAGGACTGATGACCGAAGCGGCCTACAAGACGTTCGTGGCCGCGCTTTAAGACGCAACAGGCCCCTCCCTTGAAGGGGGAGGGGGGAGTATCGGACATGCGCTACCTACCCCTTACCGACACCGACCGGCAGGCGATGCTGTCCGTCATCGGCGCGTCATCGATCGACGATCTGTTTGTCGACGTGCCGGCTGAGGCGCGGCTGTCCGGCACCATCGCCGGCCTTCCCGACCATGCCAGCGAAATGGCGGTCGAACGCCATATGAGCAAGCTGGCGCGGCACAATCTGTCGGCGGGGGAAGCGCCCTTCTTTCTGGGCGCGGGCGCGTACCGGCATCATGTCCCCGCCAGCGTCGATCATCTGATCCAGCGCGGCGAGTTTCTGACCGCCTACACACCCTATCAGCCGGAAATCGCGCAAGGGACGTTGCAGGTGCTGTTCGAATTCCAGACCCAGGTGGCGCGCCTGCTGGGCTGCGACGTCGCCAATGCGTCGATGTATGACGGGTCGACCGCCTGCTGGGAAGCGATAGGCATGGCCCGGCGCATCACCAAGCGCGGCAAGGCGATATTGTCGTCGGGGCTGCACCCCCATTATGTTTCGGTCGCCAATACCATGGCGAAGTTCACCGGCGACATGCTGGCATATGAAGCGCCCTCGCTCGATGCCGCGACCGATATCGACGCGCTGATCGCCGCGATCGACAAGGATACAAGCTGCGTCGTCGTGCAATATCCCGACATATTGGGCCGTATCGCCGATCTGACCCCGCTCGCCGCCGCCGCCCATGCCGCCGGCGCGCTGCTGGTCGCGGTCGTCACCGAACCGGTGGCGCTGGGCGCGCTGGTGCCGCCGGGCGAAATGGGCGCCGACATCGTCGTGGGCGAAGGCCAGTCGATCGGCGTCGGCCTCCAGTTCGGCGGGCCGTATCTGGGCCTGTTCGCGTGCAAGGCGAAATATGTCCGCCAGATGCCCGGCCGCCTGTGCGGTGAAACGGTCGACGCGGCGGGCAAGCGCGGCTTCGTGCTGACGCTGTCCACGCGCGAACAGCATATCCGCCGGGAAAAGGCGACATCGAACATCTGCACCAATTCGGGGCTGTGCGCGCTGGCGTTCAGCATCCACATGACCCTGCTGGGTGAAGCGGGCCTGCGCGACCTGGCGGGGCTGAACCATGCCTATGCGGTGCAGGCGGCCGACCGGCTGGCGCAGGTGCCGGGCGTGACGCTGCTCAACGACAGTTTTTTCAACGAGTTCACCCTGGTGTTGAGCAAGGACGCGCGGGATGTCGTGCGCAACCTGGCCGACCGGGGCGTGCTGGGCGGCGTGTCGCTGGGACGGCTGTTCCCGGCGCAAGACGCCATCGGTCACGGTCTGGTGGTGGCAGTGACGGAGACGGTGACGGCGGAGGATATCGAAGCCTTTGCAGTGGCGCTGGAGGAGGAACTGGCATGACCATGATCAAGGAAGGTCGGCCGACCGCTCCCGCGCCTGTCAACGAAGCGCATATGGCCCCGGCCACCGCGACCGGAAACCGTGCGCTGATGCTGGAAGAGCCGCTGATCTTCGAGATCGGGTCGACCGACACCACCGGCGTCGATTTCGCCCCTGCGCCCAGGGTCGCCAGCCGTCTTGGCGGGCTGGAACGGCGGGCGATCGGCCTGCCGGGCCTGTCGGAACAGGAAACGGTGCGCCATTATACCCGCTTGTCGCGCCAGAATTACGCGATCGACCTGGGTCTGTTCCCGCTCGGCTCCTGCACGATGAAGCATAATCCGCGCCTGAATGAAAAGGTCGCGCGGATGCCTGGCTTTGCCGACCTTCACCCGCTGGCGCCGCAGTCGACGGTGCAGGGCGCGCTGGCGGTGATTCATGAGCTTGCCCAATGGCTGATCACGCTGACCGGCATGCATGGCGTCGCGATGAGCCCCAAGGCGGGCGCGCATGGCGAATTGTGCGGCCTGCTGGCGATCCGCGCGGCGCTGGAGGCGCGCGGCGATGCCCGCTCGGTGGTGCTGGTGCCCGAAAGCGCGCACGGCACCAATCCCGCCACCGCCGCCTTTTGCGGTTACAAGGTCGAGGATATTCCCGCGACGCCGGAAGGGCGCGTCGACCTGGCGGCGCTGAAACGCCGCCTTGGTCCCGATGTCGCGGCGGTGATGATCACCAACCCCAATACCTGCGGCCTGTTCGAACGCGACATGAAGGTGATTTCGGACGCGGTCCATGCCGCCGGCGCCTTCGTCTATTGCGACGGTGCCAACTTCAACGCCATCGTCGGCCGGGTCCGCCCCGGCGACCTGGGCGTCGATGCGATGCACATCAACCTGCACAAGACCTTTTCCACGCCCCATGGCGGCGGCGGTCCCGGCTCCGGCCCGGTGGTGCTGTCGGAAGCGCTGGTGCCGTTCGCGCCGCTGCCCTTCGTCGAGAAGCAGGGCGACAGGTTCGTCCTGATCGAGGAGGAATCGGCGCAGGACCATCATGCCGGCACATTTGGCCGCATGGTCGCCTTCCACGGCCAGATGGGCATGTTCACGCGCGCGCTCGCCTATATCCTCAGCCACGGCGCGGATGGCTTGCGGCAGGTGGCGGAGGATGCGGTGCTCAACGCCAACTACATCCTGCGCAGCCTGGACGATGTGCTCGATGCGCCCTTCGGCGGCAGCGGCCCGTGCATGCATGAGGCGCTGTTCAGCGACAAGGGGCTGGCCGAAGGCTTCACCACGCTCGACATCGCCAAGGGGCTGATCGACGAGGGCTTCCATCCGATGACCATGTATTTCCCGCTGGTCGTCCATGGCGCGATGTTGATCGAGCCGACCGAAACCGAGAGCAAGGCGGCGCTCGACCAGTTCATCATGGCGCTGCGGTCGTTGGCGCAGCGCGCCAAGGCGGGGGACGAAGCGCTCAAGGGCGCGCCCTATCATGCGCCGCGACGGCGGCTGGACGAAACGCTGGCCGCGCGCAAGCCCGTGCTGACTTGGGAAGCGCCGACGCTGGCCCAGGCGGCGGAATGAACGAGGTCCGTCAGCACGCGCCCGCGACCGCGCGCAACCGCGACACCATCCTGGCCGTGCTGCGCGAGGCGCTGCCGGCGAAGGGGCGGGCGCTGGAAGTGGCGAGCGGGACCGGCGAGCATGTCGTCCATTTCGCCGCCGCCTTCCCCGCTATCGACTGGCAGCCCAGCGACCCCGACCCAGACGCGCGCGCGTCGATCGCGGCGTGGGTTGCAGATGCGGGGCTGGACAATATCCGCCCGCCGCTGGCGCTGGACGCGGCGGGGGACTGGCCGGCGATACAGGCGGACGCGATCCTGTGCATCAACATGGTGCATATCAGTTCATGGGCGGCGACGCTGGGGCTGATGCGCGGCGCGGGGGCGGCATTGCCGCCGGGCGGGCTGCTGTATCTCTATGGTCCCTATCTGCGCGAGGGCGTGGAGACGGCGGCGAGCAACCTGGCGTTCGACGATTGGCTCAAGGCGCGCGATGCGGCATGGGGCTTGCGCGCGGTGGCCGATGTCGTCGCGGCGGGCGCGGCCGAGGGGTTGGACCTGGAGCGGATTACCGACATGCCGGCGAACAACCTGTCGCTGCTGCTGCGACGGCGCTAGCGGCTTTGTCTCTCCTGACGCCTCTGGTCGCCGCCGAGCTGGCCCAGGCGGTTGACCCGCGCGCCTCCGCTATGGCAGGCGCGCTGGCGGCGCGGTATCCCCAGGCGGCGCGTGCGGTGCTGTTCTATGGCTCGTGCCTGCGCGAGGCCAATCTCGACGGGCTGATGCTCGATTTCTACCTGATCGTGTCGGACTATCGTGCCGCCTATGGCAAAAGCTGGCTGGCCCGTGCCAACCGGCTGGTCCCGCCCAATGTCTTTCCATTCGAACATGGCGGGCTGATCGCCAAATATGCGGTGCTGTCGGAAGCGGATTTCGCGCGGCTGTGCGGGGCGCGGGCGGATAATGTCTCGGTATGGGCGCGCTTTGCCCAACCGGCGCGGCTGCCATGGGTGGCCGACGATGTCGCGCGGCAGCGCGCGGTGGCGGCGGTCGCGAACGCCGCGCCGACGCTGCTGGCGCTGGCGCGACCCATGGCGGGAGGCGACGCCGATGTGCTGGCGCTGTGGAAGACCGGCTTTGCGCTGACCTATGATGCCGAATTGCGCGCCGAACGGACGGGGCGGTCCTTTTCGATCGTCGATGCCGATCCCGAACGCTACCGGCGCTTTGGCGAAGCGGCGCTGGCGGACATGCCGCCGGCGGCGTCGTCGGCCGATGCCGCCAGGCGCTGGCGTGCGCTTCAGCGGCGCGGCAAATGGCTGTCGGTGGTGCGGCTGGCCAAGGCGAGCTTCACCTTTGCCGGCGGGATCGACTATCTCGCCTGGAAGATCAATCGCCACGCCGGAACGCAGATCGTCATCAGGCCATGGCAGCGGCGCTGGCCGCTGCTGGGGGCGATCACTCTGCTGCCGCGGCTGTTCCGGACTGGCGCTGTTCGCTAAGCGCGGTCGACAGCGCCCGCGACAGGCCCGCGAGCGTATAGGGCTTGCGCAGCACCTCATGCCCGCCAAAGGCTTCGGCGTCGCTGATGTCCCCGGCATAGCCGGTCACGAACAGCACCGGGATATGGCGGAAGGCCGCCGGCAGAGCGCGGATCATTTCCGGGCCGGTCATGTCGGGCATCAGCACGTCGCTGACGATCAGGCCGATGTCGCCATGGTTGGCGAGCAGTCGCACGACCTTGGATGGGTGGTCGCAGGAGAGCGGCAGGTGCCCCAGTTCCGCGATCGCCGCCAGCGTCTGGTTGAGCACGCGCGGATCATCCTCGACCACCAGGATGCGGGTCGGCGGATGGCGGGTGTCTTCCTGCGGAGCGGCGGCGGACTGGCGCAGCCCTTCGGCTTCCACCATCGTCTGGCGGGGCAGGTAGATATGAATGGCGGTGCCCCGGCCGACTTCGGATTCGACGCGGATTTCGCCCTGGCTCTGGCGAACGAAGCCGAAAATCTGGCTGAGGCCCAGGCCCGTGCCCTTGCCGACCGGCTTGGTGGTGAAAAAGGGTTCGAACACGCGCGCCATTATCTCGGGCGTCATGCCGCAGCCGTTGTCGCGCACCGTCAACGTCGCATAATCGCCGGCGGAACATTCGCCGACCTCGCCCGCGCCCAGCACCGCCTGCCCGGTTTCGATGGTCAGCGTGCCGCGCCCGTCCATCGCGTCGCGAGCGTTGACGCACAGGTTGAGGATCGCATTTTCCATCTGGTGCTGATCGACAAAGACGTGCCAGCCGCCCGACCGATGGCGCAGTTCGACCGCGATCTGGTCGCCGATGGTGCGGTCGATCAGGTCGCCCATCCCTGAAACCAGCGTGTCGGGATCGACCATCGTCGGCAACAGCGGCTCGGACCGGGCGAATGCCAGCAGCCGCCGGGTCAGCGCCGAAGCGCGATTGGCGCCTTCGATCGCATTGTCGATGTGGCGGTTCGCTTCTTCCGGGCTGAGCCGCAGCTTGCGCCGCGCGAGTTCCAGGCCGCCGACGACCACCGCCAGCATATTGTTGAAATCATGCGCGATGCCGCCGGTCAGCTGGCCGACCGCTTCCATCTTGTGCATCTGGCGCAGATGGCTTTCGGCGGCTTCGCGCTCGCTCGCTTCCTGTTTCAGCCGTTCATTGGCGTCGCGCAACTCGGTGGTGCGCTGGGCGACGGCAGCCTCCAGACGGTCGGCGCGTTCGCCTTCATCCTCGGCCAGGCGACGGGCGGCGCGCCGTTCGGCCAGCGCGAACTGCGCGATCCAGATCGCAAAGAGAATGGACACCAGCAGGGCAAGGCCGAGCAGGCGCGATGTCTGGCCGGCACGCTCGGTGCGGTCGCCCGCCAGGCTGACCGCCAGGCTGCGTTCCTTCAACCTTTGCTGTTCCGCGTCGCTGATGGTGTCGAGCAGGGCGGCGATGCGCGCCACCTCGGGCGCCTTGCCGGCCGCGTGGAAGTGGGACAGCGCCGCCATCTTCTGGTCATAGGTCGTGCGCAGCGCGACGTCGTTGAGCGTCTTGCTCCGCCGGCCGAACGCCTGGGCCAGCTGCTCGACATTATCCTGCTGCCAGCCCGACCGGCGCGTGACGAACGCCATGCGGCGCAATTGGGAAGCGGCCGCTCGCAATTGCGACTGGAACAGCCGTCCGGTGTCGACGTCCATGCTGATGACATAACGCGCCAGCGTGGTTTCGGCGCGCGCGCTGGTTGCGTCGAACTGGCGCACCAACGCGATGACTTCCAGGCTGCTGCGCTGTTCGTTCAGCGCCTTGTCATGGTCGCGCGATGCGGTGCCCGCGCTGTAGAGCAGCGCCGCCAGCGCGCCGGTGAGCAGCAGGCCCAGCAGCCAGGGCAGGCTGCGCCGTGCCCATGCCCGGTATTCGCGCGTGCGATCCATGTTGAGGGGCGTCGCGTTCATGACCGCATGGTAACCCAACAATAGGCAGGGCGGAAGGGCAAGGCGCGTACGGGTTCCGCCCGCGCGGCAACCCGGCGCCCCATGATCAGCCGGTCGCGCCGGTCGCCTTGCCGGCGATGGCGAACATGCCGATTATCTGTTCGACCTGTTCGTCGCTATGGTCCGCGCACAGCGAACAGCGCAGCAGGAATGTGCCGGCCGGGGTTGCCGGCGGGCGCGCCATGTTGACGTAGAGGCCAAGTTCCAGCAACGTCTGCCATATCGCGACCGCTTGGGCCTGGTCGTTCAGGATGACGGCGATGATCGCCGACTGCGGCGTTTTCGTCCCCAGCGTAAAGCCCAGGTCGGTCAGCCCCTGGTGCAGCCGCCGGCTGTTCTTCCACAGATGCGCGCGCTTGTCGCCCGCGTGCATCAGCTTGCGGATGGATGTCGCGGCGGTGGCGACCACGCTGGGCGGCAGCGACGCCGTGAACACATAGGGGCGGCACACCAGGCGCAGGATCTCGAACTTGGGATGGTTGGAAACGCAAAAGCCGCCGACCGTGCCGACCGATTTGGAAAAGGTGCCGACGACGAAATCGACATCGGCCTCGACGCCCTGTTCCTCATATACGCCCCGGCCATGTTCGCCGAAAAAGCCCATGCCATGCGCTTCGTCGACCAGGATCATGCAGTTGGGATGCTTGCGCACCGCGGCGATCATGGCGGGCAGCGGCGCGACGTCGCCCAGCATCGAATAGACGCCCTCCAGCACGACCAGCTTGAGCGCTTGCGGGGGCAGGCGGCCCAGCCGCTTGTCGAGATCCTCGACGCTGTTGTGGCGGAAACGGACGATGTCGGCATCGCCCAGGAAACAGCCGTCATAGATCGACGCATGGCTGTCGGCGTCCAGCACGACATAATCGCCCTTGCCCGCCAGCGTCGATATGACGCCCAGATTGGCCTGATAGCCCGTTGAAAAGACCATCGCGCCGCTGGTGCCGTAAAATTCGCGCAACGCCGTCTCGACTTCGGCATGGCCCTGATAGGTGCCGTTGAGCACCCGGCTGCCGGTGGTGCCGGCGCCGAACTCGTCCAGCGCCTTCTTGCCCGCCGCGATGACATCGGGGTCGAATGTCATGCCCATATAATTATAGGTGCCAAGCAGGATCGTTTCCTTGCCCCTGATCACCGCCAGCGTCGGCGACTTCACCTCGTCCATCACGATCGAGAACGGATCGCGCACGCCGGTCGCGAGCAGCGCTTCGCGCTCCGCGATCAGCGGATCGAACTTGGAAAACAGGTCGCGGGTGTCGGCGGCGATGGCAATGTCGGTCATAATATCGTCCTCAACCCGTTCGCGCTGAGTAGGGGCTGAGCTTGTCGATGGCCCGTATCGAAGCATCCGCGCTTCGAACGCTTCTTCGATACGCCGTTTCGACTTCGCTCGACAGCTACTCAGGACGAACGGTATGTTGTACTTACGCGCCCTTCAGTTTTGCGACCGCATCGACCAGCTGGCCGACCGTCTCGATTTCGGCCTGCATGTTCATGGTGATGAGGATGTCGAATTCATCCTCGACCGCGGCGACGAAATCCATCACCGTCAGGCTGTCCCACTCCAGGTCGCCGGCGAACGTGGTGGCGTCGGTCAGCGCGACGTCCTTCTTGTTGAACGGCGCGATCAGCGCCGTGATGCTGTCGAAAAGTTCTGCGCGATCGGTCATTATCGTCCTGGCGTTCCCGTGAAGGGCCGGCTTTTGCCCCCAAGCCCGGCTGTTTGGCAAGTGAATAAGGCGGCAATCGGGCATCATCTTGCCCGAATGTGCCGACGATTCCGTGCTAGCGCGACCCGCATGGCTCAGGCTAGGCTCGGCATCATGGATGCTCCCGACACCAGGCCGCTGCCCAGCGTCAACGCGATACACCTGCTGCGCACCACGGTCGCGACGACGATGCAGCTCAGCCAGATGGCCGATCAGAAGGCGAACATGCTGATCGGTGCGTCGATGGTGATCTTCACCCTGTGCGTCGGGCAATTGCGCGCGGGCCAGTTGGTGCTGCCGGTCGCGATCCTGGCGACGGCGGTGTTCCTGGCGGCGGTCTGCGCCATACTGGCGGTGCTGCCCAGCGTCACGCGGGCGCGCGGCAGCGTTGCCGACACGGACAACCTGCTGTTCTTTGGCATATTCGCCAGTTTGGACGAGGCGGAATTCACCGACCGGGTGATGGCGTTGCTGGCCGATGACGTCGCCCTGCACCGGGCGATGCTGCGCGACATCTACCAGAATGGCCAGGTGCTCCAGCGCCGCAAATATCGCTGGCTGGGCTATGCCTATCGCCTGTTCCTGGTCGGGGTGGTGGCGAGTTTCGCGGCGTTGGCGGTGGAAATGGCGCGCGGTTAGGGCTTAGCGGAAATTGTCGGCATAGGCTTGCAGCTTCAACGTCCTGGGCGGCGTGGCGATGACGCTATAGGCTATGCCCTCGCGCTCGGCATAGGCGCAGGCGGCTGCCTGCGACGGGAAAGTCAGCTTCACCTGCGCCTGGGTATCGCCCGACCCGGCCCAGCCGGTCAGCGGATCGGGCTGCTTGGCCTGCGCGTTCGCATATTCCAGCACCCATAAATGCGTCAGCGCCTTGCCCGATTGCATGGCGTTCTTCTGGATCTGGTAGATGCGCGCGGCCATGGCCGAAATCTCCTGCATATGCTCGTGCTGCGTTGCACCAGCGACGCGAGGCTCGTCAAGCTTTCCCGCGCGCGGCGTCCGCCCTTTTGGTGCGCAGCGTGGCCGATGCGGCGGCCGGATCGTCGGGCCAGGGGTGGCGGGGATAGCGGCCGCGCATTTCCTTGGCGACATCGCGCCAGTTGCCGGCCCAGAATCCGGGCAGGTCGCGCGTCGTCTGGATCGGCCGGCCGGCGGGCGACGTGAGGCTCAGGACAAGCGGGATGCGCTGCGTGCCGACGGTCGGATGGTCCGACAATCCATACAGCGCCTGCACCCGCAATTCGACGCGCGGGCCGCCCTCCGCGCCATAATCGATCGCATGGCTGCTGCCGGCGGGCGACCGGAAATCGGGCGGGGCCAGCCGGTCGATCTGCTGCTTGCCGTCCCACCCGACCAGATTGTCGAGGACGGTGGACAGGGCCGACCGGTCGATATCGGACAGCCGCCGCTTGCCCGCGATCAGCGGCGGCAGCCAGTCGTCCAGCGTCGCGAGCAGCGCCGCGTCCGACAGCGCGTCGATCTTCGCGAAGGCCGCGCGCGTGCGCAACGACAAGGCGGCCTCGGACCAGGGCAGCAGGTCCAGCCCGCCATCGCGCACCCCCTCCAGCAGCGCCTGCGCCACCGCCGCCGGATCGGGCCGGTCGTCCGAGCCTAACGACAGTCGAACCGCGCCCAGCCGCCGTTCGCGCAGGGCTTCGATGCCGCCGGTGTCGGGGCGCAAGCGGACGGTGCGATGCTCGACGATCCGGTCGGAAAACAGCGCCAGCACGTCGCTTTCGCCGATCGGCGCGGCGGACAATATGCGCGCCCCCGCCGCGCTGCCCTGCACCTCGCCCACCGCCAGCCAGTCCTCGCGGGCCAGCGGGCTGAGCGGGTCGAGGCGAAAGCCGCGCCCGCCCACGCTCGCCCAGTCCGCGCCATCGGCTGATCGGCGCCTGGCCACGCGGTCGGGAAAGGCAAGCGCGAGGCAGAGGCCGGCCGATGGCTCTCCCCCGCGGCCGGGCGCGGCGGGCACGATCTTTTCCCACCGCCTCGCCAGCCCGCGCCCGGCCTCGGCGCGCTTGCCGCTTTCGCGTCGCCAGCGCTGGAGGCGCTGCGTCAGGTCGGTGTCCTGCCCGCCAAGCCCGCGCTCGCCCAGCAGCACTGCGATCTCGGCGGCGGTGCGGGCCAGTCCCATCTCCCCCGCGCGCACCAGCATATGAGCGATGCGCGGTTCCAGCGGCAGCCGGGCAAGCGCGCGGCCGTGGGCGGTGATGCGGCCATCGGCGTCGATCGCATCGAGAGAGGCGAGGCGCGCCCGCGCTTCGGCGATGGCTGCGGCGCGCGGCGGGTCGAGCCAGCGCAGGCTCGCAGGGTCGGACACGCCCCACATCGCGCAGTCGAGCAGCAGGCTGGAAAGGTCCGACTCCAAAATCTGCGGCGGGTCGAAGGGCGGCATTCCGGCGGTGGCGGCGGCTTCCCACAGCCGATAGGCGACGCCGGGCCGCTGGCGCGCGGCTCGCCCGGCGCGCTGGGTCGCGGATGCCTGGGACGCGCGTTCGGTGACCAGGCGCGTGACGCCCGCGGCGCGGTCATAGCGCGGGCGGCGGGCAAGGCCGCTGTCGACGACGATGCGGACGCCGTCGATGGTCAGGCTGGTTTCGGCGATCGACGTCGCAAGGATGATCTTGCGCGCGCCCGACCGCGATGGGCGGATCGCGGCGCGCTGGGCGGCGGGGTCGAGCGATCCGTGGAGCAGGTGGATGTCGGCGCCCAGATCACCGACCCGCTCGGCCGTCCGTTCGATTTCGCGCACGCCGGGCAGGAAAGCGAGCAGGTCGCCTTCGCTCTCCTCGGCCAGCGCGCGCCGGATCGCCGCCGCCATCTCGTCCTCGATCCGCTTTTCCGCGTTACGACCGATATGGCGCAGGTCGAGCGGCTGGATGCGGCCCTCGCTTTCGATAACCGCACAGTTATCCATCAGTTTCGAAAACCGCGCGCCGTCGAGCGTCGCCGACATCGCCACCAGCCGCAGGTCGGGCCGCAGCGCGGCCTGCGCGTCGAGCGCGAGCGCGAGGCCGAAATCGCTGTCCAGGCTGCGCTCATGCACCTCGTCGAACAGCACCGCCGACACGCCCGTCAGTTCGGGGTCGTCCTGGATGCGGTTGCGGAAAATGCCTTCGGTCAGCACCAGAAGGCGGGTGCGCGCCGACTGGCGACTGTCCATGCGGGTGGCATAGCCGACGGTTCCGCCGGTCTGCTCGCCTATCTGCTCGGCGATCCGTTCGGCCGCCGCACGCGCGGCCAGGCGGCGGGGGGACAGCAGCAGCACCTGGCCATCGCACCATGGCTGGTCGATCAGCGCGGGCGCGACGGCGGTGGTCTTGCCCGCACCGGGCGGCGCGACCAGCACCGCGCGGCTATCCGCGCGCAGGGCGGCGATCAGGTCGGGCAGCACGGCATGGATGGGCAGGGCGGTCGTCACGCCGCCCATCTCGCGCGATTTCGACCTGTCGGCAATGGGGTGGGTGGTCGTGCCGCGATTATAAACATCGGCGGGGCGCAACTGGCGGGGCTTCCGCCAGTTATACCTTCATCCGCAATAACTGGAGCAATATCATGCGTACCCCCATTCTCCTGGCCGCCATGGCCGCAGTGCTTCCGCTGGGCGCCTGCGTGACCGACGGCGGGCGCAACGACCGCTATGGCTATGACCGTCCGGGCGATCGTCGCGGGCCGCCCTATCGCCGCCAGTTGCGCGACAATGACCAGATCTATCGCGACAGAGACGGTCGCTATTATTGCAAGCGGGACGATGGCACGACGGGCACCATCGTGGGTGCGCTCGCCGGCGGCGTGCTGGGCAATATCATCGCGCCCGGCGGGTCCAAGACGCTCGGCACCATATTGGGCGCGGGCGGCGGCGCCCTTGCCGGCCGCGCGATCGACCGCAACGACGTCAACTGCGAATAATATGACGGGCGGGCGGCTCTGGTCGCCTGCCCTTTGCCCTCACCCTAACAGATAGATGTGGATCGGGTTGGTCGGGTCGATCAGCATCTTGGCGGTCAGCGCCAGCGACATGACGATCAGCAGCGGCTTGATGATGCGGCTGCCAAAGCGCATCGCCGTTCGCGACCCGATCTGGCCGCCGATGACGCTGCCTATCGCCATCGCAAACCCCGCGATCCACACGACATGGCCGCCATGGATCATCGTCAGCAGCCCCGCGACGTTGCTCGCCAGGTTCGCCGCCTTGGTTTGGGCGGTGGCGCGGATCAGGCTCAATCCGCCAAGCGCCAGGAAGATCGTGGCGTAGAAGGCGCCCGCGCCCGGCCCGAAAAACCCGTCGTAAAATCCGACCAGGCCGACAGCCAGGCTCAGCGCAACCGTGCCCGCCCGCGCCTTGCGATCCATGTCGCTCAGCTTTGGCGAAAAGGTGAAATAGGCCGCGAGCGCGATCATCAGCGCGGGCATCAGCCCGGCCAGGATATTGGGGCTGATCCGCTGGACCAGCCATGCGCCGCCGACCGATCCGAAGAAGGCCGCGACCACCGGCCATTTATAGGCGCCAAGGTTCATGTGGCCGGCGCGGGCATAGGCATAGCAGGTGCCGGCCGTGCCGATCGAACTTTGCAGCTTGTTGGTCGCCACCGCCGCGACCGGGGGGACCCCGGCGGCCATCAGCGCGGGCAGGGTCAACAGCCCGCCGCCGCCCGCGATCGCGTCGATAAACGCCGCCATCAGCGCGGCCAGCATCAGGAAGGCAATGATTTCGGGGGTAAGGGTCATGGGGCCTTTCGGGGCTGTATCGGCCGTTCGGGCTGAACGAAGTCGAAGCCGTCACCTGAACGGAGCAAAGGTCCCGCACTTTGCTTTGAGGTGAACGGCTATAGGAACGATCCGCCGCCCAAATCCCTCAATAGGCCCGCGCTATCGCGAACTCCACCGCCTCGACCAGCGCGGCCTTGGCGCGACTGTTGCCGAACATGCCCAGCGCGTCGATGGCGCGCTGGCCATAATGGCGGGCGCGGGCGAGCGTGTCGGCGATGGCGCCGCTGCGGCGCAGCAGTCCGGTGGCGTGGGCCAGGTCGTCGTCGCTGATGCTGTGGCCGGCGATCGCGGCCTTCCAGAAGGCGCGCTCGCCCTCGTCGCCGCGGGCATAGGCGAGTATCACCGGCAGCGTCACCTTGCCGTCGCGGAAATCGTCGCCAGCATCCTTGCCCATGGTCGCGCCGTCCGATTCATAATCCAGCGCGTCGTCGACCAGCTGAAAGGCGATGCCCAGATAGCGGCCATAGGCGTCCAGCGCATGTTCCTGCGCCTCGTCCCGCTCCGCGACCACGGCGGAAATGCGGCAGGCGGCGGCGAACAGCGCGGCGGTCTTGGCGCCGATGATGTCGAGATACTGTTCCTCGCTGGTGTCGATGCGGCGCTGGGCGGTCAACTGGTTGACCTCTCCCTCCGCGATCACCGCCGACGCATTGGACAGGATCTTGAGCACCTTGAGCGATCCGTCCTCGACCATCAGCTCGAACGAGCGGGAGAAGAGGAAATCGCCCACCAGCACGCTGGCGCTGTTGCCCCAGATGATGTTCGCGGTCTTGCGCCCGCGCCGCAGGCCGGAACCGTCGACGACATCGTCATGCAGCAGCGTGGCGGTGTGGATGAATTCGACCGCGGCGGCCAACTTATGGTGCCGCGTGCCCGAATAGCCGAGCAGTTCGGCGCTCGCCAGCGTCAGCATCGGCCGCATCCGCTTGCCGCCGCCCGCGATCAGGTGTCCGGCCAGTTCGGGGATCAGCGGGATGCGCGACTGCATCCGGTCCAGGATCACGGCGTTGACGCTGTTCATGCCGCCGGCCACCAGCGCCATCATCGGGTCGAGCGAAGGCGGGCCTGCGCGCTTGATCGAATGCACATTCTCGCTGGCTGATGCGGTCATGCAGTGCCATGTGGCGGGGCAAAATGCGAATGGCAAGCGGAATAGCTTGCCTGACGCGACGGATGCGGCAAAAAGCGCGGCGGGAACGGAGGACGGGCGTGGACGATATCTTGCAGCATTACCGCGAAAGCATCGACAATATCGATGCGGCGCTGGTGTTCATGCTGGCCGAACGGTTCAAGATCACCCAGGCGGTCGGGCGATACAAGGCCGAACATGTACTGCCCGCCGCCGATCCTAGTCGCGAGGAACGCCAGATCGCGCGGCTGCGCCAACTGGCCCAGGATGCAAGGCTCGACCCCGATTTCACCGAGAAATTCCTGCGTTTCATCATCGACGAGGTGATCCGCCACCATGAGCGGCTGCGCGAGGCGCCGCCGGCCTAGCGTTCGGCCAGTTCCTTGTCGCTGACCAGCATATGTTCGTAGAGACGGACATAGTCGAGATGAATGCTGCGGATCGCCGGATCGCGCGACTGCTGCGCCAGTGTCCGGTTGCGCTCCAGCCGTTCCTCATAATAGCGGCGGTCGAAAATGTTTCCCATATGTCTGCCTCCCATCAAGGTGGCGGGTAAAGACCCTGGCCATCAATAAGGTTGCAGCGCAGCAATGGCGCGGCGATCAGCCTGCGGCGGAATGAGTCTGGCCTGCGACAAATGGCCGCTGGCCTGTACGGATCTGGCCTGTACGGATTTGGCCTGCGCGGATCTGGCCTGCGCGGATCTGGCCTGCGCGGATCTGGCCTGTGCGGATCTGGCCTGTGCGGATCTGGCCTGTGCGGATCAGGCCGGCTCCACCGGCGGCGTGCCGCCCCTGGTGCGCGAGCGTGCGAGCAGGACCCCGCCAAGCGCCAGCGCAAAGCCGACAAGCTGGATCGGTCCCAGCCTTTCGTCGAACAACAGCCATGCTTCGACCGCGGCGAGCGGCGGCACCAGCAGGAGCAGCATCGACATCGCCGTTGGCCCCTGATGCCGCACCAGCCAGACGAGCAGCGACAGCCCGGCGGCGGACAGGCCCAGCACCGACCAGGCGAGCGCGGCCCACAGCGTGACGCTGCTGTCCCACCGATAATCGCCCACGATCAGCGTGGCGATGATCGCGACCATCGCGCCGCCCGCATTCTGGACCGCACCCGACACCCATATGGCGTCGCCGGCAATCGCGCCGCGCTGGATCAGCGTGCCGCCCGCCATGGCGAAAATGCCGACGATCCCCGCCGCCACCGGCAACCAGTGGACGGCGTCCGATCCGGTCCGGCCCAGCACCGGCACCACGACACAGCCCACCCCGGCAATGGCGATGCCCAGGCCTGTCCAGCCGCGCGGCGGCAGATAGTCGCCCAACAGCGCGACGCTGATCACGGCCACGATCAGCGGCTGGAGCGCGCCCAGCAGCGCCATGATCCCGGCCGGCATCCCCTGGCCGATCGTCCACCAGCCGATGGTGAGGTAGACGCCATGCAGCATCGCGCCCGCGCCAAGGTGCAGCGCCAGTCGCCGGCCGCGCGGCAGCGTTTGGCGCTGCGACATGGCGACCAGGCCGAGCAGGATCGCGGTCAGCGTCATGCGGATCGCCAGCACCAGTTCGGGCGAGGCATGGGGCACGGCAAAGCGCGCGACGATAAAGCCCGTCGACCAGATCAGGACGAACAGGCAGGCGGCGGCAAGGGCGATCATCGCCTGTCCTTGGCCGATGAACAGGCGGCTGTCGAGCCGGCTATTCGCGCGCCGTGCGGATCGCCGCTCCACCCGCGATCGGCGTGATCGCCACCAGCAGCAGCGATACGGCGGCCAGGAACTTGAACGCCGCGCCGCTGCCATCGCCCAGCGTGCCCGCGCCAAAGATCAGCAACGGCACCGCGAGCGGCAGGGCGAGCAACCCGGCCAGCGCGCCGCTCGACCGCAGCCCCGCGGTCAGCGTCGCCACCAGCAGCGCCAGCGCGGCCAGCGCCGGCGTGCCGATCAGCAGCCCCAGCTCCAGCCGCGCGACCGTGCCTCCGTCCAGCTTGAGCAATGCGGCGGCGGGCAGCGTCGCCAGCATCAGCGGCGGGCCAAAGCCGATCCAGTGGGCGATCAGCCGCGCGATGACGATCGTTTCCTCGCTCACCCCCCGGCAGGCGAGCTGGTCGAGTATCCCTGCGTCGCGGTCCGGCGCGATCAGCCGGTCGACCGGCAGCAGGCTGGCGAGCAGCGCCGCGATCCAGATCATGCCGCCGCCGGTGCGGCCCAGCAGCGCCGCGTCAGGCCCGACGGCAAAGGGAAACAGGCTGGCGACCAGCAGCAGGAAGGCGACCGGCAGCCACAGGCCAGCCGATCGCCACCCCTGCGTCAGGTCGCGGGCGATGAGGGCGAGAAACAGGGTCATGCCGGCTCGGGCTGAAAGGCGCGCAGGTCGATCCGCGTCCGATGATCGAACGGCAGCGGCTGGTGCGATGCGGCCAGGATCATGCCGCCCTTCGCCAGATGCGCCGCCGCCGCCATCCCCAGCAGGTCGAGCGAAGCGCTGTCGAGGCCGTTGGCCGGCTCATCCAGCAACCACAGCAGCGCGCCCGATGCGATGACGCGGGCGATGCTCGCGCGCTTGCGCTGGCCGGTCGACAGCATCCGTACCGGCACGTCGCCCAGCGACGCCAGCGCCATGGCGTCGAGCGCCGCGTCCAGCGCGGCCGGCGTCGCGCGGTCGATCCGCGCCCAGAAGCCAAGCGCCTGCCGCACTGTCTCGTCAGGGTCGAGCGCCAGCCGGTCGTCGGCCAGCGCCAGCGCGCCGCGCCGCTCGACCGTGCCGGCACAGGCGGGGATCAGGCCGGCGACCAGCCGCAGCAGGCTCGACTTGCCCACCCCGTTCGGCCCGGTCAGCAGCGCGCCTTCGCCTGGCGCCAGGGCCAGATCGACGCCCCGGAACAGCAACCGCCCGCCGCGCACGCAGGCGACGCCCGACAGGCGCAGGGCCGCTTCCGTCGTTGCCCGCTGCCTCACGCCGGTCGCGTCATGGCGCGACCATGTCCTCCAGCACGTGCATGTCGATATCCGACAGGCCGAAATGATGGCCGACCTCGTGCACGACGACATGGGTGATCAGCGCGTCGAGCGGCACCCCGGTTTCCACCCATTCGTCGAGCAGGGGTCGGCGAAACAGGTGGATGGTGGGGGGCAGGTCGCCGGTCTGCGCGTCCTGCCCGACCGGGCGGCCGCTATACAGGCCGGTCAGCCCGAACGGATCGTCGATCTCCATGTCCTTGAGCACATCGTCGCTGGCGAAATCCTCGACGAACAGCACGACATCGTGCAGGTGCGCGCGGAACGGCTCGGGCAGGCGGCTGAGCGCTTCGAGCGCCAGCGCTTCTATCGTCCGGGCGGTGGGGGGAAGACGGGGCGGTTGACCGGTGGTGGGCATGGCTGCGACATAAGGCAAAGCATGAGCGGAGGATAGAGGCCGATGATCGCGAAACTGGACGAGGCGCAGCGCGCGGCGGCGCTGGCCGACCTGCCCGAATGGACCGTCACGAACGAACCGGACGGCATCCGCCGCCGCTTCACCTTCGGCGATTTCAACCAGGCCTTGGGCTTCATGACGCGGGTGGCGCTGATCGCGGAAAAGGCCGATCATCATCCCGAATGGTCGAACGTCTACAACCGCGTCGACATCATCCTGACGACCCACGACGCCGGGGGCCTGTCGCAACGGGATGTCGACATGGCCAGGGCGATAGACGGGTTGTTGCGGTGACGCGCAAATGCGCCTCGCGGGAACTCGCTTGCGCGCCATCTGCGGCATTTTCGATGGCAACAACCGCTGATCGACCGTGAGCTATAGCGCGCTGAACGCGTCCGGTGCACCAATATTGTTATAATCGGAAAAATGTTGCATCGCCATATCCTGCGGGGCAATCCCTAACGACGATTCGGAGACGGTAGCAGCAATATGTCGATCATAATTTCCAATGAGGGTGGGCGTCTTGGAACCAGAATATGTTCCTTCTTGAATGCTACACGCCTCGCAGCGAAGGTTGGCTCCCAACCGAAAATTTACTGGCCGTCCTATTATGATTTCGAGATCAATAATCCAGAAGAGTTGTTTTCCAAATCGTTCATAGACCGCAATTTCGTCGACAATACTGTCTGCGATTCTGCGATAAATATATCCTCCATGCCCAGGCCGCAGATGGTCGACATGGGGAACAAATCGCTTTTGGAAGGTACCGCGATATCAATTAATATACCACGACCGCTGTTATTTCCTGGTGATGATATGCGAGCGGTTGCAAGTGATGCTGCTCAGTTATTCTCTCCAGATGACTTTAATGACATATGTCGTGACATCTGGGTTAAGGTTTATTCGGTATTGGGTAATGATAAGAAGTATATAGGACTTCATATTCGCCGCGGTGACCTGATGATCGATAGAAATGAAGGGCGAGATTGGTTTCACAAGTATGAACCTATTTCATTCTATCAAGCTATTATCGAAAAAGAACTGAATAAAGACGATTTTACGTACTTCCTGGTTGTATCCGACGACGATGATTTGCGCCGATTTCTCAGCGAGAAATATGATCGCGTAAAGATTTCGGAAGATCTGTTTCCCAATATTGGGGAAACAGATCTTCATTTCGCTTGGAGAGATATGATTGCACTGTCGAAGTGCCAGCGGGTGATTGCGCCGGATTTCAGCGGATTCAGTTCCGCAGGAGCGCTTTTGGGCGGGCATGTAAGGGAGCAGATAAAGACCTGTCTTACGGACGCGGAAAGGCGTGACAGTCTTTTGAAATTCAAGGCGCCCTCAACCGGTTCGGCCTTGACCTATTCCGATGCGCTTGATCTGGCGGTGCTGGCCTCTTTGCATTCGCAGTTTGGCGCTCATCAAGAGGCTCGCGATGCGATCGAGCAAGCGATACAAGCGTTTCCACGCTCTCTCGTTTTAGCAAAACTTGCTTGTACGATATCCGGCGCCACTCAGAACATCGATATGATTCTAGAGTCTTTTGTACGATTTTTGCAAGTGCTTCATAAAGAAGATTATCATCATCTTGTAAAATCAAAAATATTGTATGAAACAATGACTATATTTTCGGGTTCAATTAAGAATAAAACAGGGGATGATCTAATTGCGATTGCAGGAAAAAAGAAAATAATATTAGATTTAATTAATAAAATATTGGAAAATATACCTGAGAAAAAGTTTAATCCAGTCGTGATGGCCATCTTCTATCATGAAATGGACGAAAATGAGAATGCATCTCATTGTATTCGTCAGTCATTAATAAGAAAATGGCCTCTATCGGTAACACAGATGCACCATTTGGGAAAAATTTCCTTAAAGATGGGTGACTTGGAAGCGTGTTCCCTGATAATTGAACAGATGGAAATGCTATATTCAGGTAATCATTGGGTTGTTAAACTTGTTTCTGATTATCATGTTGCTTTGCAAGGCAAGGATGCGCAATAATTCACCGATTAATTTGAATTTTGCATAAAATTTAATAATCCTTTGAGTATGGTGGCATGGACTGGGGCTATAATGGAAAAGTAAAGTTCAAACCTCATATGATGCAGGGGGTTTTGACTGCGGAGGCTCCATCAGCAACTGCGGGATTTATTAAAGGCTTGGTCAGTCTAGGCTTTATGAGCTACATCGGTGCGGGTGGTTCCGAGATCTGGGATTGCAATATCGGGAGATTTTGCTCGATCGCGCCCGGCGTCGTCGTGGCGCCGACGGAACACCCGATTGACAAGATCTCCAGCCATCTGTTTACATTTGGAAGCTATGGCCCTTTTGTCGGCCAGGAGGATTTTGCGCGATGGGTTCGTCCTGACCTGGCGGACAATAGCATGTGCGTGACCAATTCGATCGGTAATGACGTCTGGGTTGGGCGCAATGTTGTCGTGCTCAAGGGTACGAATATCGGGGATGGGGCGATTGTCGCTGCCGGCGCGGTGGTGACCAAGGATGTTCCGCCCTACGCCATCGTGGGCGGCGTACCCGCACGCGTGCTGCGCTACCGTTTTTCGGAAAACATTATCGCGCGCTTGGCCGCATTGAAGTGGTGGAATTACGATATTTCGGGGGATAGCTGCCCGGACCTGCCGCTTGAAAATATTGTGGAAACCCTGGATTTCCTTGAACGGTCAGTGGCGCAGGGGCTTCCTGTGCTGAAGCCGGAGCGAGTGAGGATTTCCAAGGGCGGAGAAACGGTCGAGGAACTGCCCTGACGCCGCATTGCGCAACGGGCGTGCCTTCACCGACCGGCTGCGGGCCGGCGCGATGCCCGCGCCGATGTGATGAACCCCCGATCATGCGCGCAGCCTTCAGTCCGCCCTTGAGCCACCAGTCCGCACCCCCTAGACTGGGGCAATGACCATCACCCCGATCAGCGAACTCAACGATCGCGCCCGCGACGTCTTTCGACTGGTGGTTGAAAATTATCTGGGCACCGGCCTGCCGGTGGGATCGCGGACCATCAGCAAGCTCGCGACGTTCGGGCTGTCGCCTGCATCCATCCGCAATGTCATGCAGGATCTGGAGGAACTGGGCCTGCTGGCCGCGCCGCACACGTCCGCCGGGCGGATGCCGACCGAAAGCGGCCTGCGGCTGTTCGTCGATGGCATGATGCAGGCGACTGAGCCGTCGATGGAGGAACGTCGCGCGATCGAGGCGGGGATATCCGAAGGCGGGCGGGTCGAGGAGGCGTTGTCGGCCGCGACCGCGGCGCTTTCGGGCCTGTCGGCCTGCGCGGGGATCGTGATGGTGCCACAGCGCGAAGCCTTGCTGCGCCAGTTCGGTTTCGTGCCCCTGAACGGTCGTCAGGCGCTCGCCGTGCTGGTCGGGCAGGACGGGTCGGTCGAAAATCGCGTGGTCGATCTGCCCGGCGGGGTCACGCCCTCGCTGCTCAGCGAAGCGGCGAATTACATGTCGGCGCGCTTTTCCGGGCTGACCTTGCGGCAGGCGGGCGAACAGTTGACCCGCGAACTGGCGGCGGACCAGACGGCGTTGCATGGGGCGGCGCGCGAACTGGTCGAGCGCGGACTGGCACTATGGTCGAGCGATGCGGAAAACCGCCCGGTGCTGATCGTGCGGGGCCAGGCGAACCTGATCGACGAAGGCACGGCGGCGGACCTGGAACGGGTCCGGCAATTGCTGGAAGAACTGGAGGGCAAGCAGGAAATCGCCCGGCTGCTGGAAGGCGCGCTGGCCGGCAGCGCGACCAAGATCTTCATCGGTTCGGAAAACAAGCTCTTTTCCCTGTCGGGTTCTTCGGTCATAGCCGCGCCCTACCGCAGCGGGGACGGGCGCGTGGTTGGCGTGGTCGGCGTGATCGGCCCGACGCGCTTGAACTATGCGCGGGTGATCCCCATGGTGGATTTCACCGCGCAGACCCTGTCGAGATTGATGAGATGAGCGAAGACAAAGTGAATATGGAAAATAGCGAAATCGTGGACGAACTGCCCGAGGATATGGCTCCGCCCAGCGACGGTGGGGGCGATGGCCCGGCGGAACGAATCGCTGCGCTGGAGGCGGAACTGGCGACCGCCAAGCAGGATGTTCTCTACGCCCATGCCGACACGCAGAATGTGCGCCGCCGGCTGGAAAAGGAACTGGCCGACACGCGCGTCTATGCGGCGACCGCCTTTGCCCGCGACATATTGTCGGTCGCCGACAATCTGGGCCGCGCCCTGTCGCTGATCCCCGCCGAACTGCGCGAGGACGACAAGTGGAAAAGCCTGGTCACGGGGCTGGAAGCCACCGGCCGCGAACTGGAAAGCGTGTTTCGCAAGAACGGCATCGAAAAGCTGGTGTCGGTGGGCGAGGCGCTCGACCCCAACAAGCATCAGGCGATGATGGAACTCCCCTCCGCCGACGCCGCGCCCGGCACGGTGCTGACCGAAATGCAGGCGGGCTACATGATCAAGGACCGGCTGCTGCGCCCGGCGCTCGTCGGCGTGGCCAAGGCCCCGGACTGAGCGTTTCTGCGAAACGATCGGAAAAGGCCGGTGCTCCGGGCGTGCGGCGGCCTTTTCCATGCGGCGGCCTCGCCATATGATGGAGTGCCACGGCAAAAGCGGATGACGGCCTTTCTAAAGGAGGCCGATGGTTTTACAGGTCGCCGATGCTGTTGATCACCGGAACCGTTCATATTCCCCCGGACAATTTGCGAGCGGCGCTGCCGGTCATGACCCGGATGGTCGAGGCGAGCCGGAGAGAAGAAGGCTGTCTTGAATATGGCTATGCGCAGGATATTCTCATTCCCGGCCTGATTCACGTCAAAGAGCTTTGGGTCGATCAGGCCGCGCTCGACCGTCACTTTGCATCGACGCACATCGCCGAGTGGCGCGCCGCCTGGTCAGGCCTTGGTATCGGCGACCGCAACCTTCGCGCCTATGATGTCGGCGAGCCGCGACCCGTCTGATGATCGCCGGCCGCCAGCCCGGCCTTTGACGGGCTGAACGCCGCCTCGCTCGAAACACTGCGCTGTCCTACATTCCGCGACCCATGATAAAATTCGGGCTTGCGGCTCTTTCCTATCATTTGCCTCACATGCGCTATTTGGTCGATTGTATCACGACCGCGCAACAAAACACCCCATCGAGCGTGAAAAGTGCGAAGTTAAGCCTTGCTCGGGCGCGCGGCATTTGGCGCAAACGCCCCCTTGGCATTCGCCCATCGCCCGCCTAATGTCCCGGCGCTTCTCCCCGCCCTCGATTTGGATAACCGCCCGCCCATGACCCGGCCCGCCTTCAAGCGCATATTGCTGAAACTGTCGGGCGAGGTGCTGATGGGGCAGGAGCAGTTCGGCATCGACCCGCAGACCGTCGATCGCGTCGCGGGCGAGATCGCGGCGGCAAAGGATGCCGGCTTTGAACTGTGCGTCGTCGTCGGCGGCGGCAATATCTTCAGGGGCCTTGCCGGCGCGGCCAAGGGTTTCGACCGCACCAGCGCCGATTATATGGGAATGCTCGCGACGGTCATGAACGCGCTCGCGGTGCAGAACGCGCTCGAAAAGATCGGCTACGACACCCGCGTCCAGTCGGCGATCCCGATGGCGTCGGTGTGCGAACCCTATATCCGGCGCAAGGCGATGCGGCACATGGAAAAGGGCCGGATCGTCATCTTCGCCGCCGGCACCGGCAATCCCTTCTTCACCACCGACACCACCGCCGCGCTGCGCGCCGCCGAAATGAATTGCAACGCGCTGTTCAAGGGCACCAGCGTCGATGGCGTCTATGATGCCGATCCCAAGAAGGTGGCCGGCGCCGCCCGCTATGACGAAATCAGCTTCGACCGCGTCCTCAACGACAATCTCAAGGTCATGGATGCCAGCGCCATCGCCTTGTGCCGCGAAAATGACATCCCCATCGTCGTCTTCAACATCCGCGAAACCGGCAACCTCGCCACGGTGCTCGCCGGGCAGGGCGTTGCGACGATCGTACAGAATCAGGAGAGCTGAAATATGGCCCAATATGATAAGTCGGACCTCGAACGCCGCATGGCCGGCGCCGTCGAATCGCTCAAGGGCGACCTGTCGGGCCTGCGCACCGGCCGCGCCAACACGACCCTGCTCGATCCGGTGACGGTCACCGTCTATGGCGCCGCGATGCCGCTCAACCAGGTCGCGACCGTGTCCGCGCCCGAACCGCGAATGTTGTCGGTTCAGGTCTGGGACAAGACCAATGTCGGCCCGGTCGACAAGGCGATCCGCTCGGCCGGCCTTGGCCTCAACCCGATCGTCGATGGCCAGACGCTGCGCCTGCCCATACCCGACCTGACCGAAGAGCGGCGCAAGGAACTGGCCAAGCTCGCCAGCAAATATGCCGAAGCCGCCCGCATCGCCGTGCGCAATGTGCGCCGCGACGGGATGGATCATCTCAAGGCCGACGAAAAGAAGGGCGAGATCAGCGAAGACGATCGCAAGCGCAAGGAAACGGAAGTCCAGAAGCTGACCGACGCGACCATCGCCGACATAGACGCCGCCGCGACGGCCAAGGAAAAGGAAATCCTCGGTCAGTGATCCTGGCGTCCAGCCTTTTTTGCTCCATGCGACATCGCAGAGGCTGATCATGGCCAGCCGGATCAAGACCCCGCTGCCGCAGATCGCGCCCGACCATGGGGCGCGTCATGTCGCGATCATCATGGACGGCAACGGCCGCTGGGCGAAAAAGCGGCTGTTGCCCCGCATCGCCGGCCACCGCGCGGGGGTGGACGCGGTGCGCCGCATCGCGCGGGTCGCGCGCGAACTGGGTCTGGAATGCCTGACGCTCTACGCTTTCTCGTCCGAAAACTGGAAGCGTCCGGCCGAAGAAGTATCGGACCTGATGGGCCTGCTGCGCCATTTCATCCAGGCCGATCTGGAAGAGTTTCATGCCAACGGCGTCCGCTTGCAGGTGATTGGCGATTATCGCGTGCTTGAACCGTCGCTGGTCGATCTGATCGAAGGCGCCATGACCCGCACTGCGGGCAATGACGGGCCGACGATCGCCATTGCCCTCAATTATGGCGCGCAGGACGAACTGGTGCGGATGGCGCAGACGTTGGCGCGGCAGGTGCAGGCGGGCGAGATCAGCGCCGATGCGATCGGCAGGGCGCAGGTCGAAGCCGCGCTCGACACCGCATCGCTGCCGCCGCTCGACCTGTTGATCCGTACCTCGGGCGAATTGCGGCTGAGCAATTTCATGCTGTGGCAGGCGGCCTATGCGGAACTCTATTTCACCGACACGCTGTGGCCCGATTTCGATGGCGAAGCGCTGGCAAGGGCGCTGGCCGCGTTCAAGCAGAGGGACCGCCGGTTCGGCGGCTTGTAAATGTGATGACGGGTGAATTGCGGACGCGCGCCATCGTCGGCGTCATCCTGATCCTGGTGGCGATGGCCGCATTGCTGACGGGGGGCATCCTGTTCTGGCTGCTGCTGGTGGTCGCGGCTGTGCTGATGCAGGGCGAATGGGCGGATCTGAGCCGCAGCGGTCGCGAACATCGACGGCTGTCGATGATGGCGGTGTCGGTGCCGCTGGCGATCCTGTGCCCCGTTGCCGCCGGTGTTTCCTGGCTGGCGTTCGGGCTGATGATGGCGGCATTCTTCTTCGTGCTGATCGTCGCTCGCTCGCTGCGGCTCGCGCTCGGCGTCCTGTATGTCTGCGTTCCCGTCATGGCGCTGTTGTTCCTGCGCGGCCAGCAGCCCAATGGATACGGGCTGCTGCTTGCCTTCTGGTCTCTGGGCCTCGTCTGGGCGACCGACATCGGCGCATATTTCGCCGGGCGGTCGATTGGCGGTCCTAAGCTTGCGCCGCGTGTCAGCCCGTCAAAGACCTGGGCGGGTTTGGGCGGCGGCGTCATCGCCGCATTGCTGCTCGGCTTCATCCTGAACCGTTGGGCTGGACTACCCGCCCAGCTGGCAGCGGCAAGCGGATTGCTGGCGGTCGCGGCGCAGGCGGGCGATCTGCTGGAAAGCTGGATGAAACGCCAAGCCGGGGTCAAGGACAGCGGCGCGTTGCTGCCTGGCCATGGCGGGGTGATGGACCGGCTTGACGGGGTGGTGACCACCGCGCCGATTGCCGCGCTGCTCTGCCTGGCAATGGGGGCGGCGTGACCCGGCGCATCTCGATTTTCGGTGCGACCGGTTCGGTCGGCACCTCCACGCTGGATCTCGTCAATCGGCAAGCCGACACATATTCCGTCCTGGCGCTGACCGCGAACAGCGACGTGGCGGCGCTGGCGGCGGCGGCCCGTACGGCTCGTGCCGAACTGGCGGTCATTGCCGACGAAGCGCTCTATCCATCGCTCAAGGATGCGCTTGCCGGGTCGGGTATCGAAGCGGCGGCGGGGCATGCGGCGCTGGTCGACGCGGCTCGCGCCGGCGCGGATTGGACCATGGCGGCGATCGTCGGCTGCGCAGGGCTGGCGCCCACCATGGCGGCGCTGGAAGCGGGTGGGGCTGTGGCGCTGGCCAACAAGGAATCGCTGGTGTCTGCCGGCGCGTTGATGATGGAGTGCGCCGCTTCATCGGGTGCGACGCTGCTGCCCGTCGACAGCGAGCATAATGCGATCTTCCAGTGCCTGGCCGGCAGCCGCATCCAGGATGTTTCGCGCATCATCCTCACCGCGAGCGGCGGCCCGTTCCGCACGCGCAGTCGACAGGAGATGCTCGGCATCACCCCTGCCCAGGCTGTCGCCCATCCCAACTGGTCGATGGGCGCGAAGATCAGCGTCGACAGCGCGACGATGATGAACAAGGGGCTCGAACTGATCGAGGCGGCGCATCTGTTTCCGGTCGGCCTCGACCGGATTGAGATATTGATCCATCCGCAGTCGGTCATTCACTCGATGGTCGAATATCGGGACCGTTCGACCCTAGCGCAGCTCGGTTCGCCAGATATGCGCATCCCGATCGCACATGCGCTTGCATGGCCGGAACGGATCGCTACGCCGTGCGAGCCGCTCGATCTCGCGCGGATCGGCCGGCTCGATTTCGAGGCGCCCGATGCCGAACGCTTTCCCGCGCTGCGTCTGACTCGCGCCGCGGCGAACCAGGGCGGGGCGGCTCCAGCCATCCTCAACGCCGCCAACGAAGTGGCGGTCGCCGCTTTCCTGGCGGGTCGGATCGGCTTCCTTGATATCGCCATGATTGTGGAGGAGGTGCTGACACGCTATACCGCGCCGATGCCCGGCCGCATCGAAGATGTTCTGTTGGCGGACGCGACAGCGCGGGCGACGGCCCGGCAGGTGATGGAAAGTTTGGCTGCTTGATCCAGAATCCCGGTTTTCTGTTGACCATATTCGCATTCGTGGCGGTCATTGGCCCGCTCGTTTTCGTGCATGAGCTTGGCCATTATCTCGTTGGACGTTGGTGCGGGGTAAAGGCCGAAGCCTTTTCCATCGGCTTTGGACCAGAAGTTGCCGCCTGGGTCGACCGACGCGGCACGCGCTGGCGGATCGGTGCGCTTCCGCTTGGCGGCTATGTCCGTTTCAAGGGCGACATGAATGCGGCGGGTCAGGATGATCCCGCCTGGCTGACCATGTCCGCCGCGGATCGCGCGACAAGTTTTCCCGCCAAGCCGCTCTGGCAACGCGCGGCCATCGTCGCTGCCGGTCCTGCGATCAATTTCCTCTTTTCCATCCTCATCCTCGCCGCTTTCGCCCTGGTCTATGGCGAGAGCCGTACCCCGGCTGTCGCTGGCATCGTCCAGCCTGGTAGCGCGGCGCAGGCGGCCGGCATCCGGGTCGGCGACCGTATCGTTTCGTTCAACGGACGCGCGATGGACACCTATGCCGACATGGTGATGTATACGCGCATCCGCCCTGGCGAGCCGGTGGAAGTGGTGATTGACCGCGCCGGCCGCCAGTTGACGATCTCGGCGACGATCGCCGCCATCAAGGAGGATGACGGCTTTGGCAACAGCTTCCGCGTCGGGCGGCTGGGCATTGGCCCTGGCAAGCCCGTCGTCGAACCCGTTCCGGTCTGGCGCGCGCCGATCGTGGCGATCGACCGGGTCGGCGACATTCTTCAGACCATGGTGGAGACGCTGGGCCAGATCCTGGGCGGCGGCCGGTCGGTCAAGGAACTGGGCGGGCCGTTGAAGATCGCCGAAGTGTCCGGCCAGGCGGCCTCGCTGGGGCCGGAAAGCTTCGTCTTTTTCATGGCGCTCATCTCGATTAACTTGGGGTTCATCAACCTGTTGCCAATCCCGATGCTGGATGGCGGGCATCTGCTCTTTTACGCAATAGAAGCCGTGCAGCGTCGGCCGGTCAGTCCGCGGGCGCAGGAATGGGCGTATCGGTCAGGGCTGGCAGTGCTGCTTGGCATGATGGTTTTGGTCACATTCAACGATTTGTCGTCTTTCGGGCTGTGGCAGAGCCTGTCCGGCTTGATCGGTTGATCCGCTTCGGGCAGGGAAGCGCGGCCCGGCTGCGTCTTTCCCACGCATGTCGAAATATTTCATATTTGTACGAGGGTGAAGCAGTGGCAGCGATGAAGAGCAGCAAGAGGCACCGTCCGGTCGTCGCAGCCCTGTTGGCAAGCACGATGATCGCCGGCCTCGTCGCAACGCCCGTCGCCGCGCAGACCGCGCCGCCGCCCGCCGCGACCCCCGCTGCCGATACGCTGCCGACCGCACCCGCCGGCACGGTGCGTTCGATAGTGGTGACGGGTCAGCAACGGTTGGAACCGGACACGATCATGTCCTATACCAAGCTGCGCATCGGTCAGCCCTTTACCCAGGAATCGCTTGATCAAGCGCTGCGCGACCTGTTCGAGACCGAATTGTTCGCCGACGTCCAGATCCGCAACGATGCGGGCGCTTTGACGATCGAGGTCAAGGAAAATCCGGTCATCAACCGCATCGTGCTGGAAGGCAACAAGCGGTTGAAGGAAGACAAGATCCGTCCCGAGATCAAGCTGGCCCCGCGCCAGATATATACCCGGTCCAAGGTTCGTGCCGATGTCGCGCGCATAATCGAGCTTTACCGCCGGCAGGGACGTTTTGCCGCCACTGTCGAGCCCAAGATGGTGCAGCTCGATCAGAACCGTGTCGATATCGTTTTCGAAATCAGCGAAGGTCCCAAGTCGAAGGTTCGCCAGATTAACATCATCGGCAACGAAAAGTTCGGCGATGGCGAGCTGCGCAGCCAGATGGTCACGAAGCAGGCGCGGTTCTTCCGCCTGTTTTCCTCGGGCACCAGCTATGACCCCGACCGCCTGGCCTATGACCAGCAGAAGCTGCGGCAGTTCTACCTGACCGAAGGCTATGCCGATTTCCGCGTTATTTCCGCCGTCGCCGAACTCACGCCCGACAAGCAGGACTTCATCATCACTTATGTGGTGGAAGAAGGCGACCGATATAAATTCGGGCCGGTGAAGGTCGAATCCGATATTCGCGACCTGTCGGGCGACAGCCTGACCAAGCGGCTGCCGATGAAGCAGGGCGATTGGTACAACGCCAAGCAGGTCGAGGATACTGTCGATACGCTGTCGGAAACGGCTGGCCTTTTCGGTTATGCGTTCGCCGACGTGTCGCCCGATTTCAACCGGTCGAAAGACGACCTGACGATGGGGATCACCTTCAAGATCGCCAACGCGCCCCGCGTCTATGTCGAGCGGGTCGATATCAACGGCAACACGCTGACCCAGGACAAGGTGATCCGCCGCGAATTCCGTCTGGCGGAGGGCGATGCCTTCAACAGTTTCCTCGTCAAGCGATCGCGCGACCGCATCAATTCGCTCGGCTTTTTCCAGGAAAAGCTGGAAATCGAGCAGAAGCCGGGGTCCGCGCCCGACCGCATCATTCTCGAAACCAACGTTCAGGAAAAGTCGACAGGCGAACTGTCGCTGTCGGCCGGCTTCTCGTCGCTCGAACGCTTCATCGTTTCGGCCTCGATCACGCAGCGCAACTTTCGCGGCAAGGGCCAGGAACTGCGCACTTCGGTCAATTATTCGGCCTATTCCAAGTCGGTCGAACTGGGCTTTACCGAACCCTATTTCATGGATCGGAACATTGCGCTGGGCGGCGATATCTACCGCCGCGACCTCAACAGTTTCCGTTTCCTCAACAACAACAGCAACGATCGCGACACCACGTACGAACAGACGACGACCGGGTTCCAGATCCGCGCCGGTGTGCCGATCACCGAATATATGTCGCTGGCGCTGCGCTACAGTCTGAATCTGGACGATGTGACGCTGGATCGCGACAGCTATTACTCCGATCCCGATGGTCCCGGGGCGCAGCCGTCGCGGTGCGATCCGTTGCTGGCAGGACGCTATCTGTGCGACGCGATCGGCAAGCGGACGACATCCTCGCTTGGCTATTCGTTTATCTACGATACCCGTGACAACCGGATCCGTCCGACCCGCGGCCATAATGCGGTGCTCAGCCAGGATTTCGCCGGTCTTGGGGGCAGCGTCAAATATGTTCGCACACGCCTCAATGCTGCGAAATTCTGGCCGCTTGGTGGGGGTTTCATCTTCTCGATATCGGGTGAGGGCGGCTATATTCAATCGCTCGAAGGTCAGCGACTCGATCCCGACGGGCTGCCGATCGAGAAAATCCGGCTGGTCGATCGCTTCTTCCTGGGTGAGCCGCAGATGCGCGGTTTCAATATTCGCGGCGTCGGGCCGCGCGTGAAGCGGTATTTTCTTCAGGAAACAGGAGAAGCCGGAAACATAACGTACGAGCGGGGAACGGGGAACAACAACGTGTCCGACGACGCTCTGGGTGGCAAGATGTACTATCTCGCCCGTGCGGAGGTCGAGATTCCGCTGGGTTCGGGCGCGCGTGAAATGGGCTTGCGGCCTTCTGTCTATGTTGATGCCGGCGCTGTTGCGGGGATCAAGGATCCGGTGCTGGTGAACAATGGCACTGGCAGCTTTGCGGGATATTGTGCTCCGGGACCGAACGCGCCTACCGGGTCGACGACCGTTCGTGCCGACGGCACGGCTCGCGCACCGACTTGCGCCGCGAATTTCACTTTTGCGGGTGGCAACTTCGAGGAAGAATATCTGGGCGATACGCTGAAACCGCGTGTTTCGGTGGGTATTGGCGTCAACTGGAATTCGCCGTTCGGCCCGTTCCGCATCGACATCGCCAAGGCGCTGCTCAAGGAACCAGGGGACGACAGCAAACTCATTACCTTCAACGTAGGGACTCAATTCTGATGAAGACATTATTCAAGGCCGCGGCGCTTGGCCTGGCGCCCATGACCGCCCTGGCGCTTGCCAGCGCACCCGCCATCGCCCAATCGAAGAGCGGCATCGCCGTCGTCGATTTGCAGCGTGCGGTCGGCATCAGCTCCGCCTACACCACCGCGCGGACGCAGATGCAGACGACCTACAAGCCGCAGATCGATGCGTTCAACACACGCAAGGCCGCGATCGACGCCGACCTCAAGACCAAGGGTGATGCGCTTCAGGCCGCGCTCCGTGCGGCTGGCAACAAGCCGACCCCGGCGATCGAAACCCAGTATCAGCAGTTCCAGCAGCAGCAGCAGAACGCACAGGCCGAATTGCAGCGCCTCGGCCAGCCGATCCAGCTTGCCGACGCCTATGTGCAGGAACAGATCGGCGCCAAGCTTTCCGATGCGCTCAAGGCGGCGATGAGCAAGGCGAAGGTCGACCTGTTGCTGACGCCCGAAGCGACAGTGTCCTACCAGCCGGGCGTCGACATCACCCAAGCGGTCGTGAACGAACTCAACGCGCTGGTGCCCAGCGTCGGTATCCAGCCGCCAGCCGGATGGCAGCCGGGTCGTCAGGGTCAGCCCGCCGCTGCACCCGCGCCAGCCAATCCGGCCCAGCAGCCGACGTCGCGCTAACCAGCGATGACGGCTGACGTCGAGACGCATGCCGTCCGTGGCCCGATGGATATTCGTCGGGTCATGGCCGCTTTGCCCCATCGCTATCCGATGCTGCTGATCGACCGCGTGGTCGCGCTGGTGCCGAGCCAGTCGATCCATGCGATCAAGGCGGTGTCGGTCAACGAGCCTTTCTTTCAGGGGCATTTCCCCACCCGGCCGATCATGCCCGGCGTGCTGATCGTCGAGGCGATGGCGCAGGCGGCGGGGGTGCTGGCGGTCGAATCGATGAACCTGACCGATTCGGGCAAGCTCGTCTATTTCATGAGCATCGACGGCGCGAAGTTCCGCGTGCCGGTGGAGCCGGGATGCCTGCTCGACCTGCATGTCGAGGTGACGCAGAATCGCGGGGCGATCTGCAAGTTCGCCGGCAGGGCGCTGGTCGACGGCAAGCTGGCGGCGGAGGCCAATTTCGTCGCGATGATCACCGATCCGCCCAAGGATTGATCGGCGCGCCGCCCCTTGCCATGTCCAGGCAAACCCGCTAACGGCGCGCTTTGCCAGATATTGTGCATCCCCGGCCGGTCGGAAACCGGCCATTAATGGAGCTTTACCGCCATGAAGGCCGATACCCACCCCGATTACCATTTCATCACCATCCAGATGACCGACGGCACCACCTTCCAGACCCGTTCCACCTGGGGCAAGGAAGGCGACACGATGGCGCTCGACATCGACCCCAAGTCGCACCCCGCCTGGATCGGTGGCCAGCGCCAGCTCGACCAGGGTGGCCAGGTTGCGCGCTTCAACAAGCGTTTTGGCGGGCTTTCGCTCAAGAAATAATCCGTCGCCGCCCAGCGGAACCGGATCAGGGCGCCTGCGGGCGCCCTTTTTCGTGGGGTGCGATCCTTAACTTCGCACTTTTCCCGCCCGATTTGACATTTTATTGCGCCGACCGCCCCGGCCGCCAATCGCGCGCGACAAATATGGCACGGGGCCTTGGCTGTAGGACAGGATTATCGTTCGCCTTCATCCTGCGGGGCGGTGGGCGGCTGGGTCGGCACCACGCGCACCGGCGGCGGAGCGGGGGATGGCGGGGCGTCGGCCGGGATGCGGACGGTGGCCGGGCCGAGGTCGATGGTCATGCCATCCTGATCCAGCCCGATGTTCATGTCGCCAAGGCCGGTTTCGACCGTCACATTGGCGATGGCGTTGACCAGGTCGCCATCCAGTTCCGCCGGTGCGACTTCGTCCGCCGGCTCGTCGATCGCGCGGCTCATGAAATCGCGCCAGATGCGCGCGGGTAGCCCGCCGCCAGCCGCGCCCCCGGGCAGCGGGGTGTTATCGTCATTGCCGACCCATACTGCCGTCACCAGCCCGCCGGCATAGCCGACGAAGATCGCGTCGCGGCTGTCCTGCGTCGTGCCGGTCTTGCCAAAGGTGCTGGTGCGCAGCGCCGCCGCGCTGCCGGTGCCGCGATTGGCGGCGGACGACAACAGGTCGCGGATCATGTCGAGATGGTCGTCGTCGAACGCCTTTTGCCGGTCGAGCAGCCGTTCGAACCAGCCCCGTTCCTCTGGCGGCAGGCCATGGGCGATGACCGGATAGACCCCAGCCGCGACCGCGGCATAGGCTTGCGCCAGATCGACCAGCGGAATTTCGGACGTGCCAAGCGCGAGGCTGAGATCCTGCGTCAACGGCGCGCGGATGCCAAGGTCGCGCGCGACCTTGATGACGGCATCGACGCCCACCTTCTGGGTCAGGCGCACGGCGGCGACATTGCTGGAAATGGCGAAGGCCTGGCGCAGGGTGATGCGGCCGCGATAGCGCCCGCCATGGTTGGCGGGGCGATAGGCGCCGGTGGTGATCGGCGTGTCTTCGATCAGGTCGTCGGGGGTCATGCCCGCGCGGAAGGCGGCGAGATAGACGAACAGCTTGAAGGTCGATCCGGGCTGGCGCCTGGCCTGGACCGCGCGATTGAAGCTGCTTTTCGCGTAATTTTTGCCGCCGACCATGGCGACGACGCTGCCGTCAGGCTTCATCGCCACCAGCGCGGCCTGGGCGCCGCCCAGCCCCGCACGGCGGATCGCGCCTTCGGCATAGCGCTGGACGCTGCGATCGAGCGTCGTGACGACCTGTTGCGCGCCATAGACCGCGCCGGCGCGGTCGCGCGCCTGCGGCAGCACCCAGTCGGCGAAATAGGTGCCGCTGGTCGCGTCCGGTTCCGGCCGGACGTCGAGGCGGGCAGGGGGCAGGGCATTGCGTTCGCGCTGGCCAAGATAGCCGGCATCGACCATCGCCTGCGTCACCAGCGCCGCGCGGGCGCGGGCGCCCTTGAGATTGGAGGTGGGCGCGAGCCGCGATGGGGCCTTGAGCAGCCCGGCGAGCATCGCGGCCTGCGGCACCGTCAGCCGTTCGGGCCGGCGGCTGAAATAATGGAGCGAGGCGGCGCGCAGGCCGTAAACATTGTCGCCGAAATAGACGTTGGACAGATAGCGTTCGAGGATCTGGTCCTTGGTCAGCCACGCTTCCAGCCAGAGCGCGATCAGCGCTTCGCGCGCCTTGCGGCCAAAGGTGCGGTCGCTCGACAGGAAAACGCCCTTGGCAAGCTGCTGAGTGATCGTGCTGCCGCCCTGTGATGCGCCATCCGACCAGATATTGTGCCACAGCGCGCGGGCGATGCCGCGCGGGTCGATGCCCCAATGGGTCTGGAATCGCCGATCCTCGATCGCCATGAACGCCTGGGGCACATGGGCGGGCAGGTCGGCGATGGCCACCGGCTTGTCGATCACCGCGCCGCGCCGCGCGATCAGATGGCCGTCGGCCGACATCAGGCTGATGCTGGGCGGCGCGATCGGCCGCAGCGAGCGCGACAGCGGCGCCGTGACCGCCAGCCAGGCGATCACGATCATCAGCAACGCCAGCGCCGCCGCGAACAGATAGCCGACGATCCGCAGCTTCTTCTTCCACGGCATCGGCGGCGCGAAGGCGCTGGGCGGGCCGGCGAAAGCCGGCGCCGATGCAGGCGGTGGAGACGGGGGCGAAAGTGGATCGGTCATCTGTCCCGCCAAAGCTGTATTATATGTACCATACAGTCAAGCCTGTCCCGTGACGGGACAGCGCCGCATTACCGTTAATTGGCGGTGGTCGAAATGGTAAAAAATGCGTTAATCTTTCCATCATGCGAAACCGAACCCTCGTCACCACCACCGAATCGGCCCGCCACCCCTTTCGCCAGCGCCTGCCCGCTCATGTGCTGAGGGTCGTGGACGATGCGCCCAGGCCCGGCCCTACGAAAATCGGCTATTATGACGACGACAAGGACTGGAAGCTGTTCGCCCTGAGCTTTTCCGCCTTCTTCACGGCATTCTACAGCTTCATCGCCTGAGCGCGGTCAATCGCACGCGCAATGGAGTTTCCACGCGAGCCACGCGCAGGGAATGGTCATCGCCGCCACCAGCAGCAATTGCTGAATCACCGGCACGCCCGCGACCGAAAGGCCCAGCGCCATCACCGACCCCGCGACCATTGCGCCCGAATTGACGATATTGTTGGCCGCGACGGTGCGTGCCGCTTCGCATTTTTCCACCGTCGTGGTGAGGAAGGCGTAGAGCGGAACGACGAACATGCCGCCGAAGGTGGAGACGCCCAGCAGCGAAGCGGACAACCAGCCGGCCATCGGGTGCGCCAGAAATTCACCCAGCGACAGCAGCCGATCGCCAGGGGCGGGGGTCCAGAAGCTGCACACGAGATGGAAGGCGACGATGCAGCCGCCCATGCCGATCACCGATGCGGGCGCGTATCTGGCCGACACATGGCCGCCAAGCAGCCGGTTGATGGCGATCGAGCCGATGGCGATGCCGATCGAGAAAATCGCGAGGAACAGGCTGGCGACCGCCTTGTCGGCGGTCAGCACATTCTTGACCAGCGGCGGGAACTGGATGAACAGCACCGCGCCGACCGACCAGAAGAAGCTGATCGCCATGATCGCCAGGAACAGGCGGCGGATGTGCATGGTGCCGCGCACCAGCGCGATCGACGAACGGATGATATGGAAGTCTATCGGCAGCGGCACCATCAGCGAGGGCGCCGGGGGCACCTGGCGCCCCGCGACATAGCCGATGAGCGCGGTGAGCACGACGCCGACCGCCGCCGCCTCGACAGGGATGATGCCGGCGAGGATCGTGCCTGCGAGGATCGCGATATAGGTGCCGGCCTCAACAAGGCCGGTGCCGCCCAGCACTTCATCGTCGTGCAGGTGCTGGGGCAGGATCGCATATTTGATCGGGCCGAAAAACGTCGAATGAACCCCCATGGCGAACAGCGCCACCAGCAGCAGCGGGATGGCGACGCTGTGCACCGCGACGCCGCTCCAGATCAGGCCGAGGCCGATCGCGCCGACCATCATGATCGCGATCTCCGCCGTCTTGACGATGCGGATGATGGCGGCCTTGTCGCGCTGGTCGGCCAATTGCCCCGAAAGCGCGGACAGCAGAAAGAAGGGGAGGATGAACACCCCGGTCGCGACCGCGCTGAACCAGGTTTCCGACGTTTCGTCGTTATAGACCGAATAGACGACGAACAGCACCATCGCGTTCTTGAACAGATTGTCGTTGAACGCTCCGAGGAGCTGGGTCACGAAAAGAGGCAGGAAGCGCCGCTTTTTCAAGAGCCTGATGGAGGCTTGCATGAGCGATGGTATCTTTTCGCTGTGAAAGTGGCTGAGCGCGATCTAGCCGCTCGATGGGCATCTGTCCAACGCCATGATGCGCCCGCCCGGCTTGTGACTTGCGCCACTCTGTGGCAGGCGTCGGCGATGCTGACGCTGCCCAACCTGCTGACCCTGTCGCGGATCGTCACGGTGCCGTTGCTGGTGGCGTTGCTGTGGCCCGCCGAACAGGGCGCGCGCTGGACCACCGGCTATGCGCTGGCCTTCGCACTCTATTGCCTGATGGGCGTCACCGATTATTTCGACGGCTATCTGGCGCGGGCCAAGGGCACGGTGTCCAAACTGGGCATCTTCCTCGATCCGATCGCCGACAAGATCATGGTGGGCGCCGTGATCCTGTTGCTGAGCGCGACCCGCGACATCGCCGGTCCGCACATCATTGCCGCGATGGTGATTTTGCTGCGCGAGATCGCGGTGTCGGGGCTGCGCGAATTTCTGGCGGGATTGCAGGTGTCGGTGCCGGTGTCGCGGCTGGCCAAATGGAAGACGACCTGTCAGATCATCGCGCTGGGCGCGCTGATCCTGGCGGGCGCGGTGCCGCATTTTCCCTTTGTCCAGGCGGTGGGAATCGTGACATTGTGGGCGGCCGCGCTGCTGACGCTGGTGACGGGCTGGGACTATCTGCGCGTCGGCCTCAAGCATATGGACTGACGGGTCATGGCCGGTCTTACCATTCTCTATTTCGCCTGGGTACGCGAAGCCGTCGGGGTCGACGAGGAACGGATCGACGCGCCCGCGCCCGATGCGAGCATAGCCCAGGTGATCGCGACGCTGGCGGCGCGCGGGGGCGGCCATGCCGAGGGGCTGGGCGATCCGGCCCGGCTGCGCGCGGCGCTGGACCACAGGTTCGCGGCCATGGACACGGTCATCGGCGCGGCCCGCGAACTGGCCATTTTTCCGCCGGTGACGGGCGGATGAAATATATCGCGATCCAGGCGGGCGATTTCGATCCCGGCGTGGAGAGCGCCGCGCTGGAGGCATTGGGCGGTGGCGGCGTCGCCACCTTTACCGGCGTGGTGCGAGGCGAGGGCGGGCTGGTGGCGATGCAGCTCGACCATTATCCGGCGATGACGCAGGCCCAGGTCGAACGGATCGTCGTCGAGGCGTTCGCGCGCTGGCCGTTGCTGGGGGCGCGGGTGATCCACCGGGTCGGGCGGCTGGCGCCGGGCGCGCGCATCGTCTTCGTCGGCACCGCATCGCGCCATCGCACCGCCGCACTCGCAAGCTGTGCCTTCCTGATCGACTGGCTCAAGAGCGAGGCGCCCTTCTGGAAGAAGGAGCATTTCGACGATGGCGCGAGCCGCTGGGTCGAGGCGCGCGCCGAGGACGATGCGCGCGCGCAGGCGTGGAAGAGCTGATCAGGCCGCCTGGGGAAGCTGGCAACCCGACTTCGCGCCTTCGCGCAGGATGTCGGCCATCAGGCGGAATTCCTTTTCGCGCGGGCTGTTGCGGCGCCATAGCAAGGCGATGTCGCGCCAGGCATGGTCCGACCGCAGCGGGCGCGTGGCGATGCCGGTATGGTCGAGTATGCCACTGGCGATCGCCATTTCAGGCAGCATCGTGATGCCAAGGCCGTTGTCGACCATCTGCACCAGCGTATGAAGCGAGGTGCCCATCATCGCCGTTTCGGGGCGCAGGCCCGGCCGGTCGCACGCGGCAAGCGCATGGTCCTTGAGGCAATGGCCATCCTCCAGCAGCAATAGCCTGCTTTCGTCGATCATGTCCGGCGCGATCCAGGCGGGCAGGTCGACCGGATCGTCCTTGGGGAAGGCGACGTGGATGCGGTCCTGGAACAGCGTTTCGCTGTCGAGATCGCCGGTCGCATAGGGCAGGGCGAGCAGCACGCAGTCGACATTGCCATGGCGCAGCGAATCGAGCGCGGCGGGCGTCGTTTCCTCGCGCAGATAGAGCTGGAGTTCGGGGCGGTCATGGCGCAGGCGGGGCAACAGGCGCGGCAGCAGGAACGGAGCGATGGTGGGGATGACGCTCATCCGCAACGCGCCGGTCAGCGGCTTGCCCGATGCCTGGGCAATGGCGGCCAGCTCCTCCGCCTCGCGCAGGACGCGATGCGCCTTTTGCGCGATCTGGTCGCCAAGCGCGGTGAACCGCACCACGCGCCGGGTGCGTTCGACCAGGGTGACGCCGATCAGCGTTTCAAGCTCGCGAATGCCGGCGGACAAAGTCGATTGCGTGACGTAGCAGCTTTCGGCGGCACGGCCGAAATGACCATGTTCCTTGAGCGCGACCAGATATTGCAGCTGTTTGAGCGTTGGCAGATAGCTGGACATATATCGGCTTCCTCGATCAGAAGCGCTTATATAAGTGGATCAGCCGATGAAACCAAGCTGTTTGACCACGCCGAACAGCGACGTCAGCGTCAGGATGATGCCGACCGCCGTGAACAGGATGCGTGGCGCGACGCGGCGAGCGAGCATCGCGCCAAAGGGCGCCGCCACCACGCCGCCGATCAGCAGCCCGGCCGTGTAGGCCGTGAACGCTTCCCAGCCCAGATGCAGCAGGAAGGTGATGCTGATCGAAAGGGTCAGGAAGAATTCGACGCTGTTGACCGTGCCGATGGTGTGGCGCGGACTGGCGCCCTGCAACAGCAGGTTGGAGGTTACGATCGGCCCCCAGCCGCCGCCGCCCGACGCATCCATGAAGCCGCCGACCAGACCCAGCGGCGCGACCAGCTTGGGGTCGCGCGCCTTGGGCGGCAGGTGGAAGCCGCGCCAGATGAGATAGACGCCGATCAAGGCCAGATAGATCTGGACGAACGGCTTGATGACGGCCCCGTCGATGTTGGAAAGAAGATAGGCGCCCGCCACGCCGCCGATGACGCCGGGGATGATGAGCCGCGCAAACAGCCGCCAGTCGACATTCTTGTGCAGGATATGGCTGATCGCCGATACCGCCGTGGTGAAGGTTTCGGCAACATGGACGCTGGCCGAGGCGCGGCTGGGCGATACGCCGAGCGCGAGCAGCAGGGTGCTGGAGATCACGCCATAGGCCATGCCCAACGCGCCGTCGACGATCTGCGCGCCAAAGCCGATCAGGATGAACGGCCAGATGTCATCGGCATGGTTGGTCAGGACGTCGATCATGCAGCGGCCTTAGCTAATTTGTCTATCGTCTGAATAGGAATTTATCAGGGCACCGGGAAAGTTTCTTTTGGGCGTTCGAAAGGTGAAATACCGTCCATCTGGAAATTCGGGCGGTTCTGCCCTATGTATCGCAACTGAGGCTTCGGGCCGTCACGAGAGTTCAGGGTGTTTATGGTGCGCAATCTCATTGCTTATCTGGACTCGGTCAAGTCCCGCGACCCCGCGCCCCGTTCGCGCGCGGAAATCCTGATCTATCCTGGGGTCTGGTCGCTTGCCTTCCATCGCGTCGCGCACCGCCTGTATCGCCTGCGGCTGTTTTTCCTGGCGCGCGCGGTCAATCATTTCTCGCGTTTCCTTACCGGCAACGACATTCATCCCGGCGCCAGGATCGGCAAGCGATTCTTTATCGATCATGGCTTTACCGTCATCGGCGAGACCGCAGAGATCGGCGACGATGTGACGCTGTACCAGAATGTCACCCTGGGCGGCACCGATCCGGCCAATGGCATAGCGGGCAAGCGTCACCCGACGCTGGGCGACGGGGTGATCGTCGGGTCGGGCGCGCAGGTGCTGGGTCCGATCGTCGTCGGGCCAAGGGCCAGGATCGGCGCGAATGCGGTGGTGACCAAGTCGGTGCCCGAGGGGGCGACGATGGTGGGCATTCCCGCGCGGCAAATGCTGGTCGACGTGACCGCCTATCAGCGCGAATTCCTGCCCTATGGCACGGTGTGCAGCGAATGCCCGGACCCCGAAAAGCAGAAGATCGAAGCGTTGCGGGCCGAGGTCGAACAGTTGCAGCGCCGGTTGACGAGCCTGCTGGAGCAGCGCGCCACGCCCGGCCCCGAGTCGCTGTCGTTCGAGGAGCGTGACCGCGCCTGATGAACAACGTCACGCCGTTCCCGGCCGGTAGCGGCAGGCCCAACCAGATCGGGTTCGAGCGGCAGGAACTGCAAAGGATCATGAACCTGTACGGCCGGATGGTGTCGGCCGGCCATTGGCGCGATTATGCGATCGACCTGGGCCGCGACGCCGCCATATTCTCCGCCTTTCGCCGTGCGGCCGAGCGACCCGAATATCGCATCGAAAAGCGCCCGGCGCTGCGCCAGCGGCAGGGCATGTGGGCGCTGATCGGCGAGGCCGGGGCGGTGCTCAAGCGCGGGCAGGACCTGGCCGGCGTGCTGGCGCCGGTCGAACGCAAACTGCTGCGGATCGTCGAGGAATGACGTCGCCGCCGGGGTCGACGACCCCCGGCGCGTCGACAGGGACGGCTGGCAAGGCGATCGCTCCGGTCGCCACGGCGGCATAGCCGATACTATAGCCAGCCATTTCTGCGATAGGCGGCGGCGGTGGCTTTGAGGCCCGCCGCCGTTGCGACGCCGGGCTTCCACAGGTCCGCGGGCGGGAAAGCAGCCGGCGTGCTGACCCAGTCGGGGTGGCAGAAATAGCGAACCCTGTCCGGGGTCAGCTTGGCGTTCCTGCCCCGCATCGTGCGATCGAGCGTGGCGCCGATGTTCAGCAGCCATCGCGGCATCGACCAGGTTTTGACCCGCCGTCCCAGCGCCTGGCCCAGAGCCAGCCCGAAATCCCGGTGATCCCAGCCGTCCGGCGTGCCGTCATCGACTTCATACATCTGGGTCAGGCTGACGTGGCGGTCATCGGCAAGCGCGAGCAGCAGCCTGGCGAGATCGCCGACTTCGATGACCGACAGGCGTCCGCCGGGCGGCAACAGCATGAAGCCCCGCCGCGCCATGCGAAACAGGTCGAGCATCTCGCGGTCGCCGGGGCCGTAGATGGCGGGCGGGCGGACGATGGTCCAGTCGAGGCCGCTGGCCTTGACATGGCGTTCGGCCAGTTCCTTTGACCAGCCATAGTCCGATAGCGCCGGTTCGCGCGCGGCCAGCGACGAGACATGGACCAGCCGACGCACGCCCTGGCGGCGCATCGCGTCGATCAGCGCCATCGTGCCGAGCGCATTGCCCGCTTCGAAACCCGCGCGATCGGGCGCGTTGACGACGCCGGCGATGTGGATCACGGCGTCGACATCACGCACCAGCCGGTCGAGCGCGCGGCCATCCTCCAGCGAGCCATGAACCCATTTGAGCCGCGCCTGCGGCGGGCGGGCCTTGCGCGCGAGTGCCTGGACGCTCATCCCCGCGCCCAGCGCCTGCGCCAGCACTTCCGCGCCGACGAAACCCGTCGCGCCCGTCATCGCAATCTTCATCGCCATGGGATCAGACCATTGCCATATGGTCGCGGTGAACCAGCACCGACCGGGGCATGGTGCCAAGCAGCGCGGCGATGTCCTCGCTGCGCCGACCGGCGATCTTCGCAGCGTCGTCGCTGTCATATTCGGACAGGCCGCGCGCGATCACGCGGCCATCGGCGGCGACGATGTCGATCACGTCGCCCCGCGCGAACAGCCCCTCTACCCGCGCGACGCCGGCGGGCAGCAGGCTGTTGCCGCGCCCCAGCGCCCTTTCCGCGCCCGCATCCACGGTGATTCGGCCCCGCACGGTCAGGCGACCGGCCAACCAGCCCTTGCGGGCGCGCTTTGCCGGCGCGGCAAGGAAGATGGAGCCTGGACCGCCCCGTTCCCAATGGGTGAGCGGCGCATCGACCTTGCCCGAAATGATGGCAAGGTGCGCGCCCGCGCCGGTCGCGATCCTGGCCGCCTCTATCTTGGAGGTCATGCCGCCCGACCCCATGCCGGACGCGGAGCCGCCATCGGCCATGGCCATGATGCGGGCGTCAATGCGTTCGATCGTCGGTATCAGCATGGCGTTCGCATCGGCGTGCGGATTGGCGGTGTAAAGCCCGTCCACGTCCGACAGAAGCACTGTCGCGTCAGCCCGAGCGGCCTGGCCGATGCGGGCGGCGAGCCGGTCATTGTCGCCGAAGCGAATTTCGGCGGTGGCGACGCTGTCATTTTCATTCACCACCGGGACCACGCCCAGCGCCATCAGCCGATCGAGCGTCGCCGACGCATTGAGATAGCGGCGGCGATGTTCGAGATCGTCGAGCGTCACCAATATCTGTGCGGCGATGATGCCCTGTTCCGCCAGCAGTCCCGCCCAGCATTGCGACAGGGCGATCTGTCCGGTGGCGGCGGCGGCCTGCGCGTCTTCCAGGCTGCCGCGCCCGCCCTTGGGCAGTTTGAGCCGGCGCGCGCCGAGTGCGACCGCGCCTGAGGACACGACGATGATCTGCTGTCCCGCCGCCTTTCGCGCGGCAATGTCGGCGACGAGCGTGCGCAGCCACGCCTCGCGCACCTGGCCGGCGGGGTCGACCAGCAGCGCCGAGCCGATCTTGATGACCAGGCGGCGGATCTGGGAAGGGGGAAAGCCGGGCTGCATCACATCATCCCCGGCATGGCGGGGGCCGCCGCCACGGCGCTGTGGAGGCGTAAAATGGATCGAGCAGCGCGCCCGCACCGTCGGCCTGCGTCTTGGCCCCATCCTCCGGTCGAGGAGGCGATCAGAGCGGCGACCATGTTCCGTCGTCCTCTTCCCCGCCATCCGCCTTTTCCGCCGCCACGGCATCGCTCAGCATCGGGATCACCGCGTCGAGCAGTTTTCCCATGCCTTCGCCGGTTGCGCCCGAAATGATGAAGATGTCCTCCGCCCCCGCCGCGCGCAGTTGCGACGCGATGTCCTCCATCAATTCCGCGCCCAGCAGGTCGCCCTTGTTGAGCGCCAGCAATTGCGGCTTTTCGTCCAGCCCCGCGCCGTAATTGGCCAGTTCGTCCTGAACGATGCGCCATGCGGCGACCGGATCGTCGCCGGTAGCGTCGATCAGGTGGAGCAGCACGCGGCACCGTTCGATATGGCCAAGGAAACGGTCGCCGATGCCCGCGCCTTCGGCGGCGCCCTCGATCAGCCCCGGAATGTCGGCCAGCACGAACTCACGGCCCTTGTGCAGCACGACGCCCAATTGCGGCTTGGTGGTGGTGAAGGCATAGGCCCCGACCTTGGCCTTGGTATTGGTGATCTGGTTGATGAGCGTCGACTTGCCGGCGTTGGGCATGCCCACCAGCCCGACATCGGCGAGCAGCTTGAGCCGCAGCCAGACCCAGCGTTCCTCGCCCGGCCAGCCGGTGCCGTGCTGCCGCGGCGCCCGGTTCGTGCTGCTTTTGTAGGACATGTTGCCGCGGCCGCCGTCGCCGCCGCGCAGAAAGGTTATCCGCTGGCCGACCTGGGTGAAATCGGCGAGAATCTCCTGCTCCTCATAGTCGGGCACACCGTCCTCATCCTCGCTGCCGTCGATCGGCAGGGGATCGGACAGGATCTGCGTGCCGACCGGCACCTTGATGACCAGGTCTTCGCCGCCGGCGCCATAGCGATTCTTGCCCATGCCGGGCGTGCCGCGCTGCGCCTTGAAATGCTGGGTATAGCGAAAGTCGATGAGGGTGTTGAGGCCCGCCACCGCTTCGAAGATGATGTCGCCGCCCTTGCCGCCGTTGCCGCCGTCGGGACCGCCATATTCTTCATATTTTTCGCGGCGAAAACTGACCGCGCCGGGGCCGCCCCAGCCGGACTTGATATATATCTTGGCTTGATCGAGAAAATGCATGGGGCCGCCCATAGCGGCATATGGGGGAAAGTTAAACCGTTGCGGTGGCCGGGAACGGGCAAGCGCGGCGGCGAGGGCCGCGCGCGCCTGCCCGATCCCGCTCAGGCGGCTAGCGGGGGGGCGTCGTCATAGAGTTCAAAGGCGCTGTCGGGACGCATTCGCGCTTCCTCGCCCTCTTCGAAGAACTGGCAATCGACCATGCCGCCGCGTGCGACGCTGTGGCGCTGACCGGTCCGGCCGGTGGGGCGAAAGCCAAGTTTGCGCAGGACATTGCCGGACGCGGGATTGTCGGCAAAGTGCATCGCGCCGATGCCGGTGATGCCGGCAGCGCGCGCCGCCTGGAGCAAGGCGCGGCTGGCTTCGGTGGCGAAACCCAGGCCCCAATAGGCGCGCGCGATCCAGTAGCCAAGTTCGGGCGCGCCATCGGCGTCCGCCGACAGGCCGCAGCCGCCGACAAGGCGAGGGGCGCCGAGCGTGCGGGTGAAGATAAGGCAATGGGGCAGGGACTGTCCGGCGCGGCTCGCGAGGAACGCCTGCGCATCGTCCGGGCCATAGGGCCAGGGCGCGCGCGTCAGATTGCGCACGATGCCCTGGTCGCCGATCGCGCGGGCAAGCGCGGGGGCGTCTTCGATCCAGCCGGGCCGCAGCAGCAGGCGGGGGGTACGGGCGAACATGCGTGTCTCCTCTCTCGAACGCGCCTATGACCGCTTTCTGTTACGGCATGGCGACAGTTTTTTTGGATCAGGCCCGCCCGCACGACGCGCGAAAGAGGCTGTGGTTCCAGAGGCTTGAGGGAAATAGTTGAGAGCAGCGCCCAAGAAAAAAGGGACGCTCCCTGATGGGGCGTCCCGTTTCCCTCGAACCCCGTTGGCGGCCATGACAGCCGCCGCAGGAGAGGATCGCCCCAAGGGACGATCCGTGCATGATCGTCCGTTTATTCGGCCGCCTGGGCCGCCATGTCCACCGACACATATTTGCGGCCAAGCTTGCCGTCGTGGAACACGACGCGGCCTTCGATCAGGGCGAACAGCGTGTGGTCCTTGCCCATGCCGACATTGCGGCCGGGATAGACGCGGGTGCCGCGCTGGCGAATGATGATGTTGCCGCCGATCACTTCCTGACCGCCGAACTTCTTGACGCCAAGGCGACGGCCGGCCGAATCGCGACCGTTGCGCGACGAACCGCCTGCTTTCTTATGTGCCATTGTCTAAACTCCTCGAATGCTCTGCGAAGCGATCAGGCTTCGGCGGCGGCCGGCGCCGCGTCTTGTGTCTTGGCGGCCTTCTTCGCTTCGCCGCCGACGGCGAGAATGCGAAGAATGGTGTGGCGCTGGCGATGGCCGTTCTTGCGGCGATAGTTATGACGGCGGCGCTTCTTGAAGACGATGACCTTTTCGCCCTTCGCCTGCGCGATGATCTCGGCCGCGACGGTGAGGCCCGCGGTGTCCTTGAGCTCGCTGCCTTCGCCCGCCAACAGGACGTCGTCCAGCGTGATCTGGTCGCCGGCTTCGCCAGCGATCTTCTCGATCACGATCTTGTCTCCTGCGGCAACGCGATACTGCTTGCCGCCCGTGCGCACGATAGCGAACATGGCTTGTCTCTTCTCGTTCAAATCTGCTTTACGCAGTTCGTCAAGGCCATGCCTTTTGGACCCGCGCGGGAAAGTGGCCCGTTAGTGGAATGAACAGCGGCTGTCAACGGCGAAAGGCCGATCGGGACACGCTCAGGCGAGGTGCGGGGTGGCGCCCGAAACCTTCATCAACTGAACGGCGTGGACGCGCAGATCCACCGAACCCTGATCGAACAGCCTCACTTCGAGGTCGTCCACATCTTCGTCCAGCGAGACATGATGTTCCGCGAGCACCCCCTTCATCCGGGCGGGGAGAACGGTTTTGGAGCGGGAGAAAGCCCGTTCGCCGCGGGCGGCGCACACGTCGCTGGTGATCTTGTACCTCTTGCTGTCGCCCGTTTCGCCGTAGATGCGGACGATATAGTCCCCGGCAGCGAGCCGCATATAGGGGCCGTAGATCAGCCCGCCCACCTCGCCCCTGCTGACGATGCCGAACGGCCCCTTGTCGCCGACGCCCGCAAGCACCCTGGGATGGGACGCGGGGATGTAGATGCCGGGGCCATCGGCGAAATGGGGCGTGGCGCCGTTCATGACGGTGGCGACGTCATCGCTGATGGAACCGACCCGCGTGGCGAAATCGGCGTGCATGGTGCGCAGATGCTGGCGGATGAACGGGCCGTTGTTCACATGGCTTTGATTGGTGCGTTCGAACAGGAAGGTCGAGGCGAGGTCGATGGTGCGGGCATAGTCTTCCAGGATCACCATCAGCAGATGCTGGTCGTTGCGGATTTCGCCATCCCAGTAGATCGACCGGTCGAAATCGGCGTCGGCAATCGCTTCGACCGCGTTGAAATAGTCGATCACCAGACCCTTGCCGGCGGGGTGCGACAGATTGACGGCGAACCCGCCGGCGTTGATATCATGGATGACGTTATTGATATAACCTGCGAAAATTCCGCCATATTGCCCCTTGTCGGACAGATAGGCGCGCAGGTCGAAATCGAGGTCGACGATATAGGCGTCGGCATCCATGTAGAAGACCCAGCCTTCGTAACCGCGATCGAGCATCTCCTTGAGCATGTAGATGCGGTTATAGGTCGAATGCCAGGGCATGTGGCCGCGTTTGGTGCCCACGAACTGTTGATAGGAAATGCCGTTGCGGATGCAGAATTCCCGCACGGTCTTGGATGTTTCGAGCAGCATCGGATAGTAGAACAGCGCATCGGACGTCTGAATGAAAGTAACCTGCATGAAGGCCCCTGATCCTCAAAATCGGCATGTGCAAAATGCCCGTTTCGCTGGTCGCAAGCGATCTTTGCACGCCCCTTGCGACGATGCGATCGACATGCGCGCCGACCCGCTGCGATACAGCCTATGCTGAACGACAGGGGCGTCAGATAGCTGCGTCCCCATAGAAAAGAAAGAGGCCGGGCGGATGCGCGGCCGGGACGCCGACAGGCTTTTGCCCGTTGGCAAGGGTGAAGTCGGGCTTTGCGCCGCTGTGACGATTGCGATAGGGTGTTCGCATGACCGCCCAAGGAAACACTGGCAGCCATCGGGCGCAGCGGCGCCCCTTCATTCCGGTCCTGTGGCTGATCCTGGCCGTGGTCATGCTGAGCGCGCTGATGCCGCTGGGGCCTCCCGCCAGCCGGACGACGGGGTCCGCATTCAGTCCCGCGACGACCGCCGTGGCGATAAAGGCGCGCGCCGCCGTCCCTGTCGTCATGTATATGCGCATTGTCCCACCGCCCGCCGATCCGCCAGCGGCGGTCGCGACGGTCCCAAGTCTCGCCTTGATCGTCCTGCTGATCGCTCTCGTGCCGTTGCGCGGTTCGGGTCCGGCTCGCGTGCCCGGTTCGGCGCTGGTCCGGTCCCGCCGCGCCCGCGCGCCGCCCGCCTTGATGGATTGACCCGCCTTTGACAGCGGCCGACGCCTGTCGCGCGGCCGACACGACAAGGAGAGCATCCATGCGCAGACGTGGAAAATCGCGCCGGCGGCCGCCCTGGTGGTTCATGCCGGCGGTGATGGCGGGCCTGGGCGGCGCCGTCATCCTGATGTCCGCCGTGCTCAAAAGCGCGGCCTGATGGCCCGGATCTGAAGTTCGTCATGCCATTGTGCAGGCGCCGAACGAACTTCAGATTCTCAAGGACCACCAGCAACCATCTGATTTTGATGTGGTTCATGGATTTCAGATCCACCACATCATCAGGTTCAAACCCTATCGGCGCGCGGGCGAGGATCGTCCGACGCTCGTGCGCTCACCCTCATAAGGAACAGCAACGCCTATGCTCCATCATACGCCGCTGATCGGCACCATCGTCGCTGGCCTGGTCGTCGCATTCGCGATGGGCGCCATCGCCCATCGCCTGAAATTGTCGCCGCTGGTGGGCTATCTGCTCGCGGGAATCATCGTCGGCCCCTTCACCCCCGGCTTCGTCGCCGACGCGAGCCTGGCGAACGAACTGGCCGAAATCGGCGTCATCCTGCTGATGTTCGGGGTCGGCCTGCATTTTTCGCTGAAAGACCTGCTGTCGGTCAGGGCGATCGCGGTGCCGGGCGCGATCGTCCAGATCAGCGTGGCGACGGTGCTGGGCATGGCGCTGGCGCATTGGATGGGCTGGCCTTTGCTGGGCGGGCTGGTGTTCGGGCTGGCGTTGTCGGTGGCGAGCACGGTGGTGCTGCTGCGCGCGCTGGAGGGCCATGGTCTGGTCGAGACGCAGCGCGGGCGGATCGCGGTCGGCTGGTTGATCGTCGAGGACCTGGTGATGGTGCTGGCGCTCGTCCTGCTGCCCGCGCTGGCGGGGGTCATGAACACCGCTGACGGGCCGGGCGGCGCAAGCGCGATGCTGGCACCGCTGCTTGGCACATTGCTCAAGGTGGCGGGGTTCGTCGCGCTGATGCTGATCGTCGGGCGGCGGGTGATCCCATGGGCGCTGCACTGGGTCGTCCATAGCGGGTCGCGCGAGCTGTTCCGGCTGGCGGTGCTCGCGATTGCGCTGGGTGTCGCGTTCGGTGCGGCGGTGGCGTTCGACGTATCGTTCGCGCTGGGCGCCTTTTTCGCCGGCATGATCCTGGGCGAAACGCCGCTCAGCCGCCGCGCGACCGAAGAAACGCTGCCGTTGCGCGACGCCTTTGCGGTGCTGTTCTTCGTGTCGGTGGGGATGTTGTTCAATCCGCGCGTGCTGATCGACCAGCCGTTGCCGTTGCTGGCGACGGTGGCGATCATCGTCGTCGGCAAGTCGATCGCGGCTTTCCTGATCGTGCGTGCGTTTCGCCATCCCGCCGATACCGCGCTGACCATCGCCGCCAGCCTGGCGCAGATCGGCGAATTTTCCTTCATCCTGGCGTCGCTCGGCACCGGGCTGGGCGTGTTGCCGGCCGAGGGGCGCGACCTGATCCTGGCGGGCGCGATCGTGTCGATCTTCCTCAATCCCTTCCTGTTCAATATGGCGGTCCGGCGCGACAAGCGGAACGATGTCGCGGCCGAGCCGCACGCGACGTCGATGTCACCGGCGGGGCACATCATCCTGATCGGCTATGGCCGGGTCGGCAAGCTGATCGCCGGGGAACTGGCGATTCTGGCCAAGCCGCTGGTCATCATCGAAGGCGACGCGGAGCGCGCGGGGCAAGCGGAAGCGGCGGGCCTCAAGGTCGTGCGCGGCAACGCGCTGAACGACCGCTATCTGATCGCCGCCGGCATCGAATGTGCCGGCCGGATGCTGATCGCGGTGCCCGAGGGGTTCGAGTGCGGCGCGATCTTCGAACATGCGCGGGCGCTCAATCCGGCCATATCGGTGATCGCGCGCGCGCATAGCGATGCCGAAGTCGAATATCTGGAGCGGCTGAGCGTGCCGCATATCGTCATGGGCGAGCGGGCCCTGGCGGCGCGGATGCTGGAGCTGTGCGGGGGGCGATAGGGCGGCGGCCCCTTGAGTGAAACGCGGTATCGGCTTGCCGGGAAGCGATCGTCAATTGCCGTCGGCGTCGACCGTGAACACCATTGGCCTGCCGCGTGACGAGGGTTCCCAGCCCGCCAGCAACGCTGCGCGAACGCCCCTGGCGACGATGGCGTCGTTGATCTGGAGGCGGCCGCGTTGCATGCCTTTCATCAGGCGCCTGGGCGGAGGAAATTCGATCAGTGCGCCGCGCTGCGTATCTTTCCGCATCAACGACACGGTCATGCCCTGCCAGCCGTCGACATCGCTCCACTGCGGTTCACGCCGAAGTTCCCAGTCATATGTAAGGCCGTCGACATCGACGGTTCCGGCATGGCTGGGGGAATGAAGCATGGCGGCGGGCATAGCATGTTCGGGGCAGCAAGCCAGAGCGCGCTGCGTGCATTCCGACACCTGGTGCGATCGGGCCCTTTTTCTATCGCGTCATAGTCGGCGGAAAGCGGGTGTCCGCATGTCCGCGCATGCTCCGGCCCGTCGGCGGCAGTGCAGGCTTTGGATGAGCGGCCTTGATCGGGGAAACAAAAAGGCCCGCCCAGTTGCCGGGGCGGGCCTTTTTTCAAGATGTCAGGGGGTTCAGACGGCGGCGACCTGCGCCACGTCGACCTTCACGCCCGGACCCATCGAGGAGGACAGGGCGATCTTGCGGACATATTTGCCCTTCGAACCCGACGGCTTGGCCTTGACGATCGCATCGACAAAGGCGTCGAAGTTGCGGCGCAGATCTTCCTGGCTGAAGCTCGACTTGCCCAGGCCCGCATGGATGATGCCGGCCTTTTCGACGCGGAATTCGATCTGTCCGCCCTTGGCGGCCTTCACGGCTTCGGCGACATTGGGGGTCACGGTGCCCAGCTTGGGGTTGGGCATCAGGCCCTTGGGACCCAGCACCTTGCCCAGACGGCCGACGAGGCCCATCATGTCGGGCGTGGCGATGACGCGCTGGAAGTCGATATTGCCGGCCTGGATGCTTTCGAGCAGATCCTCGGCGCCCACGATGTCGGCGCCGGCGGCGGTTGCGGCTTCGGCCTTGTCGCCGCGAGCGAACACGGCGACGCGAACGTCCTTGCCGGTGCCGGCGGGCAGGGTGACGACGCCACGGACCATCTGGTCTGCGTGACGCGGATCGACGCCCAGATTGATCGCGACTTCGACGCTTTCGTCGAACTTGGCGGTGGCGTGGGCCTTGATCAGCGCCAGCGCTTCATCGACGCCATGCAGCTTTTCGCGGTCGATGGCGGTTGCGAGCGCCTTTGCCTTCTTGGTCAGCTTTGCCATGATATCAGCCCTCCACCACTTCGAGGCCCATCGCGCGAGCGGAGCCTTCGATAATCTTCGTTGCAGCGTCGATGTCGTTCGCGTTCAGATCGGCCATCTTGGCCTGCGCGATTTCGGCGAGCTGGGCGCGGGTGATCTTGCCGGCGACGACCTTGCCGGGTTCCTTGGAACCCGCCTTGAGGCCCACCGCCTTCTTGATCAGATAGGTCGCCGGCGGCTGCTTGGTGGTGAAGGAAAAGCTGCGGTCGGCATAGACGGTGATGATCGTGGGCAGCGGGGTGCCCTTTTCGACCTTGTCGGTCGACGCGTTGAACGCCTTGCAGAATTCCATGATGTTGACGCCGCGCTGACCCAGGGCAGGGCCGATCGGCGGCGAGGGGTTGGCGGCTCCGGCGGGCACCTGGAGCTTGATATAGCCCGTAATTTTCTTGGCCATTGTTACTCACTCTGTTGCTGGGCGTGCGGTGAGGCGCGCCCGGTTCAAGTTTAGCGGTTCAAGCGAAGGCAAGGCCTCCTCCCGCACTCATCCCTTGTCGTCATGCCAGCCAAGGCTGGCGTCTCAGGCCGCAAGGGAACGGCTTGAGCCACGCGATCCCGGCCTTCGCCGGAATGACGCAATCACTTCGACAGTTCGACCTGTTCGAAATCCAGTTCGACCGGGGTGGCGCGGCCGAAGATCGACACCGACACCTTGACCCGGTTCTTTTCGAAATCCAGTTCCTCGACCGTGCCGTTGAAGCTGGCAAAGGGGCCGTCGAGCACCTTGACCGCGTCGCCGATCTCGTAATCGATGCTGATCTTGTGCTTGGGCGCGGCGGCGGCTTCTTCCTTGGTGTTGAGGATGCGCGCGGCTTCGGCTTCGCTGATCGCCTGGGGCTTGCCCATCGACCCCAGGAAACCGGTGACCTTGGGCGTGTTCTTGACGAGGTGATAGACGTCGTCGTTCATCGCCAGCTTTGCCAGGACATAGCCGGGGAAGAATTTCCGTTCCGACTGCACCTTCTTGCCGCGACGAACCTCGGTCACGGTTTCGGTCGGCACTTCGACCGATTCGACGAGTTGCGAGAGGCCCATGCGATCGGCTTCGGCCACGATCGAATCGCGCACCTTGTTTTCGAAGCCCGAATAGGCGTGGATGATATACCAGCGCGCCATGTTGCCGTTTCTAACTCCGTTAATACTTATGACTGACCCGCCGCGAAGGCGAGGAGCCAGCGGACGATGGCGCCGAAGAAGGTGTCGATGCCGAAGAAGAACATGCCCAGAAGCGATGTCATGATGAGCACCATGACAGCGGTCATCATCGTTTCGCGGCCGGTGGGCCAAACGATCTTGTTCGCTTCGGTCTTCACCTGGTTGACGAATTCGCCAGGGGATGTCTTGGCCATCTTTTCCTGCTCAACCTAAATAAATCAAACGCCAAACCGCGAAGCAACAGTCCGCCCTCCGGACCCCGCCATGTCGGCGTCCCGGGGTGCGGCCGCCGCTCCGCGACCCAAATCCTGCGCGGCCCATATACGCGCCACGCGCCTGAGGCAAGCTCGGGCGCGGTGGCGGATGGCAGGAGTGGAGGGATTCGAACCCCCGGCATTCGGTTTTGGAGACCGACGCTCTACCAGCTGAGCTACACTCCTGTGCATTGGCCTGTGGCCCGCGAAGGAGGGCGCTTTAGCGTGGGCCAAGGGGGAGGGCAAGGGGATTAAGCCGTGGGGCGGGTCAGCGGTCGAGCCGCTCGTCGGCCCGCATGGCGGCGGCGGCGCTCGTTCCGCTTCGGCATGGATCGGCCGGGCGGCGGTAGTAACCACATAGTCCCCCTGCCAGCCCTCGCGACGACGCGCGCCCGGCGTCGGGGAAATTTCCGCAAGACCGCAAAAGAGGTCCGGGAATTTCCTGCACCATTGCCATCATCCACGATCCATTATATCTAGGATCAAGTGAGTCGGAGTTAATATGAGCTATATCAGCACAGGGGTGGAATATGCGCTGCACTGCCTGCTGTTCCTGATCGACCAGCCGGACGGCGCGACCCCGCCAAGCACGCGGGACCTGGCGGTATTGCAGGGCGTTTCGGCCGACTATCTGGCCAAGTTGTTCACGCGGCTGCAGCAGGCGGACCTGATCGTCAGTCGCGAAGGCGCGATGGGCGGCGTGCGGCTGGCGCGGGCGGCGGCGGACATCAGCGTGCTGGATGTGGTCGTGGCGATCGACGGCGACCGGGCCTTTTTCGACTGTCAGGAAATTCGCGGGCGTTGCGCGCTGTTCGGCGATGCGCCCCCGGCATGGGCGACGCGCGGCACCTGTTCGATCCATGCGGTGATGATCGAGGCGGAACGCAAGGCGAAGGCGGCGCTCGCCGCGCACAGCCTGGCCGATATCGCCGGCCGGGTCGCGGCCAACGCGCCGGTCGAACTGGGCACGATGGCGGCGCAATGGTTGTCGGATCGCGCCGCGCGCAGGAAACCGGGGCGCCCCACGCGCCCGTTGGACAAGCAGGAGTAGTCCCATGAAATTGATGCACGTCGATGCCAGCCCCAAGGGCGCCAAGTCCAATTCGCGGATGCTGAGCGGGCAGTTCGTCGAGATGCTGCGCGAACGGATTCCCGCCCTGTCGGTCGACTATCTCGACCTGGCGCAGGACCCGCCGCCGCATGTGTCGGGCGATTTCGCGCGCGCCATCTATACGCCAGAGGAGGAGCGGACGCCGCAGATGCGCGCGCTGCTGGAGCCGTCCGATGCGATGTGTCGCCGCGTGCTGGCGGCCGACGCGCTGCTGTTCGCGATGCCCATGTATAATTGGAGCATGCCGTCCAGCTTCAAGGCGTTCCTTGACCTGATCGTGCGGGGGGGCGTCACCTATATCGCCGGGCCGGACGGCTATGCGGGGCAACTGGCCCGGCACAAGGTGCTGTTCCTGACGACCAGGGGCGCTGACCTGCGGGACGGGTCGCCCTTTGCCGGCATGGACGCGCTGACCCCGGCGCTGACCCACGGATTCGGGTTCATCGGGGTGCGCGACCCGTGGTTCGTGGATGCGCAGCCGCTTCAGTTCGCGCAGCCCGAGGAACGCGCCGCCGGGCTGGCGCGGGCGCAGGCCGAACTGGCGATGGTGGCGGACCGCTGGGCCGCGGACGTGATGAGCGAAGCCGCCTGACGCCGACCGCCGCCAGGCGACGAAAAAGGGGCGCCGTCGCCGGCGCCCCTTCTTTACGTCACGTCACCGGAAATCAGGCTTCGGTGCGGTTATATTTGGGCGCGGCCTCGTTGAGGATGCGCAGGATCTTCTGGAGCGCGCTCGGCTCGTCGGTTTCTTCCATCGCCGCCAGTTCGCGCGCCAGGCGGCTGGATGCGGCCTCGAAGATCTGGCGTTCGGAATAGCTTTGTTCGGGCTGGTCGTCGGCGCGGAACAGGTCGCGGGTCACTTCGGCGATCGACACCAGGTCGCCCGAATTGATCTTCGCTTCATATTCCTGCGCGCGGCGCGACCACATGGTGCGCTTGACCTTGGGCTTGCCCTTGAGCGTTTCCATCGCTTCTTCGAGCGTCTTGTTGGACGACAGCTTCCGCATGCCCACGCCTTCGGCCTTGTTGGTGGGGACGCGGAGCGTCATGCGCTCCTTTTCGAAACGGAGCACGTACAGCTCCAGATCCATGCCCGCGATCTGCTCCTTCTGGAGCTCGACCACACGGCCGACGCCGTGCTTGGGGTAAACGACATAATCGCCAACGTCAAAGGACAGCGCCTTGGCAGCCATTTGATACCTTTCCAAAATCAACCGGGGAACGGTTGCGTCGCGGTGCATATGCAATAGGGGGTTGCATAAGGTCAGGGCCGCGGCGTCACCGCAAAATCATGAAACGAAACCTCCAGAGGCGCGGATCATACGCACCAGCTGCCGGCTTCTTTAGCAGATTCGTAACAAAATTGCCAGCCCCGGACATAAAGGCCCGTCCGAAACCCCGGTGTGGCGCGGAAAAGCGCGCTTTGCTGCGCCCGCGAGCTAGTTGCCGGAGCCGGGTTCGGGGGAGAAATACTTCTCCAGCTTGCCTTCCACGCCCTTCATGTCGTCGGCATCCGCCGGCGCATCGCCCTTGACCGTGATATTGGGCCATTCAGCCGAATATTTCGCGTTGAGTTCGAGCCACTGTTCAAGCCCGTTTTCGGTGTCCGGCAGGATCGCCTCGGCCGGGCATTCGGGTTCGCACACGCCGCAATCAATGCATTCGGACGGATTGATGACCAGCATATTCTCGCCCTCGTAGAAACAGTCCACGGGGCAGACCTCGACGCAATCCATATATTTGCAGCGGATGCAGGCGTCGGTCACGACATAGGTCATTGTCAGGCACTCTTAAGTTGCGAAGGTGGTGCGGCGGCGCTCCTGCTATGCCCGGCCCCGCCCAAGGTCAATGAGGATATTGTTGGGTCGGACAAAGTCCGCGCATCAATGCCCGGTCTTCAATTCCTCATAGCAGTCCCGCGCTTCGAGGGCGGGGCCGCGCCGCGCGGGCAGCGCCACGATCCGCACCACGCGGACGCCAAGCGAATGGGGAAAGGTGACGAGATCGCCGGTGCGCACCGCCGCATGGGCGCGTTCGATGCGGCGGCCGTTGAGGCGGATATGCCCGTCCTGCGCCAGCTTCTGCGCCGCCGACCGGCTTTTGGCGAGGTGCGTGAACCACAGGAACTTGTCGATGCGCTGGGACGGCGCGGCACCGCCCGGATCAGCCATTGCGTCCAAGCAGGTCGGCGAGGCCGGCAAAGGCCCCGTGGGTGGCGGGTGCGGCGGGCGCGGCGGGGGCGGGCGTCGCGCGCTGCTGGCGGGGCGCGGGGCGCGGGCGCGCCTTTTGCCGCCCGCGAAACGCCCAGTTGGCCGCACCTTCCGCCGCCGGATCGACGGCCCGGAAGCCCGCATCGCGCATCAGCTGTAGAAACGCTGGTTCGCCAAGCCCGAGCGACACGATCTGCGGGCTGAGTGCGGTAAAAGCCTCACCCTTGGCGATCGCCTCATGCGCGGCGCGCGCCATGCGTTCGGCCATGTCGACGCGCAGCATCTGTGGGCCAAAGCCGCGAAAGCCGGCGATGCGCGCGCCCATCTGGTCCGTACGTTCCCCCGCAGGCAGCAGGGTGAGGCCGGGCAGGGGCAGGGGCAGGCAGGGCTTGGCGAGGCGTGCGGCCAGCAGCGCCGAGCGCCAGCGCGCCGCGCCCGGCTTCAACAGCCCCGGATGATAGATGTCGAGCACGCCGATATCGATGCCGGCGCGGCGCAGCAGGTGGCGCTGGTCCTTGTCGAGATGGGCGAGAGCCGAATCGAGATCGGTGCGCGCGACCAGGCCGCCCTGTTCGCCCAATTGCGCGAAGACGGCGCGAACCACCGGCGGCACGGCCGGGTCCGCCGCGCTTTGCGCCATCTTGACGAGCGGCAGCAGGTGGCGCTGTTTTTGCGCGTCGGCCCAGGCGGACAGGCGCGTGACGATCTGCTTCTGCTGATCCTGGCCAAGCTCCATCAGCGCACGGTCGAGGCGGATCGCAGGCGCGAGCAGCGAAGGGCCGGCCAGCAGCGTGGCGACGACATGATCGCCCCAGGCGATGCCCGGCGCTTCGCCCGGCAGGTCGCGCAGGGTGAATTCCGTGTCCGGCGCCTTCAGTAACTCGTCAGCCTTCACCCGCAATATCCTCCCCAAATGGCGTTCGGCAGCGGCCAGCAGCATTTTGCGGTCCTGCGCGCGGGCATCGGGATCGACCGAGAATCGAAATCCGTCAAGCCGTCCGATCGATTCGCCGTCGACCGCGACCTGGCCGTCAGGCTGGACGTCGACCGGCAGCGCCGACGCATTCTGGCCGATGTCGCGCAGCAGGACCGATGTGCGCCGGTCGACGAAACGCTGGCGCAGCGCCGCATGAAGCGCATCGGACAGCTTTTCTTCCAGCGCCCGCGTGCGCTCGGCCATTTCGGCGGGAAAGGCGAGCCAGTCGGGGCGATGAGCGATATAGGACCAGGTGCGCGCGGCGGCGATGCGACCCGACAGAGTGGCGATGTCGCCCTGGATCGAATCGAGTCGGGCGACATGGCTCGCGAACCAGTCGCGCGGGATATGGCCGTCGCCTTCCGACAGGAAGCGCCAGATGCGCGACACCATGCGGGCGTGATGGTCCGCGCCCAGCTTCTGGAAATCGGGGAGACCGCAGGCCGCCCACAGCCGTGCGACCTGCCTTTGGCCGCGCTCGACGACCAGCGGATCGGCGGCGAGCTTGCGCAGCACCGCCAGGTCGATCGCTTGCGGCGCGGCGCGCAGTTCGGGGCGGTCGGGCTTTTCCTCCAGGTCGGCGATCAGCAGGTCGATGCTGTCGCAGCGCGGCGTGCCGTCGCGCCAGTAGAGAAAGTCTAGCGGAGGAAAGCGATGGCCTTCGATCGCCTCGATTTCCTCTGGCGTGAAGGTGGCGCCGCTGTCATCGCCGCCCAGGCTGCCGAAGGTGCCGTCGCGATGATGCCGCCCGGCGCGCCCCGCGATCTGCGCCATTTCCGCCACCGTCAGGCGGCGGGTGCGATGACCGTCGAACTTGTGCAGCGAGGCGAAGGCGACATGGGCGACGTCCAGATTGAGACCCATGCCGATGGCGTCGGTGGCGACCAGATAATCGACATCGCCATTGAGGAACATCTGGACCTGGGCATTGCGAGTGCTGGGCGAGAGCGCGCCCATCACCACTGCCGCGCCGCCGCGAAAGCGCCGCAGCATTTCGGCCACGGCATAGACTTCCTCGGCCGAAAAGGCGACGACCGCCGAGCGGCGCGGCAGGCGGGAAAGCTTTTTCGCGCCGGCGTAGGAAAGGGTCGAGAAGCGCGGGCGGCCGATGATTTCGGCTTCGGGCACCAGCCTGCGGACCAGACGGCTGATGCTGGCGGATCCCAGGATCATGGTTTCCTCGCGCCCGCGCGCGCGCAGCAGGCGGTCGGTGAAGATATGGCCGCGCTCCGGGTCGGCGGCGAGTTGCGCTTCGTCGAGCGCGACGAAGGCATAATCTCCATCGACGGGCATCGATTCGGCGGTGCACAGGACATAGCGAGCGTTGGGCGGGGCGATCTTTTCCTCGCCGGTGATCAGCGCGACCTGATCGCGGCCCTTGATCACCACCACACGATCATAGACCTCGCGGGCCAGCAGCCGCAGGGGAAAGCCCATCATGCCGCTGGAATGGCCGCACATCCGCTCGACCGCGAGATGGGTCTTGCCGGTATTTGTTGGCCCGAGCACGGCGGTGATGGGCGATCGCGCGAACTGGACCATGACCTGTCCTATGTCGGGCAGCGGCCGGGCATCCGCAAGGGGCGATCGGTGTCCTTGCGCGTCATCCGTCACGCGGAACGCTTCACCGCAGGGCCATCGGGCGCGCGCAGTCATTAGTTTGACTTTAACCCTGTTCATCCACAACAGGGGCGGCATCGCGCGGCGCGGGGGCCGTGGCGTCTTGCCAGATTGTGGGTTCCGGGGGGTCGCCGGTCTTGTTCCAGGAAAGCCAGTTCGACAGCCAGCAGGGCGGTGCGGCCGTATCCCTGTGGATGACCGACGCGCTTGCCCGTCCCCGCCAGCCCGCGCCAACCGACTGGCGCACGCGCATCAGCGAATGGGCCAACGACGTCGACCTGACACCCGACCTTGGCCAGCAGATCGGCAGCCGCACCTGGTTTCGCGGCCTCGCCACCTGTTTCGGCCTGATCGCCAGCGTCCTTTACATGTCCCCCGGTTTCCAGGCCGTGCCCGGTGCGCCGACGCCGCTGATGAGCGACGCGCAGTTCGACGAGGTGCGCAGCCAGATGATCACGCCGCTGGCGCTGGGCGCCGACAGCGGACATCATATGGGCGCGACCGACGCGGTGCAGCCGCTGCGCGAAACGCCCGAGCGACCGCAGATCGAGCTTAGCGCACAGGTGGGCAGCAGCGACAGTTTGAGCCGCGCCCTTTCGCGCGCGGGCATCAGCAGCGCCGATACCGCGACGGTCATGGATCTGGTCGGCGGCGACATTGCGGGCGGGGTCAAGCCCGGCACCCGGCTCGACATCGTGCTGGGCCGTCGCGCCAGCCGCGACCGGCCCCGACCGCTGGACCATCTGGCTTTTCGCGCGCGGCTCGACCTGGCGGTCGAAATCGACCGGGCGGGCGGAGCGTTGCAGGTCAGGCGCATTCCGATCCATGTCGACAACACCCCGCTGCGGGTGCAGGGCGTCATCGGCGACAGCATCTATCGGTCCGCGCGCGCGGCGGGGGCGCCGGCCAAGGCGATCCAGGCGTTTCTGCGCGTCATCACCCAACAGGTCGACCTGGGGTCGATCGGGGCAGGCGACCGTTACGACATCATCGTCGAGCATCGCCGCGCCGAGACGGGCGACGTCGAGGTCGGCGACCTGCTCTATGCCGGTTTCCGCCGGGCGCGGGGCAAGGCGGTGGACATGCTCAAATGGACGATCGGCGGGCGGACCGAATGGTTCGAGGCGTCGGGCGTGGGCGAGCGGCGCGGCGTGCTGGCGCAGCCGGTCGCGGGCCGGCGTTCGTCGGGATACGGGATGCGGCGGCACCCGATCCTTGGATATCGGCGGATGCATGCCGGTATCGATTTCGCCGCGCGCTACGGTTCGCCGATCTATGCGGTGACCGACGGCATCGTCGCCTATGCCGGGCGGCATGGCGGGCATGGCAATTATGTCAAGATCCAGCATAGCGGCGCGCTGGCCACCGGCTATGCGCATATGAGCCGGATCGCGGCGGTGCCGGGCCAGAGGGTGCGACGCGGGCAGGTGATCGGCTATGTCGGGTCGAGCGGGCTGTCGACAGGTCCGCACCTTCATTATGAACTTTATCGCAATGGCGCGACGGTCGATCCCGGTTCGATCAGCTTTACCACCACGTCGCAACTGGCCGGGGCGGACCTCGCCGCGTTCCGCGCGCGGCTGGCGCAGCTCAAGGGCGTGCGGATCGGCGGGCAGGACAGCGCGGCGGCGGCGAGCGGCGCGGCGGCGCGCGGCAAGTAAAGCGGCTTTGCGGGACACGCGCTTTGGGCTAACCGCGCGAGCATGACAGATCAGAGCGGCGTTACCGCCATATTGCTAGCGGGCGTCAGGCCCGGCGTCGATCCGCTGGCGCAGGCGGCAGGCGTGCCGCTCAAGACGCTGATCCCGGTTGCGGGCGAAGCGATGATCAACCGGCCCGCACGCGCGCTGCTCGCCCATCGCGCGATCGAACGGCTGGTGGTCTTGACGCAGGATGCGGGGATGTTCGCCAGGGATGCGGGCACGGCATGGTTGGCGCATGATCCGCGCGTCACCTTCATCGGCAGCGGCAGCGGGATCGCGAGCAGCCTGCTCGCCCTGATCGACCGGCCCGACATGCGCTTTCCCCTGCTGGTCACGACAGCCGATCATGTGCTGCTGGACGAGGCGATGCTCGACCAGTTCGTAGCCGAGGCGCGGGGCGCGGACATCGCCGTCGCCATGGTCGAGCGGCGCGCCTTGCTGGCGTCCTATCCGGGGTCGCGCCGGACGTGGCTCAAATTTCGCGACGGCGCGTGGTCGGGGGCCAATCTCTTCTGGTTCGGCAGCGCGAAGGCGCGACCGGCGATCGCGCTGTGGCAGGAGGTCGAGCAGGACCGCAAGAAGGGGTGGAAGATATTGGCCGCCTTCGGGCCGCTGGCGCTGCTTGGCGCGCTGTTGCGGATCAGCAGCCTGCGCGGCGGGATCGCGCGGATGGGCCGGCGGCTGGGCCTGACCGCCCGGCTGGTGGCGATGGCGCGGGCGGAGGCATGCATCGACGCCGACAAGCCCGACGACATCGTCCTGATCGAGCGGATATTACGCGAAAGATAAAAAAGCAGCCCGGTGCTTGGTGCACCGGGCTGTTCAGTTTTCCATCCCGTATCGCGGGGCTTAACGCCCCGGCGAGCCGGCTTTTTCGAGGCCTTTAGGCCGCGAACTGGTTCCCCTGCGGCCTTTAGGCCGCGAACTGGTTCCCCTGCGGCCTTTAGGCCGCGAACTGGTTCATCGTGTTGTGGGCGCCGCCGGCCTTGAGCGCGGCTTCACCGGCGAAATAATCCTTGTGGTCGTCACCAATGTCGCTGCCCGACATATTCTGATGCTTGACGCAGGCGATGCCCTGGCGGATTTCCTTGCGCTGGACGCCCTCGACATAGCCCAGCATGCCGGCGTCGCCGAAATATTCCTTGGCGAGATTGTCGGTGCTGAGCGCCGCCGTGTGGTAGGTCGGCAAGGTGATCAGGTGATGGAAGATGCCCGCGCGCGCAGCGGCGTCGCGCTGGAAGGTGCGGATCCTGTCGTCGGCTTCGCGGCCCAGATCGCTATCGTCATAATCGACGCTCATCAGCTTCGCGCGGTCATAGGCGCTGACATCCTTGCCCGCTTCGACCCATGCATCATAGACTTGCTGGCGGAAGTTCAGCGTCCAGTTGAAGCTGGGCGAGTTGTTATAGACGAGCTTGGCGTTGGGGATGACGTCGCGGATGCGGTCGACCATCGAGGCGATCTGTTCGATGTGCGGCTTTTCGGTTTCGATCCACAAAAGGTCCGCGCCGTTCTGAAGCGAGGTGATGCAGTCGAGGACGCAGCGGTCCGCGCCGGTGCCTTCGCGGAACTGGAACAGGTTCGACGGCAGGCGCTTAGGCCGCAGCAGCTTGCCACCGCGGTTGATGATCACGTCGCCATTGGCCTGGGCGATGTCGGTGATCTCTTCGCAGTCGAGGAAGCTGTTATACTGGTCGCCGATGTCGCCGGGCGTCTTGGAATAGGCGATCTGCTTGGTGAGGCCGGCGCCGAGCGAGTCGGTGCGGCTGACGATGATGCCGTCGTCGATGCCCAGTTCGAGGAAGGCGTAGCGGCAGGCGCGGATCTTGGCGAGGAAGTCCTCATGCGGGACGGTGACCTTGCCGTCCTGATGACCGCACTGCTTTTCGTCCGAAACCTGATTTTCGATCTGGAGCGCGCAGGCGCCCGCTTCGATCATCTTCTTGGCGAGCAGATAGGTCGCTTCGGCATTGCCAAAGCCGGCGTCGATGTCGGCGATGATGGGAACGACATGGGTTTCATAATTGTCGATCGCGTGGGTGATGCGCGCGACTTCGACCGCGTTGCCGGCATCGCGGGCAGCGTCGAGTTCCTTGAACATCAGGCCCAGTTCGCGGGCGTCGGCCTGCTTGAGGAAGGTGTAGAGTTCCTCGATCAGCGCGGGAACGCTGGTCTTTTCATGCATCGACTGGTCGGGCAGCGGGCCGAAGTCGGAACGCAGCGCGGCGACCATCCAGCCCGACAGGTACAGGTACTTCTGCTTGGTCGTGCCGAAATGCTTCTTGATCGCGATCAGCTTCTGCTGGCCGATAAAGCCGTGCCAGCAACCGAGCGACTGGGTGTAGTTGGCGGGATCAAGGTCATAGGCCGCCATGTCGCGGCGCATGATGCCGGCGGTATATTTGGCGATGTCGAGACCGGTGTTGAAGCGGTTCTGGAGCTTCATGCGCGCGACCGACTCGGCGTTGATGCCGTCCCAGGTGCCGGGATGGCTGCCGATCAGCGATTGCGCCTTGGCGATGGTTTCCTGGTAGGACATGGGCGTTTCCTTCGACATGATGTGATGCCGCGCCCTAATCCGGCGCTTGACAGGATGGCAGGGCCTGTAAAGTCCAGTTGTCGATCTTTACAATTATCTGGTGTAAAGTTGTAAAGACTGTACAGGAATCGCGGATATGGCCAAGGATCGTCCCGTCTATATGGGGCCGCGTTTGCGGCGGTTGCGGCGCGAGCTGGGCCTGACCCAGGCCGACATGGCGGCGGACCTGGAAATTTCGGCAAGCTATGTGGCGCTGCTGGAGCGCAACCAGCGCCCGTTGACCGCCGATATGCTGTTGCGGCTGGCGCGTGCCTATCGCATGGATATGGCCGAAATTGCCGGCGACGGCGGTGCGGAGCAGGCGGCGCGGCTGCACGCGGTGCTGAAAGATCCGATGTTCGTCGACATCGACCTGCCCCAACTGGCGACCGGCGACGTGGCGATCAATTATCCCGGCATCACCGAAGCGCTGCTGCGGCTCCATACCGCCTATCGCGAGGAGCATCTGGCGCTCGCCGATCGGGGCGCGGAGCGCGAGGGGCCGGCCGATGCGCCCGACCCGGTGGCCGAATCGCGCCGCTTCATCGCGGCGCGGCGCAACAGCTTTCCGCTGCTGGACGAAGCGGCCGAAAGGCTGGCGGCGGAAGCCGAGGCGCAGGGCGGACTGACCGGATGGTTCAAGGCGCGGCACAATCTGCGCGTGCGCCGCCTGCCGTCGGAGGTGATGGCGGGGTCGATGCGGCGGCTGGACCGGCACCGCGACTCGGTGTTGCTCGACGATGCGCTCGATGGCGCGAGCGCGCAGTTCCAGCTCGCCTTGCAGATCGCCTATCTGGAGTTGCGCAAGAATTTCGACGCGATTCTCAAAGAGGGGCAGTTCGCCAGCGAGAGCGGGCGGCGGCTGACGCGGCGCGCTCTTGCCGGCTATGGCGCGGCGGCGATCCTGATGCCCTATTCGCCGTTCGCCAAGGCCGTCGAGGCGCGTCGCTATGATGTCGAGGCGCTGGCGCGGCAGTTCGGCACGAGTTTCGAACAGACCGCGCATCGGCTGACCACGCTGCAAAAGCCGGGGCAGGAGCGGGTGCCGTTCTTCTTTATCCGGGTCGATCCGGCGGGCAATGTCAGCAAGCGGCTGGACGGGGCGGGGTTCCCGTTCGCGCGCCATGGCGGGTCATGCCCGCTATGGTCGGTGCATCGCGTGTTCGAACGGCCGCGCGAGGTGGTGACGCAATGGCTGGAGCTGCCCGACGGCCAGCGCTTCTTTTCGATCGCGCGCACGGTGACGGCGGGCGGCGGCGGTTGGGGGGCCGAACGGATCGACCGCGCGATCGCGCTGTGCTGTGCCGCCGAACATGCCGACCGGCTGATCTATACGCAGGGGATGGCGCGTTCCGAACCCACGCCGATCGGGGTGACGTGCCGGCTGTGCCATCGCACCCGGTGCATGGCGCGCGCGGCCCCGCCGATCGGACGCGAAATGCTGCCCGACGATTTTCGCCGGACGCACGCGCCGTTCGGGTTCAGCGATAGTTGAACCGGTCGCGCGGAAGGGTTGACGGCATAGGCATTCCTATCACAGGGGGACGTTTCGCCGAGGCAATGAGGTTTTCCCCTGCAATGATCGAGATTGTTCCGCTGACAGGCATAGGCGAAGTCCAGCCGGGCGACGATCTGGCCGCGACGCTGCGCATGGCGCTGGAGCGCGCGGACCTGACCCGCCGTGCGGGCGACGTGCTGGTGGTGACGCAGAAGATCGTGTCCAAGGCGGAAGGCCGCTTCGTTGCGCTGGGCGCGGTGGCGCCGGGCGAGGAAGCGCTGAGGCTGGCCGATATCACGCGCAAGGACCCGCAGCTGGTGCAACTGGTGCTGGACGAATCCAGCGACATCGTGCGCGCCGTTCCGCATGTGTTGATTGCGCGCCATCGGTTGGGCCATGTCATGGCCAATGCCGGCATCGACCGGTCCAATATCGGCGCGGGCGATGAAGACCGGGCGCTGCTGCTGCCGGTCGATCCCGACGCGAGCGCGGCGAGGCTCCATGCCGAACTGGGCTTTCCCGTGGTTATTTCCGACAGTTTCGGCAGGCCCTGGCGCATGGGCGTGGTGGCGGTGGCGATCGGCGCGGCCGGTCTGCCCGCGCTGCACGACCGGCGGGGCGAGATGGACCGCGACGGGCGGATACTGGAAGTCACGCAGGTGGCGCTGGCCGACATCGTCGCCACCGCCGCCTGCCTCGCCACCGGCGAAGGGGCAGAGGGCATCCCCGCCGCGCTGCTGCGCGGATGCCCGCTCGACGGTCCTTCGCGCCCCGCCGCCGATCTGGTGCGGCCCGGTCACGAGGACCTGTTCCGGTGAGCAAGGTCGTCGTGCTGACCGGCGGCGTCGGCGGCGCCAAGCTGGTGCTGGGCCTGTCGCATATCGTTGCGGGCGCGGACCTGACCGCGATCGTCAATACCGGCGATGATTTCCGGCACCTGGGGCTGCATGTGTCGCCCGATATCGACACGCTGCTCTACACCCTGTCGGGCAAGGCCAATGCGCAGCAGGGCTGGGGACGCGAGGGCGAAAGCTGGGCGTTCATGGAGGCGCTGCGCGAATTGGGCGGCGAGGACTGGTTCCTGCTGGGCGATGGCGACCTGGCGCTGCATGTGCTGCGGAGCGACGCGCTGGCGCGGGGCGAAACATTGTCGCAGATCACGGCGGGCTTTGCGGCGCGATGGGGAATCGGCACGCGCATATTGCCGATGAGCGACGACCCGGTGGCGACGATGCTGGACACCGACGAGGGCAGGCTGGCGTTCCAGCGCTATTTCGTCGAGCGGCGCTGCGCCCCGGCAGTCAGTGCCATCGATTTTGCCGGGGCGTCCTCCGCCGTGCCGGCCGGGGGGGTCGAGGAAGCGATACTGGCCGCCGATGCGGTGATCGTCGCGCCGTCCAATCCCTTCCTGAGCGTCGATCCGCTGCTGGCGGTGCCCGCCATCCGCGCGGCGCTGGCGCGCACGGCCGCGCCGGTGGTGGCGGTGTCGCCGCTGGTCGGCGGGCAGGCGGTCAAGGGACCGACCGCCAAGCTGATGGGCGAATTGGGCATTGCGGTCGATAATGACGCCATCGCGCGCCATTATGCCGGCGTGATCGACGGCCTGCTGATCGACAGCGGCGACGATTGCGGCGTCGCCGGACTGGCGATCGGGCGCTGTCCCACGCTGATGTCGAGCCTGGATGACAAGGTGCGGGTGGCGCGGGCGGCGCTGGCGCTGGCGGAGGGGCTGCGGCCTTGACGCAGTGGACCGCACTGGTCCCCATGAAACAGGGCGCGGACACGAAGTCGCGGCTGGCGGGGGCGATCGACCTGCCGGCGCGGGTCGCGCTGGCGCACGCGATGGTCGCGCATGTGCTGGACTGCCTGCGCGATGTCGAGGCGATAGGCGATGTCCATCTGCTCGCACCGGCGCCGGAAGCCGGGCTGGACACGGCGTGGCTGGCCGACGGAGGCGCGGGGCTGAACGCGGAACTGGCCCGCGCGCACGCCACGATAAAAGGCCCGTTGCTGATCATTCATGCCGACCTTCCCCACCTGACGCCGGCAGATGTTTCAGCGCTGCTGGCGGCGGCGCGGGATGCGGGCGCGGCGATCGCGCCCGACCGCCACGGGCGGGGCACCAACGCGCTGGCGCTGACGGGCGATCCGCCGGTGGCGTTCGCCTTTGGCGAGGACAGTTTCGCCAGGCATATGCGACTGTTGCCTGACGCCGCCATCGTCCGGCGACCGGGCCTCGCGCGCGATCTCGATACGGCCGAGGACCTGGCCGAGGCGCGGCGCGCGGGCGTTGTCGCGGCGGGCGCGCGGGAGGACGATACGCGGTCATGACCGTGTCCGCATCCGCCCCGGTGTCAACCATCTGCATCGACGGACGGCTGTTGCACGAGGCGCGATCGGGTGTGTCCCATTATGCCGCCCGGCTGGCGGGCACGCTGACCCGCTACGGATCACCGCCGTTGCAACTGGATTCGCAGGCCCCGGCAGGATCGATCGCGTCGGCGCGCGGGTCCGACCCGCGCCGGGTGTTGCACGCGCTGCGGCCCTGGCCGCGCTTCGCGCGCACGGTCCTGACCCCCCACGGCGAGCGCCTGATCGGCAGCGATCTGTTCCGCGAAGCCTATCTGCATTTCAAGTTCACCGGCCGGTTGATGCCGGTGCGCTGCGACCGTGCGCCAGGCATCATGCACTGGACCTATCCGGTGCCCCTCATCATGCGCGGATGGCGCAACGTCTATACCGTCCATGACCTCATCCCGTTGCAGGAGGCGAGCCTGTCGCCGGTCAGGCCGGCGCGCATCGGCCGGTTGATCGCGGCCATCGCCCGCCGTGCCGACCGGATCGTCACTGTCACCGACGCCGTGCGGGACGAGGTGATCGCCGCGTTCGGCTGCCCCCCGGCGCTGGTGGTCAACAGCCTGCAATCGGTCGATTGCGAAAGGCCCGCCGATGGCGCGCCGCTGGGCGCCGACGCTCCTTTCATCTTTTGCGGGTCGATCGAGCCGCGCAAGAATCTGGAGCGGCTGGCGCAAGCCTATCGGCGCAGCGGCAGCGCCCGGCCCTTGCTGATCGTGGGGGAGGATGGGTGGCGCGCCGATGACGTGCGCGCGGCGATCGGCGCGGTGGCGGGCATCCGTTTCATGCCGTTCCAGGGGCGCGCCGCGTTGCTGGAGCTGATGGCGCGGGCGCGCGCGCTGCTTTTCCCTTCGCTGGCCGAAGGGTTCGGGCTGCCGGTCGCCGAAGCGATGACGCTGGGCACGCCGGTCATGACATCGAACCTGCCGGCGCTGCGCGAGGTGGCGGGCGGCGCGGCGCTGCTGGTCGATCCGCTCGACATCGACGCGATGGCGCGCGCCATCCGCCGGCTGGATGAGGATGACGGGCTGCGTGCCGCGCTGCAACAGCAAGGCTGGGCTAAAGCAGTCGACTATGCGCCCGCAGCCTATTATGAGCGGTTGCAACGGATCTATGCCGATGTGGAGCGTCATCCGCGATCGGCCAGTGGCAAGGGCTTGTGACAGCGAACCGACTGAGAATAGGCGTCGATGGCTATAATCTGGCTATCCCGGCCGGGACCGGGGTGGCGAGCTATGCCCGCGCGCTGTGCCGCGCGATCGACGGATTGGGTCATGGGCTGGACCTTGTCTATGGTGTCGGGGTGCCGGGCGGTACGCCGCCGCAGATGCGCGAATCGCTTTTTTATTCCGCGCTGGGGCATCAATTGGCGCTGGGTGAAAAGCCGCGCATGACCTTCAAGCGCCGGCTGGTGCGCGCGACGATGTTGCCGACGGTGCGCAAGCCGTTGCGCGTGCCTATCGACGGCAAGGTGATCGCGCGCGACTTTGCGGGGCAAATTCCGCCGGCCGAGCGGCTGTTCACCCGGTCGGGCCTGTTCGATACGGCGGTGCGGCATTTCCGCCGTTACGGCAGGCCGCTGCGCATTCGCATCCCCGATCCGCCGGCGATCATGCACTGGACCTATCCGGTGCCGGTCGAGATGGAAGGCGCGCTCAACGTCTATACGCTGCATGACCTGGTCCCGCTGGTCATGCCTTATGCCAGCCTTGAGGATAAGGGCTATTATGCGGCGCTCATCCGCTGGCTGCTCGACCATGCCGACGGCATCTGCACCGTGTCCGAAGCGTCGAAGGCGGATATCGTGCGGCTGTTCGGCGTCGCGCCCGACAGCATCGCCAACCTGTATCAGGCGGCGGACATGGCCGCGGCGCGGCCTGATGAAAGCGACGAGGCGCTGGCGACGTGGCTGCGCGCCGTGTTCGCGCTGGAGCATCAGGGCTATTTCCTGTTCGCAGGCGCGATCGAGCCGAAGAAGAATGTCGGGCGGCTGATCGAAGCCTATCTCCAGTCGGGCGTGGAAACGCCGCTGGTGATCGTCGGGCGCGAAGGATGGCGGGCGGATGCCGAATTGCGGCTGCTGCGCGGTGGGCATGGCGCGACGCTGGAGGGTGCGTCGCGCATCCGGCGCGTCGATTATCTGCCCCGCGCCGCGCTGATGCGGTTGATCCGGGGTGCGCGGAGCGTGGTGTTTCCGTCGCTTTACGAGGGGTTTGGCCTGCCGGTGCTGGAAGCGATGACGCTGGGCGCGCCGGTGATCACGTCGAACAGCAGCTCGCTGCCCGAACTGGTGGGCGATGCGGCCATGCTGGTCGACCCCTATGACACCGACGCGATGGCGAGTGCGATCCGTCGCATGGATGGAGATTCCGCTTTGCGGCACGACCATGCTGTTCTAGGTCGCAGTCGGGCGGACGCTTTTTCGGCGCCGCGCTTTGAACAGCGGATCGACCAATATTACCGGCGTTTGCTTGAGGATAAAGACAGCAGATGAAGAATATGCTCCCCGCTCCCCGGAAGGCTGCACGACGCGACGGGCGCGTTTCATGGCGCGCTATTGCTGCGGTTGCGTTGCTGGCGCCGCTGGGCGCATGCGCTTCGCTCCCCGCCAGCGGTCCGACCGCCAATCAGGTCGTCAAGGGCGAGCGCGAGCAGGCCAACGCGCTGGGTTTCACCCTGATCGACGTGACCGCCGACACCATCCCTGAGTCGGAACGCGCCGCGCTGGTTTCGACCGCGCCGATCGAGGCGCTGGCCCGTCCTGGCCGCGTCGACCTGCTGGGGCCGGGCGACGTGCTTCAGGTCAGCATTTTCGAGGTCGGGGTTTCGCTGTTCGGCGGCGCCGCCAGCATCGGCGAGGCGAGCGAGGCCACGACGTTCGATCCGACCGCGCGCAGCCAGCAGATGCAGGGCGTGATCGTTGGCGACGATGGCTATATTTCGCTGCCCTATATCGGCAGGATCCGCGCGGCCGGCCGGACGACGGAGCAGGTGCGCCAGCAGGTCGTGCGCGGCCTGGCGGGCAAGTCGCAGGCGCCGCAGGCATTGGTCAGCGTCGTCGAGAATGTCACCAACACCGTGTTGATCGGCGGGCTGGTGGCCGAACCGGGGCGGCAGCGCCTGTCGCTGGGTCGCGAGCGGTTGCTCGACGCGATCGCCGGCGCGGGCGGCCTGAAGGATCCCGCAAGCTGGCAGAATGCGGTGGTCCGCTTCACCCGCGACGGCAAGACCGCCGAAGCCTATTACAACAAGATCGCGCCAGGATCGGCTGCGGACCTGCAATTGCTGCCCGGCGATCGCATCGATATCATCCATATGGAGCGAAGCTTCACCGTATTCGGTGCGGCGGGCGCCGTGTCCGAAGTGCCGTTTCGGACCGAGAATGTATCGCTGTCCGACGCCGTCGCGAGAGCCGGTGGCCCCAGCGAACAATCGGCGGACCCGACCGGCGTCTTCATATTCCGGTTCGTGCCCGATGCCACGGCACCCAATGGCGAGCGCCCGGTCATCTACCGCATCGACCTGATGAAGCCGTCGAGCTATTTCCTGTCGCAGCGTTTCATGATGCGCGACAAGGATGTGCTGTATGTCGCCAATGCGCGCTTCAACCAGACCCGCAAGATGGTGGAAGTCATGAACATGCTGTTCTCGCCCATCCTTCAGGCGCGCGCGGTGGCGAGACGATAGGGCGGTTCAGGCGCGCGGCACGGCCACTTCGATGGCCGCAGCCGCGACCTTCACGGTTACAGGGGTGCGCGCCAGCACTTCGCCGTCGATCGAAATGGGCAGGTGCGGCCGTGTGTCGAGCCGGAATTCCCGGCCGGTGAATTCGACCGTGTGCGCGTCGCGCGAACGAAGCCTGAAGAATTTGGCGTACCAGTCGGCCGACAGGCGCAGCAGGCTGCGGCCCGTCACGGCCTGAATCATGATGTCGCCGGTCTGGACATCGGCGTCATCGGACAATTCCACGCCGCCATGGAAACGTCCGTTGAGGATGCGTACCTCGGTCGCCCACATCCGCTTTTCGCCCGTTTCGTCGCTGATCGAAAGGCGGAAGGGGCGCAGGCTGAAGAAACATTTGGCGGCCCATGCAAGATAGCCGATGCGGCCGAGATATTTTTTGAGATTGTGCGGCACCGTCTCGCCGATCATCGGTGACAGGCCGATGGAGGCCGCATTGACGAAATAATCGCCGTTGATCATGCCAAGGTCGATCCGTCGCCGGCGGCCGGTGGCGATCGCCGCGACCGCCCGGTCAAGGTCGAGCGGCAGGCCGAGCGTCCGCGCGAAGCTGTTGGCGGTGCCGAGCGGCAGCACCGCAAAGACGCAGGGCTTGCCCACCAGTTCATCGACCGTGCCCGACAGCGATCCGTCGCCACCGCCCACGATCACCATCGGCGCGCCCGATGCGATCGCGTCGCGGACGGTGGGCGCCATCCGGTTCGGGTCCTTGACGCCATGCGCGGCGATAAGGGTGATGCCGGCCGCCCCCAGCTTGTCGCGGGCCTGTTCGAACAGCGCTTCCCCACGGCGCGAGCGCGCGTTGACGATCAGGACGGCTTGCCGCGGCAGGGGTTTTGTTTCCATGTCCCAACAAACACCGTGCCGGCCCCTTGGGTCCCGCCTTTCTTGCGCGGCGGCGTGAAACCGTGGTGGGTCCTGCTCGTTCAACCGGCATGACAGCGCGAATAGCCCATCTTTCCGACATTCATTTCGGCGCCAACGATCCGCGCGTCGTGGCCGCGACCGAAGCGTGGCTGCTCAAGCACCAGCCCGACCTTGTCATCATCAGCGGCGACCTGACCCAGCGCGCGCGGGTGGCGCAGTTTCGCGAAGCGGCGGCCTATGTGAACCGTATCCGGGCGATGGGCTTTCCCTTGCTGTGCGTGCCGGGCAATCATGACGTGCCGCTGTGGAATGTGGCGCGCCGCTTCCTGTCGCCGCTGGGACGCTACCGGCGGTTCATCGACAACGACCTTTGCCCCTGGTTCGAAAGTGCGTCGGTGGCGGTGCTCGGCATCAACACCGCCCGGTCGCTGACGTTCAAGGACGGGCGGATCAACGACGACCAGATGCGCATGATCGAAGACCGGTTCGCTCATGTGGCGCCGGACAAGACCCGCATCCTTGTCACGCACCATCCGCTCTTCTCCATGCCGATCGGCAAGGGCGGGGAACTGAGCGAAGCGGTCGGTCGGCATGACGACGCGGTGATGGCGATGGCGGGCGCGGGCGTTCATGTCGCGCTGGCCGGGCATTTCCACCAGACCTATGCCCAGGCCGCGCGCAAGATGGTGGAACATGCGGGGCCGGCGCTGGTGATGCAGGCGGGAACCGCGACATCGACGCGGTTTCGCAACGATGAGCGGCAGAGCTTCAACTGGCTGCATGTCCATCGCAACAATGACGTCGAGCTTCAGGTCATCGCCTGGACCGGCGAAAGCTTTCAGCGGGGCAATCATATCCGCTACGGCTTTGACGGGCGGGAATGGCGGGGCGTACCCGTGGGGCATGACTCGCCGTCCGCTAAAGCGGCATCGCGATGACGTGCGCGGCCAGTCGGTCCACTTCGGCGCGGTCGTGGCTGATATAGAGGATGGGCAGGGCGGTGCGATCGCGCACCCGTTCGATCAGGGTCAATATCTCTTCGCGCCGGGCGGCGTCCAGCGAGGTCAGCGGTTCGTCCATCAGCAGGCAGCGCGGGCCGCTGAGCAGCGCCCGCCCGATCGCGACGCGCTGCGCCTCGCCGCCCGACAGGGTCGCTGGCCAGCGGTCGAGCAAGGGCGCGATGCCTAGCAGATCAACGGCTTCATCGAGCGAAAGCAAGCTGGTGCGGCCGTGCGATCCGTAAGTCAGGTTGGCGCGCACCCGCATGTGGGGAAAAAGCCGGGCATCCTGAAAGATATAGCCGATGCGACGCCGGGCAGGGGGCAGGTCGATCCCCGCCGTGCTGTCGAACAGGGTTTCGCCGGCGACGGCGATTCGCCCCCTGTCGGGCCGCAACAGCCCGGCGACCATGTTGAGGACGCTGGTCTTGCCCGCGCCCGACGGGCCGAACAGCGCGGTCACGCCGGGGCCGGCGTGGACCTCCACCGCGATCCGCCGATCGCCCATGCGTCGGATGAGGCTGATTTCAAAGGACATGGCGGCCATGGCCCCCACCCATGCGCCGCGCCAATATTTCCGACGCCAGCAATGCACCGAGCGACAGCAGGATGGATATGATCGCCAGCCGGGCGACCGCGCCTTCGCCGCCGGGCACCTGCAACGCGCCATAGATGGCGAGCGGGAGAGTGCGGGTTTCGCCGGGAATGTTGGATACGAAGGTGATGGTCGCGCCGAATTCGCCGATCGACCGGGCAAAGCCGAGCACGGTGCCCGCCGCGATGCCGGGAACCGACAAGGGCAGTGTGATGGTCAGGAAGGCGCGCCATCGCCCCGCGCCCAGCGTCAGCGCGGCGTCCTCCAGCCGGCGGTCGACCGCCTCGATCGACAGACGCATGGCGCGCACCATCAATGGCATCGCCATGATCGCGGCGGCGAGCGCCGCGCCGGTCCAGCGGAACATGACGCTGACGCCGAACCAGCTTTCCAGCCAGGCGCCCGCCGGCCCGCGCGCGCCGAACAGCAGCAGCAGCAGCCAGCCGGTCACCACCGGCGGCACCACCAACGGCAGGTGAACCAGCGCATCGAGCAGCAGTTTGCCGGGAAAGCGCCCGCGCGCCAGTGCCCAGGCGAGCGCGAAGGCAAGCGGCAGCATGGCGCCCACCGCGACCAGGCTGACCTTGAGCGACAGCGCGATCACGCCCCAGTCGTCGGTCGTCAGGTCGAAAATGGTCAAGGCGCGGTGAAGCCGTGGCCCAGGAATATCGCGCGAGCGGTGCGCGACAGCAGGAAGCGGCGAAAGGGTTCGGCATCGGCATGGCGGCCGCGCGCCAGTCGCGCGACGGGATAGCGGATCGGGGGATGGCTTCGGGCAGGGAAGAAGCCGACCAGCCGCACCTTTGCCGACGCGCGCGCGTCGGTCGCATAGACGATGCCCAGCGGGGTTTCGCCGCGTTCGACCAGCGCCAGCGCCGCACGCACATTTTCGGCGCGCGCGACCTTTGGCGCGACTGCCCGCCATACCCCCAGACGTTCGAGCGCCGCCTTGCCATAGCGGCCCGCAGGCACGGTGTCGGGATCGGCCATGGCGATACGCGATTGACCCAGTGCGCGGGCGAGCGGGAAACCGGGCGCGATGGCAAGGCGCACCGGCCGATCCGCCGGCGCGACCAGCACCAGCCGGTTGCCGACCAGGTTCGCGCGCGTGCCCCGCCGAATCGCTCCGGCCTTTTCCACCGCGCTCATCCAGTCTTCATCGGCCGAAATGAAAAGGTCCGCGGGCGCGCCGGCCTGAATCTGGCGTGCGAGCGCGGAGGAGGCGGCAAACGACAGGATCGGGCGGGGATGGCCTTGCGCGGCCCAGGCGTCGGCGGCGGCATTCATCGCTTCCTGCATGCTTGCCGCCGCCAGCACCAGCGGTCCACGCTCGGCGGCGCTGGCAGGGGCGAACGACAGGGCGACAAGCAGCAGGGTCAACAGGAATCGGATCATCGCGGCTCTTGTGCCGTACTTGCCCGGTCCCGCACAAGGCGGTTGCGTCTACGGTGTTCGCACTGGAGTTTCGGCCGGAATTCAGGACGGAATCTCGGCTTGTCTGCGGTCGGCGCGATGGCTAGGGACCGGGGCTAACCATCTGATCCTGCCGGCTGGTCGCCGGATATTGTGGAGTTTCCCGATGAAAGAACTGGTCGCCTTCGATCTCGACGGCACGCTGGCCGAAAGCAAGCAGCCGTTGGGCACGGACATGGGCGAGGCGCTGGCCGACCTGCTCGCCGTCGCGCATGTCGCGGTGATTTCCGGCGGCGACTGGCCACAGTTCGAAAAGCAGGTGGCGAGCCGGTTGCCCGAGCGTGCGGACCGCGCCCGGCTGTGGCTGATGCCGACCACGGGGACCAAATTATACACGCATCGCGACGGCGCCTGGTCGCCGGTGTTCGCCGAGCTGTTCGACGCGGCGCAGAAGCAGGCGATTTTCGCCGCGTTCGATGCGTCGCTGGAGGCGACGGGGTTCGTGCCCGAGCAGACCTGGGGCGAACGGATCGAGGATCGCGGCAGCCAGATCACCTTTTCGGCCCTCGGCCAGCAGGCGCCGATCGAGGCCAAGGAGCATTGGGACCCCGATTTCGCCAAGCGCAAGGTGATCCAGGCGGACCTGCGCACGCGCCTGCCGGGCCTGTCGATCAACATGGGCGGCGCGACGTCGATCGACATCACGCGCGAAGGCGTCGACAAGGCCTATGGCCTCAAGAAGCTGCGCGACGCGAGCGGCATCGCGCTCGACGCGATGATGTTCATCGGCGACGCGATCTTTCCGGGCGGCAACGACTATCCCGCCAAGCAATTGGGGCTGGACACGGTGCGGGTGCGCGATCCGCAGGAAACGCTGGCCGTGATCGCGGCGATTGTCGCCTGCCAGAAATAGCGCTATCGGCGGGAATGCGCTCATCCCCCCGGAGCGCGGCCTTGTTCCAAAGCTCATGCGGAGCCGCTCCATGCCGGGGCGAATCGCCAGGAGGGATGTTTTCTGAAGATCGCGGTGGTCGATGAAAGCGCGGCGCGCGCTGCGGTGATCGAGGAGGGCCTGCGTGAAGTGGGCCTGACCGATGTCACTGTGCTGGTCGAGCGCACCGGGCTGGTCCGCCGGCTGCACGAACTGTCGCCCGACGTCGTGCTGATGAACCTGGAAAATCCCGGCCGCGACGTGCTGGAGGAAAGCTTCGCGCTGTCGCGCGCGCTGTCGCGCCCGATCGCGATGTTCGTGGATCAGTCGGACGAACGCTCGATCGCCGAGGCAGTCGATGCGGGCATTTCCGCCTATGTCGTCGACGGGCTGCGCAAGGACCGGATCAAGCCGGTGCTGGAGCTGGCGGTGCGGCGCTTCAACGCCTTTGCCCGGTTGCAGAACGAATTGCATGAAGCGAGGTCGGCGCTGGCTGACCGCCGCGCGATCGACAAGGCCAAGGCGGTGTTGATGAAGCGCCGCGGCATCGATGAACCCGCCGCCTATGCGCTGCTGCGCAAGCAGGCGATGGACAGTGGGCGACGGCTGGCCGAGGTTGCCGATGCGCTCGTGACGGCCGAGACATTGTTAGGAGGGGAAGGATGAGCCTGTTCCGCATCGGGTTCCTGCCCCTGGTCGATGCCGCGCTGCCGATCATCGCGCACGAATATGGTCTGGCCAAGCAGGAGGGGCTGAGGATCGAGCTGCATCGCGACCGCACCTGGGCGGCGGTGCGCGACCGGCTGACCTATGGCATCACCGACGCCGCGCATCTGGTGGCGCCGCTCGCCATCGCGACCTCGCTCGGGCTGGATCGTCCCGCCGTGCCGCTGGCCGCGCCGTTCATGCTGGGCCTGAACGGCAATACGGTAACGGTGTCGACCGCCATCGCCGACCTGCTGGGCGAGGATGACTGGGATGATGTCGGCGCGATCGGGCACCGGCTGGCCGCGCTCGCGCACAGCCGCGCCGCCCAGGGTCGCAAGCTGCGCTTTGGTGTCGTCCATCGCTATTCGAGCCATAATTACATGCTGCGTTACTGGCTGGCCGCCTGTGGGTGCCACCCCGACCATGATGTCGAAATCATCGTCGTGCCGCCGCCCGCCGTTGCCGATGCGCTGGCGGCGGGGGACATTGACGGGTCCTGCGTGGGTGAGCCGTGGAACAGCGTGGCGGTGGACCGGGGCGACGGCGTGATCCTGGCGTCGACCAGCGGCATATGGAACCGTGGCGTCGAAAAGCTGCTCGCCTTTCGCGCGCCGTTGCTGGACGAACGCCGCGCCGAGGTGGAAGCGCTGATTCGCGCGCTGCATGCCGCCGGCGCGCTCGCCATCGATCGCGGGCAGCAGGGGGACGTCGCCAAATTGCTGGCGCGCGAGGAATATATCGGCCTGCCCGCCGACATCATCGCGCGCGCCCTGTCCGGCCGGCTGGTGCCGCGCAGGGATGCGCCGGTCCGTCATATTCGCGATTTCCTGGTCCTCCATCGCGAGGCGGCCAACTTCCCGTGGCGCAGCCAGGCGATGTGGCTCTATTCGCAGATGGTGCGATGGGGCCACGCGCCGCTCGATGCCGCCGGGTTCGAGGCCGCCGTGAGCGTGTTCCGGCCGGACGTCTATCGCGCCGCGCTCGCGGGAACCGGCGCGATCCTGCCCAATGCCAGCGCCAAGGTCGAAGGCGCAATCGACCGGCCGCTGGGGGCGTCGTCGGTCAGCGGTCGACTCATCATGGGGCCGGATCGATTCTTCGACGGGATGCTGTTCGATCCCGACCGGGCGATGGACTATGCCGCGCAGCAGCTTGCAGCCACCGCCCGCGCCATTCCAATAGTTTAGCAACGCCGATTGCAAATGCTGCATTGCGAAAAATTCGGCCTTGCCAACTGCCTGCAAGAATGACAGTTTAAGGACAGTCGGGCGATGAAGTCCGGCTATCCATAGATGCAATCGGTCCAATGACGGGCCGTCCGCATCGCCCGCTCGTCCAGCCGGACGTGTGTGGCACCAGGCAACGACGCCGCCCGAACCGATCCTCGTGGATCGCGTTTCTGGCGGCTTTTTTTTGTGCTCGAAGGGATCGCGATCAATGTGCGGACGCAACGGCATCATGGTTGAAGCGAAGGGGGCGGCATCGTTCGCCCATCGCCGCGCCATGGCCGCCGCAATGGATCGCCTGCCTTCCAACCGCCGTCGGACCGCCAGCCTTCTCCCCCCTGCATCCGTTGCAAGAGGGCGTCGCGTTCCCCTGTTCCGTCCATTCGCATGTCAGGGATTTCAATGAACAAGGGTTTCTGGAGCGCGGGCCATCGCCCGACGCTGTTTGCCGCTTTCCTCTATTTCGACCTCGCTTTCATGGTGTGGGTGCTGCTTGGCCCGCTCGCGCCGATGATCGCCAAGGATCTGGACCTCAACGCCGCGCAAAAGGGGTTGATGGTCGCGGTGCCGACGCTGGCCGGCGCGGTGCTGCGGATCGTCAACGGGCTGCTGGTCGACCGCATCGGTCCCAAGCTGACCGGCGCGATCGGCCAGGTCATCGTGATGGTCGGCCTGACCGTCGCCTGGATGCTGGGCGTGCACAGCTTTGGCGCGACGATCGCGCTCGGCGTGGTGCTGGGCTTTGCCGGGGCGAGCTTCGCCGTCGCACTGCCGCTAGCGAGCCGCTGGTATGGCCCGGAACATCAGGGGACGGCCAACGGCATCGCCGGCATGGGCAATTCGGGCACCGTGCTCGCGTCGCTGTTCGCGCCGCTGCTCGCCAAGGCGTTCGGCTGGAACGCGGTGCTGGGCCTTGCCGTGATCCCGCTCGCCATCGTGTTCGTCATCTATATGGCGATGGCCAAGGATGCGCCCAATCCGCCCGCGCCCAAGAGCCTCGCCAACTATATGTCGGTGCTCAAAAAGGCTGACGCCTGGTGGTTCATGCTGTTCTACAGCGTCACCTTCGGCGGCTTCGTCGGCCTGGCCGCTTCGCTCTCGATCTATTTCACCGACCAGTTCGCGCTGACCCCGGTCATCGCCGGCTATTGCACGGCGGCCTGCGTGTTCGCCGGATCGCTGGTGCGGCCGATGGGCGGCGCGCTGGCCGACCGGATCGGCGGGACCAAGACGCTGATGGGTGTCTATCTGTTCGCTGCCGCCATGCTGATTGCGATCAGCACCGGTCCGACCACGGTGGCCATGGCGCTCGGCCTGTTCGTCCTTGCCATGCTGGCGCTGGGCGTCGGCAATGGCGCGGTGTTCCAGCTCGTGCCCCAGCGGTTCAAGGAGGAAATGGGCGTGATGACCGGCCTCGTCGGCTTCGCCGGCGGCGTCGGCGGCTTCTATCTCGCCTCTTCGCTGGGCCTTGCCAAGCAGTGGACCGGCAGTCCGCAGCTGGGCTTCCTGATCTTCGCCGGCCTTGCCCTTGTCGCCTTCTTCTCGATGGTCGGGGTCAAGGCACGCTGGCGCGCCACCTGGACCACCGCGCTGGAAGGCGCGCGGATCTGACCGGCGCTTAAAAGACAATAGAGAAAGGGTAATCGATGTCCCCCAGCATCAACACGAGAGAGCATCTGGTCGTGATCGGCAACGGCATGGCCGGTTGCCGGGCGGTCGAGGAAATTCTGACCCGCGATCCCCATCGCTACAAGATCACGATCTTCGGCGCGGAACCGCACGTCAATTACAACCGCATCATGCTTTCGCCGGTGCTGGCGGGGGAAAAGAGCTTCGAGCAGATCGTCATCAACGATCGCAGCTGGTATCTCGACCATGGCATCGACCTGGTCGTGTCGGACCCGGTGGTCGCGATCGACCGTGCGGCCAAGACCGTCACCAGCCGTTCGGGCGCGACCGTGGGTTATGACAAGCTGCTGATCGCCACCGGGTCCAACCCCTTCATCATCCCCGTGCCGGGCCACGACCTGCCCGGCGTCATTTCCTTCCGCGACATGGCGGATGTCGATCATATGGTTCGCGCGGCGTCCCTGGGGGGGGATGCCGTCGTGATCGGCGGTGGCCTTCTTGGCCTGGAGGCGGCCCACGGGCTGTCCTTAAGGGGCATGAAGGTCACCGTCATTCACCTGATGGACACGCTGATGGAGCGGCAGCTGGACGAAAGCGCCGGCTGGCTGCTCAAAAGCGCGCTGGAAGGGCGCGGGCAGACCATCCTGACCGGCGCCAACACCGCGGAGATTTACGGAGAGGGCAAGGTCGAGGGTATCCGCCTGAAAGACGGCAGGGATATCCCGGCCAGCCTGGTCGTCATGTCGGCGGGTATCCGCCCCAATGTCGCGCTGGCGCAACAGGCGGGGCTTGCGGTCAATCGCGCCATCTTGGTCGATGACGACATGGTGACAAGCGACGCGGACATATTGGCGGTCGGCGAATGCGTGGAACATGACGGCAATGTCTATGGCCTGGTCGCGCCGATCTGGGACATGTGCCGCAGCCTTGCCGACGCGCTGGTGGCGACGCCCAGTCCGTACAAGGGATCGGTCACGTCGACCAAGCTGAAGGTGTCCGGCATCGACGTCTTTTCCGCCGGCGACTTTTCGGGCGGCGAAGGGTGCGAGGACATCGTCCTGCGCGATGCATCGCGCGGCGTCTACAAGCGCGTCATCGTCAAGGAGAACCGCATCGTCGGCGCCGTGCTCTATGGCGATACGGGTGACGGCAACTGGTATTTCGACCTGCTCAAGAAGGGGGTGGACATCAGCGATGTCCGCGACGCCCTGATCTTCGGCCAGGCTTTCGCCTCGGGAGGGGGGCAATCGGACCCTAAGGCAGCCGTTGCGGCGCTCTCGGACGATGCCGAGATTTGCGGCTGCAACGGCGTCAGCAAGGGCCAGGTGGTTTCCTGCATCGCCGGCGGCGCGGCCAGCCTGGACGCGGTGCGGGGGGCATGCAAGGCGTCCGCATCGTGCGGATCGTGCACCGGCCTTGTCGAAACGCTGCTGGCGCTGACGCTGGGCCAAGAGGTTGAGGCCGGGCCGAAGACGATGTGCAAATGCACCAGCTTTGGCCATGACGATGTTCGCAAGCTGATCTTGGAAAAGAGCCTGAAGGCCATTCCGCAGGTGATGCAGGAACTGCATTGGGCCACGCCCGACGGCTGCTCATCCTGCCGGCCCGCGCTCAATTACTATCTGCTGTGCGCCTGGCCGGGAGAATATGTCGACGATCAGCAGAGCCGTTTCGTCAATGAACGGATGCACGCCAACATCCAGAAGGACGGCACCTATTCGGTGGTGCCGCGCATGTGGGGCGGCCTGACAACGCCGCAGGAACTGCGCGCGATCGCCGACGTGGTCGAGAAATATGACGCGCCGATGGTCAAGGTCACCGGTGGCCAGCGGCTCGACATCTTCGGCATCAAGGGCGAGGACCTGCCCGCCGTCTGGGCCGACCTCAACGCCGCGGGCATGGTGTCGGGCCATGCCTATGGCAAGGCGCTGCGCACGGTGAAGACCTGCGTCGGTTCCGAATGGTGCCGTTTCGGTACGCAGGATTCGACCGGGCTTGGCGTCAAGCTGGAACAGGGCTTCTGGGGCAGCTGGATGCCCCACAAGTTCAAGATGGCGGTATCGGGCTGTCCGCGCAATTGCGCCGAAGCCACGATCAAGGATTTCGGCGTCGTTTGCGTCGATTCAGGCTATGAACTGCATGTCGGGGGCAATGGCGGCATCCACGTCCGCGCCACCGACCTGTTGTGCAAGGTCGGCACGGAGAAGGAAGCGATGCATCATGCCGCCGCCTTCGTGCAGCTCTATCGCGAGGAAGCCCGCTATCTTGAGCGCACCGCGCCATGGATCGAGCGGGTGGGTATGGACTATCTCAAGGCTCGGCTGCTAGAGGATGCCGAAGGACGCGACGCGCTGGCGACACGCTTCTGGTTCAGCCAGAGCTTCAGCCAGGACGATCCGTGGGCGGAAAGAGCACAAGGCGCGGAAAGCGAACTGCATCAGCCGCTTGCCCAGGTCCGTCCCCTTGCCGGAGCATTTGCATGAGCGCCCTCGACCATATCGCCCCCGAATGGCTGGACATCGGGCCTGTCACCGACATACCGCTGCGCGGTGCGCGAACCGTGCCGGTCGCGGGCGCGGGCGAGATCGCCGTGTTCCGCACCAGCGGCGACCATGTCTATGCGCTGGTCAACAGCTGTCCGCACAAGAAGGGGCCGCTGAGCCAGGGCATCGTCCATGGCAACAGCGTCGCGTGCCCGCTGCACAACTGGGTCATCAGCCTGGAAACGGGGGAGGCGCAGGGCCAGGACAAGGGCTGCACGCCGACCATTCCGGTCAAGATCAGCGGTGGCCGCGTCCTGATCTGCCGCCAGTCCACACTGAGGATCGCGGCCTGAGATGAGCGCGATCCGCACTACCTGCGCCTATTGCGGCGTCGGCTGCGGCATCCGCGCGACGCCGACCGGCGAACGCAGCGTCCAGATCGAGGGAGACAAAACTCATCCCGCCAGCCAGGGCCGGCTCTGTTCCAAGGGCACCCATCTGGGCGAGACGGTGGGGATGGAGGGGCGGCTGCTTTATCCTGAGATCGGCGGCAAGCGCGCGAGCTGGGACAAGGCGATCGGCCTCGTCGCCAAGCGCTTTCGCGACACCATCGCCAGGCACGGGCCGGACAGCGTTGCCTTCTATGTTTCGGGGCAACTGCTGACCGAAGACTATTATGTCGCCAACAAGCTGATGAAGGGCTTCATCGGATCGGCCAATATCGACACGAACAGCCGGCTGTGCATGTCGAGCGCGGTTGCGGGGCACATACGCGCCTTTGGCGAGGATGTCGTTCCCGCCACCTATGAGGATTTGGACCGGGCCGACCTGATCGTGCTGGTAGGGTCCAACACGGCCTGGTGCCATCCCATCGTGTATCAGCGGATCATGGCGGCGCGTGCGACACGCGGCACGCGGCTGGTGGTCATCGACCCGCGCCGCACCGAAACCTGCGAGGAAGCCGATCTGCACCTGCCGATCCGGCCGGGCAGCGACGTCGCGCTGATGAACGGGCTGCTCGCCTATTGCGAACAGGTGGGCGCAACCGATCCGACCTTCCTTCGCGACAGCGTCAATGCGCCCGAGGGCTTTTGGGAGCATATCCGCACCGGACATGATATCTGGTCGGTGGCGCGCATTTGCGACGTGTCGCCCACGCTGCTCAAGCAGTTCTACGAAATGTTCGTCGGCACGCCGCGCACGGTCACCATGTTCAGCCAGGGCATCAACCAGTCGATCCGCGGCACCGACCAGGTCAACGCGATCATCAATGTCCATCTCGCCACCGGCCGCATCGGCAAGCCGGGCGCCGCGCCCTTTTCGATCACCGGCCAGCCCAATGCGATGGGTGGCCGCGAAGTGGGCGGGCTTGCGAGCACGCTTGCCGCGCACATGGATTTCGCGCCGGACAATGTCGCGCGCGTCGGCCGCTTCTGGGCCGCGCCCAACATGGCGACCAAGCCGGGGCTGAAGGCCGTCGACCTGTTTCGCCAGATCGACGAGGGCCGCGTCAAGGCGCTGTGGGTGATGGCGACCAATCCCGCCGTGTCGCTGCCCGATGCGAACATGGTGCGCGCCGCGCTCGGCAAATGTCCGTTCGTGGTGGTGTCGGACTGTATCGCCGATACCGACACCGCGCGCTTTGCCCATGTGAAGCTGCCCGCCGCCGGATGGGGCGAAAAGGACGGCACGGTCACCAATTCCGACCGGCTGATCAGCCGCCAGCGCGCCATATTTCCGCTGCCCGCAGAGGTGAAGCCCGACTGGTGGATCGTCACCGAAGTGGCGCGCGCGATGGGCTGGCGCGAGGCATTCGCCTATGACCGGCCGGTCGATATCTATCGCGAACATGCGCGGCTGTCGGCATATCAGAATGACGGCCAGCGGCTGTTCGACCTGAAGCGCCATTCGTCCATCTCCAATCCCGCCTATGACGAACTGACGCCGTGGCGCTGGGGCAATGTGCCGTTCGACGATGGCCGCTTTCCCACCGCCGATGGCAAGGCCCGGCTGGTCACGGCCAGCCAGATCGACCTGCAGGGCGCGCTGGCGCAATGGCCGATGACGCTCAACACCGGCCGCTATCGCGACCAGTGGCACACGATGACGCGGACCGGCCTGTCGGCGAAGCTGTCGGCGCACCGGCAGGAGCCGCTGGTCGATATGCATCCGGCCGATGCCGCCGCGCTGGCCCTGGAAGATGGCGATATCGCCCGCGTTGCGACGCCGCAGGGCGACAGCGCCTTTCGGGTCAGCATCAACGACGGCCAGCGACGCGGCGAAATCTTCACCCCGATCCATTGGACCGACCGGCAGTCGACCGGGGGGCGTACCGGCCTGTTGCCAAGGCCGCTGGTCGATCCGCATTCGGGCCAGCCCGGTTTCAAATCGACCCCCGCGCGCGTTGAAAAGCTGGACGCGCAATGGCGGGGCTTTGCCATCCTGCGCGAGGCGCCCGACGCCATCGACGCGCTCTATGCCACCAAGGTGCGGGTGCCGCAGGGCTGGCTGGTCGAGATTGCAGGTGCCGGCGACCCCGTCCAGTTCGCCAAGGCGCTGTTGCCCAGGGGCGACCGCATCGAAAGCAGCGATCCCGCGCGCGGGACGTTGCGCGCCGCCGTCGTGGGCGAGGGGCGGATCCAGGCGGCGCTCTATGTTTCCAGTACGGCGGCGATGCTGCCGGCGCGCGAATGGCTGGTCGCCCAGCTTTCCGCAGCGAGCGTCGCCCCGGTGATGGAGCTGTTGGCTGGCCGCCCCGCCGCGCCGCAGGTCGATCGCGGGCCGATCGTCTGCATCTGTTTCGACGTGGGGATGACGACGATCCTGGAAACGATCCGCGACGGGCGGCTGACCAGCGTGGACGAAGTCGGCCGGGCGCTGTCGGCGGGCACCAATTGCGGGTCATGTCGTCCCGCCATCGCCAAAATGATCGGCGAGATCGCGGAGTTGGCCAATGCGTGACGAGGACCTGATCGGACCGGGCGAAGTGTGGCTGGTAGGCGCGGGGCCGGGCGATCCCGACCTTTTGACGCGCAAGGCGGAAAAGCTGATGCGCGCCGCGACGGTCATCTTCTATGACGCGCTGGTGGGGCAAGGCGTGCTTGACCTGATCCCCGCGCATATCCGCCGGGTCGCGGTCGGCAAGCGGTCGGGCCGTCACAGCAAGGCGCAGGACGACATCAACGACCTGCTCGTCGCCGCCGCGCTGGCGGGCGAGCGGGTCGTGCGGCTCAAGGGCGGCGATCCGTCGATCTTCGGTCGTTCGGCCGAAGAGGTCGACGCGCTGGCCGATCATGGCGTGAGCGCGCGCATCTGCCCCGGCATCACCGCCGCCAGCGCCGCCGCCGCTTCGGCCACATTGTCGCTGTCGCTGCGGGGATTTGCCCGCCGGGTGCAGTTCGTGACCGCGCACGCGATGGCCGGCACGCCGCTCGATCTCGACTGGGCGGCGCTCGCCGACGCGCAAAGCACATTGGCCTTCTACATGGGTCGCGCCGCCGCCAGCGAAATCAGCGCGATGCTGGTCGCCCATGGCCTGTCGCCCACGACGCCGGTGCTGATCGCCAGCGATGTCAGCCTGCCGACGGAGCGGCTCGTCCACACCCGTCTCGATCTGCTCCCGCTGACGGCGCAGGCGCTTGCCGACGGCAAGCCGACGCTGATCCTGATCGGGCAAGCCATCGGCGCCCGGCTCCATCGCCCGCAGTCCGCGCGGATCGATGCACAGGACTGTCCGTCGGCCTGACAGCGCACCGGCGGACTTGGCTGGTTGCATCGTCACCGTAGCTGTTGCGGGCCACGCCGATGGACTGTCGCGTCTATTTCCCGGCGATCCGTTGCAGGTGGTCGAGCAGCGTGTCGCCATTCGCGGTCCAGGTGAAGCGCAGCGCCGTTTCGCGCACGGCTTCCCTAGGCGGCGGGGCGGCGAGGATGGTGCGTATCGCATCGGCAATGGCTTCGGGCGTTCGGTCAACGATCTGCCCCGCTTCGGGCCGGTCGACCAGTTCGCGGGCGCCGCCAACGTCGCTGATGACGACGGGTGTACCGCATGCCAGCGCTTCGACCCAGGCATTGGCGAGACCCTCGGACGCTGACGGCAGCGCCATCACGTCAGCGGCGGCATAGAGTCCTGGCAGATCGGCATGCGCGACCGCGCCCAGCATCCCCAGCCTGTCGTCGACGCCAAGCTCCGCGCCCAGTCGTTCGAGCGCCGTGCGGTCCGGCCCATGCCCCGCCAGCAGCAGCACTGCGTCGGGAATGGCGGGCAGGGCGCGGATGAGCAGATCCTGCCCCTTGCGCGGGATCAGCGCGCCGACGCTCAAAATCGCCGGCTTGCCGGCAAAGCCGAGCGCCGCCTTGGCCGCATCGCGATCCGAAATCTGGAACCGGTCGAGATCCACGCCGGTATAATGGACGCGGATCTTGTCGCCATCGACCCCCATGTCGATCATCGACCGTCGCATCGCCGCCGATACCGCCAGCAGCCCGGCGGCGCCCTCGGCCGCCCCCAGGACCAGTTTCCGCGTGCCCCTGCGCTTGCCCCAATAATGGATGTCGGCGCCCCGGGCCTTGACCGAATAGGGCACGCCGATCGCTTTCGACAGACGCTGCGCCACGGGGCCGTCGGGAAAGAAGAAGCTGGCGTCGATCACGTCGAAAGGGCGTTCGCCATGCAGGCGGCGGACCAGCGGCAGGATGGCGCGGGTCATGGTGGTGACATTGGTGCGGCCGCCGAACTTGGGAATGATCGGAAAGCGCGGGCGATGGACGGTCAGGTTCTGCCAACGTTCATGCCGGGGCAGGGCGCGCAGCGCGGCATAGGGGGCGGCGCGCGACAGTGGCCATGGCGGAATGCCGACGGGTGCGATCACCGTGACATGCGCTTCGCTGCGACTGGCCAATTCACGAGCCTGCCGTTCGACGAAGACGCCGAAATTGGGCCGGCTGATGTCGGGAAACAAAGTGGAAAGCATCAGGACCTTGAGCGCCATCACTATCCCCTATAACGCCAGGGTTAACCGAGCGTTAGGCCCGTTCACAGATTTCGGATGAGCTGGGCGGCCAACGCGATCCATGGCGCATTGCCGATCACCTGCTGACGGTTGCCTGGTCCGGGCGGCAGGATCAGCAATCGGCTATCGTCGCATCCGATCAGCCGGCCAAAGGCGAAGCGGCCGGAGGGGCGGGGCGCGAGGATATCGCGGTTCAGCGCGTCGGCAAATCCCGATGGTTCGATGCGTTGGCACCATAGCTGGTCGCCGCTGCGATAGTCGCCAACGCTGCCCACGACCTGTACCCCCACCATGGCGTCGGACGCGACCATGGGCGCGAAGGCCAGCGGGCGAGTGGGGGCACGCGCGCCATCAGGACCGAGCAACGCCGCGACGGGCATCATCGCCTGCCCCGGAAGATCGACGAGTTCGGCGCTGGTCACGCCCAGCGCCGCCGCGATCCGGTTCAGCCAATTTACCGATACGGTGCGCGTGCCCGTTTCCAGCCGCCCGATCGTTTGCGCGGTGGTAGGCGGGTCGCATAGCGCACCGACCTGTTCCAGAGTCAGGCCTTTGGCACGGCGGACATCGCGAATGCGAGTGATCATGGCGAATAAGTAACCTATATGGTTTTTCTTCTTTCCTACAATTTGGACGTCGTGGCAAGTGTTTTGACCAATATCGGGCACAGGAGCGACCATGACGTCACGGAGCGAGACCTTCATCCGTCAGCATATCGAGGATCCGCAGGGGACGGTGCGGGAGGTGATGGTCAATCTGGGCGAATCGCCGCTGGCGTGGCTGCATGCGCGCGGGCGCTTGAGCGAGCGCCATTATCGCGCCGGCGAGCAATTGCGCCAGGATTGGGAGAAAGCGGGCCTGGGCGCGCGGGTGACGATGCGATGGGACGCATCGCCGACGGGCGGCAGTCGGCGCGGCGGCGCGTCGCGAGCTCCCGATCCCAGCGCGGCGCAGCTTTCGGCGCGCGAACGCTTCGACGGCGCGATCGGCGCGGCGGGGCCGGGACTGGCCGATATATTGTGGCGGGTGGCGTGCGCGGGCGAGGGGCTGATCGCGGCGGAAAGGTCGCTCGGCTGGCCATCGCGCGCGGGCAAGCTGGTGCTGACGCTGGCGCTCGACCGGGTCGCGACCTGGTATCGGCTGGTTTAGCGCTTTCCGCCATGCCGGATGCGGCGCGGGCCGATGCGGCGTGACCGAAGCGAAGGCTAGGCCAGTAGCCCGCCGCCAAGCAGCAGGAGGAGCTTCACGTCGATGGCGTAGCCCTCGTCCCGCCAGCGCGCGACCCGATCCGCCAGCGAGGCCAGCGGCACGCGGTGGACGGCGATGTCTTCGCCCTCGACGCCGCCGCCATCGCTGACGCGCACCAGGTCATGGGCGCGGAACAGGGTGAAGCTTTCCGACACCATGCCGGGCGAACTGAAATATTCGCCGGCACTGTCCATGCGGCCCGCGCGATAGCCGGTTTCTTCCTCCAGTTCGCGCGCGGCGGCGGTTTCGGCCCCCTCATCCGCGCTATCGTCGCCGACCAGGCCGGCAGGCAGTTCGATGCAGCGCTTGCCCAGCGGCACGCGATACTGGTCGACCAGGATGACGTGAGGATCGCCCGCGCCATCGTCGATCGCCAGGATCACGGCTGCGCGGATGCCGCGCGCACGCCCGACATATTCCCATCGTCCACGCCGCTTGGCGGTGATGAAGCGGCCTTCCCACATGATCTCTTCGGGCGCGTCGGCGCCATGGCCGTCGGTCATAATTCGATCAGCCGGTCGGGCAGTTCGTTGCTGTCGTCGGCGCTGCGCGGGAAGTGAAGCGCCAGCACCTCGCCCACCTTGGCCACGGCATCGGCCATGCCGCGTCCCGCTTCGCCCGCCCGTACGCCGTCGATCAGCGCCGCCATCGCTTCGCCCCATATCACGGGCGCGACCTTTTCATTGATCGCGCTGTCGGCGACCAGTTCGGCATGATGTTCATCGATCGAGACATAGATCAGCACGGCGGTTCGCCCGCGGGTGCGGCCCTGCGCCATGGCGCGGAACAGCAGGATCGCCCGGCGTCGCGCGCGCCGCCGCTTGGTCGACCGGGGCGTCAGCGCCATGCGCAAGGGGCGCCACGCCAACGCGTAGCGGACGGCCAGGAACTTGACGATCAGCAGCCCCAGCAGCAGCGTCAGGAACGTCCAGTCTTCGATATGATGGTCCCAGCTGCCGATCAGATGGGCGAAGGCATTGCGAAAGTGGCCGGGGAAAACCGCGACGATGGAGAGCGCGAGGAAGACCGCGCCGATCGCCCAGTGCAGCCCGGCATCATGATAGGCGTCGCTATTCTGTGCGACGATGGTGACGATTTCGCCGTCGGTCTGGCGCTCGGCCTGCGACACCGCGGCGGTGACCAGCGCATGATCGGCTTCGCTCAAGGATCGGATATGCGCCATCACCAGTCTCCCGACGCGCCACCGCCGCCGAAGCTGCCGCCGCCGCCCGAAAAGCCGCCGCCACCACCCCAGCCGGAGTCGCCGCTACCCCAGGACGAACCGCCGCCCCATCCTGAATCACCAGGCCCCCACAGGATCACCGGCCCGGTGCCGCCGCGATAGCGCTGGCCCTTCTGCCGGCCGAACAGCCTTAGCGCGAGGAAGGCGACGAGCATGATGCCCCAGAAGATCAGCATTACCGGCACGCCGCCCTGCTGCCTGCCGTCGCGTTGCTGTGCTTCGGCCGCCTTTGCGCGGGCGGCGGCCTCTTCTGGCGGCAGGGTGAGCAGCGTGCCGATTTCGCTCACGCCCGCGTCGATGCCGCCGGGATAATCGCCAGCCTTGAACCGGGGTGCGATGGCGTTGCGGATGATGCGGGACGACAAGGCGTCGGTCAGTATGCCTTCCAGCCCGTAGCCGACCTCTATCCGCACCTTGCGGTCGTTGGGCGCGACGATCAGCAGCGCGCCGTCATCCTTGTCCTTGGACCCCAATTGCCAGTCGCGGCCAAGCCGGTAGCCATAATCGGCAATGTCATGGCCCTGTAGATCGGCGATGGTCGCGACCACCAGCTGCCGCCCGCTTTGCTGTTCCAGCGTGGCGAGCTTCTGCGTCAGCGTCGCTTCCTGCGCCGGGTCGAGGATGTTCGCGGCGTCGACCACCCGGCCCGACAGGGCAGGAAAGGACTGGCCCTGCGCTGCGGGCGCAAAGGCCAGCAGCGTGAGGAAAAGCGGCAGTCGGGCGATCACGTCCCTAGCCGCCGAAATCGACCTTGGGAGCCTCTTCCGCGCCCGGAGTGGTGGCCTGATAAGGCGTCATCGGCTTGGCGCCATGAATGATCTTGGCGCCGATCGCGTCGGGGAAGGTGCGGATGCGGGTGTTATAGGCACGCACCGCTTCATTATAGTCGCGGGTCGCGACTGCGATGCGGTTTTCCGTCCCCTCAAGCTGCGATTGCAGTTCGAGGAAATTCTGGTTCGACTTGAGTTCGGGATAGGCCTCGACCGAGGCCAGCAGGCGTCCAAGGCCCTGGCTGAGGGCCGCCTGCGCCTGGCTGAACTGCGCGACCTTTGCGGGATCGGACAGATCATCCGCGCTGACCTGAACCGATGTCGCCTTCGCCCGCGCCTCGGTGACGCGCACCAGCGTGTCCTGTTCCTGCTTCGCCGCGCCCTTCACGGTCGCGACCAGATTGCCGATCAGGTTCGACCGGCGCTGATATTGCGCCTGAACGTCGGCCCATTTGGCCTTGGCTTCCTCCTCCGCCGTGGGCACGCTGTTGATGCCGCAGGCGGACAGGCTGAGCGCTCCGAACAGGACAAGAATAGTGGGCGTGATGCGACGCACGAACGGCATGGGATATCCTTTGCTGTGTTGCGCCATGGAAATAGGCGGTTGTGATGAGCCGCGCAACGGCTCATGAAAACAACATGGTGCAACGGTGAAAAGGTAGGACAATGGGCCTGATTTCTGAATTCAAGACTTTCATCAACCGCGGCAACGTGATCGACCTGGCCGTCGGCGTCATCATCGGCGGCGCGTTCGCGACCATTACCAAGTCGATTACCGACGATCTTATCATGCCGGTCGTGGGCTTTCTGTTCGGCGGCGTGAATTTTTCGGAATATTTCGTTCAGCTCGGCCCAATCCCCGCCGGCTTCAAGGGCAATCCCCAAAGCTATGCCGACCTGAAGGCGGCCGGCGTGGCCATGCTGGGATGGGGCGAGTTCCTGACGGTGTTCGTCAACTTCGTGATCCTGGCCTTCATCATCTTTCTGCTGGTCAAGGCGGTGAACAGGCTGATGCCCAAGCCGGAGGCCGAAATCGCCGGTCCGAGCGAGGAGGTTCTGCTGTTGCGGGAGATCAGGGATTCGGTGAAAAAATAGCAATGTTGCGACGAGCCGAGCATGCGACGGGAACCATCGGGCGTACGACAGGTTGTTGCGCGTCAGGGCTGGTGGACGATCGCATGGTCGTGCCGCCCTGTGCCGATGTCGTCAGCCCCCGGGGGCACAACAGGAGAAACGCCGTGAAAACCATCGTCAAAGTCCTTGGCCTCGCCAGCCTCGTCGCGCTCGCTGCTTGCGATTCGGCGCAGGAGAACAAGGTCGAGAACGCATACGAGAATCAGGCGGACGCACTCGATAACCAGGCCGACAACATGGAAGCCATGGCTGATAACCTGACCGGCAGCGCCGAGAATGCAGCGGAAAACGCCGCGGACAAGATCGAGAACAAGGCCGAGGCCACGCGCGAGGCCGGCGAAGCTGCTGCCGATGCGGTCGAAGACAAGAACTGATCCTTTCGGTAACTACCCGACCGATGGAGGGCTTCGCGGCACAGTCGCGGAGCCCTTTTTATAACTGGCGATGCGCCGCCTTTAACCATGATTTAACCATGCTCATTCCAAGATGCAGGCTGCGCATCGAATGGATCGTGGGGCATGGACGAACTACTTCAGGAATTCATTTCCGAGACGCAGGAAACGCTGGAAGCGCTGGCGGGCGAGGTCGTGGCGTGGGAGATCAATCCAGCCGATCGCGACCGGCTCGATGCGATCTTCCGGTTTTTCCACACGGTCAAGGGCAGTTGCGGATTCCTTAACCTGCCGCGCTTCGAGCGGTTGAGCCATGCGGCGGAGGACGTCCTGTCCGACATCCGCGCGGGCAAACGCGCCGCCGATCCAGCGACGGTCAGTGCCGTGCTGGCAATCATGGACCGGATCGGCGAACTGACCGAAGCGGTGGCGATGGGCACGGCGCTGCCCAATGGCAATGACGATTTCCTGATCGGTCAACTGGCCGAGCGTGAAGTGAATGCCGGTGACGATGCGGACCACCGCCTGACGCCGGTTCCGGCCCAGCCCGCATCACGGCCGACCGCATCGCAGGTCGCTCCGCGCACCATCCGCCTGCCTTTGTCGCTGATCGACCAGTTGATGAACGGCGTGTCCGACATGGTGCTGGCCCGCAACGAATTGTCCCGCAAGCTGCGCGAACGGTCGGCCGACCCCGAACTCGACAGCGCGTTCGACCGGCTGTCGACGTGCGTCGCGGATATGCGCGACGTGATTTCCAAGACGCGGATGCAGCGCGTCGACCGCCTCTTTACCGCCGTGCCGCGCATGGTCCGCGACCTGTGCCGCGATCTTGGCAAGCGCATCGACCTCAGCCTGGAAGGCGGCGATGTCGAGATGGACCGCGAGATGGTGGAGATGGTCGTCGACCCGCTTACCCATATCGTGCGCAACAGCGTCGACCATGGCATCGAAACGCCCGATCGCCGCCGGGCGCTGGGGAAGCCGGAAGTCGGGCAGTTGAGCCTGACCGCGCGCCAGTCGGGCAACCAGATCGTCATCGAAATCCGCGACGACGGCGCCGGTATCGATACGCGCCGCCTGGTCGACAAGGCGATCAGCGCGGGCCGGCTGACGCCCGAAGCCGCCGACCGCATGAGCGAGGCCGAAAAGCTGGACCTGATATTCCAGGCCGGACTATCGACCGCCGAGCAGGTGACAGCCGTATCGGGCCGGGGTGTCGGCATGGATGTGGTGCGCGCCAATGTCGAGCGGATCGGCGGGTTGATCGCGCTGGACAATCATCCCGGCAAGGGATTGTGCATTACCCTGCGTGTGCCGTTGACGCTCACCATCATTCCGGGGCTGACGATCCAGGCGGGGGGGCTGCATTTCGCCATTCCCCGTGCCGCCGTCGTCGAAATCCTGCATGACAACAATGAAACGCTCGCCATCCACGAGGCCGGCGGCGCAAGGATCGCCACGATCCGGGGCGTGCGCCATTCCATGATCGATCTTGAAGATGTGCTGGGCCTTGAAAAGCCGGTCCAGGCCATCCCGCGCGCCATCATGGTCGTGCGGTCGTCATCGGGCGTTCCCTTTGCCATGGGCGTGTCCATGGTGGAAAATCACGAGGAACTGGTGATCCGCCCGGCGTCGCCGCTGATCATGGCATCGGGCGTCTATGCCGGCATGACCCTGCCCGACAATGGCAGGCCGATGCTGTTGCTGGACGCCGGCGGCCTGGCGCTGGCCGCGCAGCTGCCCAACATCATCGACGATCAGGCGGCCCGCGCGCAGGATGCGCGCGCCGACGCGCAGGCGCATGTCGAAATGGTCGCGGCGCTGCGGTTCGAGGAAATTTCGGGCGAACGCCGCCTGCTTCCGCTTTCGCTGATCGAACGTGTCGAAGATCTGCCGGCCGACAGCTTCGGCTGTTCGGGCGGGCGCGCCTTCGTCCGGCTCGAAGGGCGGATATTGCCGGTCGCCAATGGCCTGCATCGGTTCGATACGGATACGGTCACAGCGCTGCGCCTGCGTGATGGCGTCCGCGATGCCTGCTACCCGGTTGCCGCCGTCTTCGACATCGTGGACATGCCGCTGGTGCCCGACATGGTCGCGGCGCACGGCATGGTGGGCGGGGTCGCGCTGATCGACGGCGAGCATCTGGAAGTGATCGACGCCTTTGCGCTGTTCGCCGGCCTGCCCGACGAGCAGATCGTCGAGCGCACGTCCGGCCGCTGCCTGCTGGCCGATGGCGACGATGGCTGGACCCGCGAAATATTGGCGCCATTGTTGCGTCAGGCGGGGCATGAAGTGGTCCTGGGCCTGGCCCACGACATCGTCGCGGGAGACGGCGACGTCATCCTGTGTTCGATGCCCGGCACCACCGTGGCGGCTGATCTTGCCGATCGGCCGATCCTGCGCCTGCGCGCGACGCCGCGTTCGGCTGGCCCCGAAGACAGCAGCATCTATCGTTATGATCGTGACGCGTTGATGGCGGCGATTTCATCGGCGCGATCGTGAAGGAGGGTTCAATGAGCCAGCTCTATCTGTTCGCCACCCTGGCCGGCACGCGCATCGCGGTGGAAACGGGCGAAGTGGAGGCGGTGGTCAAGCTGACCGATATTTCGCCGGTGCCAGGGATGGCCCCGCACGTTGCAGGTTTGTCGGCGCTGCGCAGCCGCGTGCTGACGATCATCGATCCGGCGGCGTTGATCCGAGGCATGCCGACACCGTCGGACCAGCGCGGCCTGGCCATCATCGCCAACATCGCCGGCCACAGCTATGGCCTGATGGTCGATGGCGTGACCGACATCTGCGCGGTGATGGAGGGCGAACTGCCGCTGCGGGGGCAACTGGACCCCGCCTGGGTGCCCTTTGCCCGCGGCCTGGTGGAAGACGAACATGGGCCATGCCTGCTCGTGTCGCTCGCCAACTTCGTGGACACAGGATCGGTGCTGGTGGCGGCGTGAGAATATCGTGCCTGCCGCGTTTACCAATCGCTCAACAATGTCCGTTACGGTTCGACCATTGCCGAAGCATATATAAAGGGACGCTTCATGAAAAACTGCCTGGTGGTCGATGACTCGAAGGTCATTCGCAAAGTGGCCCGACATATATTGGAATCGCTCGACCTGAGCGTCACCGAGGCGGTGGATGGGCAGGATGCGCTCACCCAATGTGAGGCGGCTGCCCCCGACGTGGTGCTGCTGGACTGGAATATGCCGGTGATGAGCGGCATGGAATTTCTCCAGGCGCTTTCGCTCGCCAAGTTGAGTGCGCGGCCCAAGATCATTTTCTGTACCACCGAAAACGGCATCAGCCACATCAAGGCCGCTGTGGAAGCCGGGGCGGACGAATATGTGATGAAGCCGTTCGATCGCGAAACGCTGGAAAGCAAGCTGGCGATAGTTGGAGTGATCTGACCGAGGTCCTGCCAACAGCCTGTCCACTCTCGACGTCCAGAAAGTTATCCATGTCGGCAATGGTGCCCATCACCGCAAGCAGCAATCGTGACGGGTCGGCGATCCGAACATTGATCGTCGACGATTCTGTCGTGGTGCGAACCGTGATCGAGCGGATATTGCAGGGCCATCCCGGCTTTGTGGTCGCGCAAAAGAGCAAAATGGCCGAAAATGCGCTGCGGTTCCTTGAAAGGGATCATGCCGACCTCATCCTGCTCGACATCGAACTGCCGGGGCAAAGCGGCCTTGCCGCGCTACCCGCAATTCTGCGTGCCAGCGGGGGCGCCAAGGTCGTCATCCTGTCGGGGAGTTGCGAAGAAGGCAGCGCGGCTGCGGTCGAGGCGCTGGCGCTCGGCGCCAGCGACATTCTCGCCAAGCCCGACAGTGGCGCCTTTGGCAACCAGTTTCCCCAGATGCTGCTGGACAGGCTCGGACGGCTGTTCGGCGAACAGGCGGCCGGCGCGATATCCGCCGCCCCGCCGCCGCTGCGCATGGCGCCGCAGCGCAACGCGGCGCCGCTCGGCTGCCTTGGCATCGGCGCATCGACCGGTGGCATCCACGCGCTCGGACAATTGTTCGCAGGCCTGGCAGCGCCGCTCGGCGTGCCCATTCTGGTCACCCAGCATCTGCCGGTCAGCTTCACCCGCTATTTTGCGGAGCAACTGGCCCGGATGACGACCCTGCCGGTGAAAGTCGCCCGTCATGGGGCGTTGTTGGCGCCGGACACGGTCTATGTCGCGCCCGGCGACGCCAATCTTGAATGTCGGCGCGGCCGGGACGGTCGGGTCAACATCATCCTCAATCCCGAACGCACGGCGTCCGGCAATCTGCCAGGAGTCGATCCCATGTTCGCTGCGATGGCCGAAGCCTATGGACCGGGTGCCGCGGGGATCATCCTTACCGGCATGGGCCGCGACGGTTTGCTGGGCGCGCGCGCGATCGTTGCCGCGGGCGGCTGGATCGTCGCGCAGGACCAGGGCAGCAGTGTCGTATGGGGCATGCCGGGTTCGGCGGCCGAGGCGGGCCTGACCAGCGCGCTGCTCGCACCTGAAATGATCATGCCCTTCGTGGCCCAGCGCGCGCGGGCGATCAGCTGATGGTGTCCGCTGCACCTGCGCCGCCGTCGCAAGGGGCGACCCGCATATTGACCGGTCTGCTGGAGGCGCGCACGGGCCAGGTATTGTCGGAAAATCGCGCGTGGCGCACCGAAACCGCGCTGCGGCCAGTGATGCGGACGCACGGACTGGCCGATATCGACGCGCTCGCGGCGAAGCTGGTATCGGCACGCGATCCGCGACTGGAGGAGGATGTCGTCAACGCGCTGCTCAATAACGAGAGCAGCTTCTTTCGCGATTTGCAGGTTTTCGACATGCTCTATCGCGATGTTCTGCCGCAATTGCGCGATACCAAGCGCGATCGCGTGCTGCGGGTCTGGAGCGCGGGCTGCTCGACCGGGCAAGAGGCCTATTCCATTGCCATCCAGCTGCGCAAGACCATGGCGCTATGGAGGGACTGGCGCATCGAGATCCTGGCCACCGACATTTCGACCGCCGCGATCGATCAGGCACGCAGCGGCGCCTTTTCGCAGATCGATGTCCAGCGCGGTCTGGCGATCGGCGACCTTCTGAAATGGTTCGAGCCGGTGGGCGACGACTGGAAGGCGAATGACGAATTGCGCCAGATGATCGATTTTCGCGCCGACAATCTGTTCACGCCCAAGGCGCCCACCGGGCTTTACGACCTGATCCTGTGCCGCAACGTTCTGCTCTATTTCAATGCCGACCGCCGCAAGAGCGTGTTCGACCTGCTCGCGCACCACGCCCATCCGCAAGCGGTGCTGTTCCTGGGCGCAGGGGAAACCGTGATCGGCCAGAGCGATGATTTCCAGGCGCATCCCACCTTTCGCGGCGCCTATGCCCGCCGCTTCGCGTCGGTGGCGGGGGCGGCAGGGGCGTTGCGCAACGTCGGCTGATTCGCGCCGCATCACCCCAACGGCTTGATTGGCATCCATCTCTCCGTCATGGTCGGATATCGGCGGCGGCAGGCGGCCTTTGGAGGCAGATAGGTCCAGGTGATCGAAGGTTCATTCATGACCGGTGATACGCGGGCCGGGCAACTCAGGGGGGCAGCGTCATGATAGACACGCCCTCGCCCAATTTCGACGAACGCAGCCTGCCGATCAGCATGCTGGTGCTCCATTATACCGGAATGCCGGACGCCGCGAGCGCGATCAACTGGCTGGCAAGCCCCGAATCTAAGGTGTCGGCCCATTATCTCGTGACCGAGGACGGGCAGGTGATCCGCATGGTCGACGAAGCGAAGCGGGCCTGGCATGCGGGCCGCTCGCACTGGCGCGGTATCGACGACGTCAATTCGGCCAGCATCGGCATCGAAATCGTCAATCCGGGGCATGAATGGGGGTATCGCCCCTTTCCCGAGGTCCAGATGGGATCGCTGATCCCGCTGATCCACGACATCGTTCAGCGCCACCGGATCACGCGGGGCAATATCGTCGGCCACAGCGACATCGCGCCTGCGCGCAAGCAGGATCCGGGCGAACTGTTTCCCTGGGGACAGCTTGCGCGCCTGCGCCTTGCCCTGCCGCGCCCGACCAGAAATCTGATGGACCCGCACTGGACCGATGGCGGCTTCATGCTGGCGCTCGAACGCTTTGGCTATGACATCGCCGATCCGCGCGCGGCGGTTGTCGCCTTCCAGCGCCGTTTCCGGCCCGAAATGATCGACGGCATCATCGATGGCGAATGCCGCGCCATCCTGCTCGCGCTGCTGTTGCCCAAGCCCAGGGGCGACGATTAAGCGGGATGACGGGCGCTCTTGTGCCGTGTATAGGCCGGTGCGCCAGAGGGCCGGGCGACCGCGGCGGGGACACCCGGCGAGGAAAGTCCGGGCTCCACGAAATGACGGTGCCGGCTAACCGCCGGCTGGAGCGATCCAAGGGACAGTGCAACAGAAAGCAGGTCGCCTATGTCCTTGCAGGACTAAGCCCTAGGGCAGGCGAAATTGAAAGGGTGCGGTAAGAGCGCACCGCGTCCCCGGCAACGGAGGGCGGCACGGTAAACCCCACCGGGAGCAAGACCGAATAGGGGCGGCGCGCGGACGGAAGTCTGCTAGGCATGTTTCGGCCGAGACCGCCCGGGTTGGTTGCTTGAGGAACGGAGCAATCCGTTCCCTAGAGGAATGGTCGCACATCCCCGGTGACGGGGAGGACAAAACCCGGCTTACAGGCCCTCTGGCGCATAATCCTGGCTCCCGCTTTTCATCGGCGGGCGCGATCGTTACATTGAGGCACATGGCACGCAACAGCCGATCCAATGACTGGGGCTTTCCCCGATGGCGCAGCTATGGCGCAGCGCGCGAGGCGCAGCAGGTGCGGATGTGCGACCGTTTCGGGTGCGACCAGCCGGGCAACTGCCCCGCGCCCAAATCCCCCAACAGCCCCGAACGCTGGTATTTCTGCGCCGATCATGCCGGCGAATATAATCGCAACTGGGACTATTTTCAGGGGCTGGATGACGAGGAACGCGCGTCGCGCGAGAGAGATGAGCGCCGCGACGCCGGCGGCTATCAGAACAGCGCCTATCATGGCTGGGGCGGGCCGGGCGATGGCAGCCGGTCGCGCGACGAAATCCATGCGCTGACCGCGCTGGAGCTGGAAACCGATGCGGATTTCGATGCTGTGAAAAAGAGCTGGCGACGGCTTGCCAAGGAATATCACCCTGACGTGAAGCCGGGCGATGCGACGGCCGCGATGCGCTTTCAGGCGATCCAGGCCGCCTATGAAGTGCTGCGCGCCGCCGAGGAACGGCGGACATGGAAGCCCGCCGGAGCGCGCGATTGAAGGGGCATGTCCGATCCAACTGGGATCATGCGGTGCTGGTCTGTCGCAAATGTTCCCGGAAGGTGGATGGCGGCTTTGGTCCCGATCGTGACGAGCCGCTGGCCAAGGCGCTGCGCCGCTCGCTGGGCATGAAAAAGGGGCGCAGGGCGGCGGCGGGCATTGTCGAAGTGAGCTGCCTGGGCGTGTGCCCCAAGGGTGCGGTCACCGTGGTCAACGGCGCACAGGCGCGCGACTGGTTGCTGGTCCGGCCCGGCGCTGACCTCGATGAACTGGCCGCCATGCTTGGCCTTGTTCCAGAAGCGAACAAGCGACGCGACGCCGCAGCAGGGTAGGCAGAGGCATAGATTGACGAACGGGCGATGCTGTTCGACGGGCGACATTGCAAGGCAGGGCGTGCGGCTTGACCGATGCAGCGAAAGGCGCAATCCCGCGTTACAGCATGGCGCGCCGTCCCGGCCGCCCCGGACTTGTCGGAGTCTATCACTCATGTCTTTCGCCCATATCCTGCCCCTGATGCTGGCGGCCGCGCCGCTAGCCATCACCATGCCCGCCCTGGCTCAAGCCCCGGCCACCCCCGCCGGCCCCGCCGCGACCACCACGACCCAGTTGCCGCGGGGTGCCGCGCCCACACATTATGCCATTTCAGTGACGCCCGATGTGGCGAAGCTGGCATTCACCGGCAAGGTCGTAATTGACGTCAGCGTGACGCAGTCGATGCCCGCGCTGGTGCTGAATGCAGCCGACCTGAATTTCGGCGCGGTGACGCTGACGCCCGCCAAGGGCAAGGCGATGAAAGGAACCGCCAAGGTCGATGCCGGGGCGCAGACCGTGACGTTCGATTTCGGCAAGCCGCTGGCGCCTGGCAGCTACAAGCTCGACATCGCCTATGCCGGCGTTATCAATACGCAGGCCAATGGCCTGTTCGCGCTCGACTATACCAATAATGACGGCCAGTCCAAGCGCGCGCTGTTCACCCAGTTCGAAGCGCCCGATGCGCGCCGGTTCGTGCCGAGCTGGGACGAGCCGAGTTACAAGGCGACGTTCGGACTGACCGCGACCGTGCCGTCAGGGGAACTGGCGGTCAGCAACATGCCGGTCAAGGCGTCCAGGAACTTAGGGGGCGGCAAGACGGAAGTGACGTTCGGCACCAGCCCGAAAATGTCGTCCTACCTGTTGTTCTTCGGTCTGGGAGAGTTGGAGCGCGCAACCAAGATGGTCGGCGCGACCGAGGTCGGCGTCATCACCGGCAAGGGGAATGTCGGCAAGGCGCAACTGGCGCTGGACGCGCAGGCGGAAATATTGCCCTGGTACAACGACTATTTCGGCACGCCCTATCCGCTGCCCAAGCTCGACAATGTCGCCGGGCCGGGGCAGAGCCAGTTTTTCAGCGCGATGGAAAATTGGGGCGCGATCTTCACCTTCGAGCGTACGCTGCTGGTCGATCCGCGCTTCACGTCCGAAGGCACCAAGCGGCGAATCTATGAAGTGGTCGCGCATGAAATGGCGCACCAGTGGTTCGGCGATCTGGTCACCATGGCATGGTGGGACGACCTGTGGTTGAACGAGGGGTTCGCGAGCTGGATGGCGACCAAGGTGTCCGACAAGCTCAAGCCCGAATGGGAAATGCTGCTGACGCGCGTGGGCGGACGCGAACAGGCGATGAGCCTCGATTCGCTGAGCACCACCCATCCGGTCGTCCAGAAGATCAGCACCGTCGATCAGGTGAACCAGGCGTTCGACGCCATCACCTATCAAAAGGGCGAAGCGGTGATCGCGATGCTGGAAGGCTATGCCGGCGAGGATGTGTGGAAGAATGGCATCCGCAGCTATATGAAGGCCCACGCCTATGGCAACACCATCACCGACGATCTGTGGAAAGCGGTTGAAGGCGCGGGAGCCAAGGGGCTGGTCAGCATCGCGCATGATTTCACGTCGCTGCCGGGCATTCCGCTGGTGAAAGTGGATAGCGCCACCTGCCAGGGCGGCAACACGCTGCTGACATTGAGCCAGGGCGAATTCAGCCGCGACGCCAAGGACAAGGCGCCGCTGCGATGGAACGTGCCCGTCATGGCGCAGACGACCGGCGGCGCGGCGCAGCGGATGATCTTGCAGGGCAAGGGGCAGATGACCCTGCCGGGCTGTGGCGCCTATGTCGTCAATGTCGGGCAGACGGGCTATTACCGCTCGCTCTACCCGGAGGCGAACGTCAAGGCGCTGGCGAAGGATTTCACGACGTTGCCCGCCATCGACCAGACCGGGCTGATGGCGGACAACTGGCAACTGGGGCTGGGCGGATACCAGCCGATCGGCCTTGCGCTCGACCTGATCGACGCGGTGCCGGCGAACGCCAGCCCCGCCGTGTTGGCGGAAGTGCCGGGCTACCTGGAAAGCGCGCATCTGATGCTGGAAAGCGACAAGGCGGCGCAGGCGCGGGTCGCGGTCTATGCGTCGGCCAAGCTGGCGCCGGCGCTGACCAGCATCGGCTATGACGCGAAGGCAGGCGAAGGGCCGCAGGTGCCGGTGTTGCGATCCAGCCTGATCGAGACGCTTGGCAGCATTGGCGACAAGGCGGTGGTGGCGGAAGCCAATCGCCGCTTTGCCGCGCTGGAGAAAGATCCCGCCGCGCTCGACGGGCCGCTCAAAAATGTGTGGCTAGGCATCATCGCTGAAAATGCCGATCAGGCGACATGGGACAAGTTGCGGGCCATGGCCAATGGCGCCAAGTCCGATCTGGAGAAAAGCACCATGTTCGGCCTGCTCGGTCAGGCGAAGGACGAGGCGCTTGCCGCCAAGGCGCTCGACCTGGCGCTGACCGACGAGCCGGGCAAAACCACCAGCGCCGCGATCATTGCGCAGGTGGGCGCGGAGCATCCGATGCTGGCGGTCGACTATGTGCTGGCGCATCGCGCGCAATATGAAGCGCTGATCGATGTGTCGGCGCGCAGCCAGGGGCTGGCGCGGCTGGGCGGAAATTCGGCCGATCCGGCGATGGTCGGGAAACTGGACGCTTATGCGACCCAGTATCTGACGCCCGAATCGCGCAAGGTGGTGGACCGCGCGATTTCGACGATCAAGACGCGGATCGAAACGCGGGCGCGGCTCAAGCCCGCACTGACGGCGTGGTTTGCCGGCAGGAAGTGAACGAAGAGGGCGGCGGAGCGATCCGCCGCCCTCCTTCCGCTCAGTCGGGCAATGCCAGCGCCTTGGCGATATCGTCCCAGGCCACCAGCTTGAAATTCTGCGCGGCGGCGGCATTGTGCCCGTCCTGCGCGACGAACAGGCCGCCCGGATAGGCGGGGCCGAAATCGCCGAGCATCAGGTCTATGCCGTCGGTTTCCTCAGCGCCGCCCACAATGCCGTCGGCGATGCGGAACCGACCCACATAGCTGTGGTCGCGGATGCGATAGGCGACATAGGCATTGTCGCCCTGGCTGGAGACGAGGACATAGCCATCGGTCGCGCCTATCGGCGCCAGGGCCACGCCTTCGGCATCGGCGACGATATTCTTGTTATCGGCGGCGGCGATCAGCACGGCTGCGGTCGATCCGGCATCGACCCGCCACAGGCCGGCATCCTCCTCCGCGACGTACAGACGGCCGGTGCGGTCATCGACCGCGCAGCCTTCCGACTGGGTCGCGAGTTTGACGGTGCGGACAGTGCGCCCGGTCGGCGTCGCGCCGCCCAAGTCGAGCGCGATCTGGTTGATGGCGCCGTCCTTGAGCACGATATAGGCTGAAACCCCGTGCGCGTCGCGGCCCAGGCACACGCCATAGGCTTCGCCGGCGCCGCCATCGACCTTGCCGAGCGCGGTCAGCTTGGCAGTGGCCGGGTCGAGGCTGAACAGCGCCAGCCTTGCCTTGGCAAGATCGTTGCGATCGCTGGCGACGACCAGGATGCCCGCCCGGCCGTCGATGGTCACGCCATCCTTGAGGTCGACATTGTTGACGCGGCCCGCGTCGATGAAGTCGCGAACCTTGCCGTCGAGGCCATAGACATACAGCCCCGCCTTCTTGTCCGTGCCCACGATCAGGCTGGCGGCGGGATCGGCGGGGTTGCGCCAGATTGCGGGATCGTCGGCGGCGTCGGCATTGGCGGTGCCGACCGGGGCGGTTTCCCCGCGCGCCGTGACGGCCACCGCAGGCGTCGCATTGGCGATGCGCTGAGTCAGCGGCAGTTCTGAAGATGTCGCACAGGCAGGCAATGTAATAAAACTGCAAAACATCATCATGTAAGTGTAATATTTGCGTCGTGATATAGTCACGAATAGCTCCTAGCGGCCGATGTCGATGGGCTGGATAAAGTAAAAAGCCCAAAGGTCAATTCATCTCATATGACAGGGGGCATATATGGTCGCGAATAAGTGGCTTTTGCTTGGTTGTGCATCGTTGGCGCTGATTTCGGGTCTGGCACGAGCGCAGGATAATATTCCAGCCGACGACGCGGGGCGCACCGACGGGCCGATCATCACATCGAACGACATCGTCGTCATGGGCGGCATCGGCTATCGTGATCGTACCGACAGCCCGGAACCGGTGCTGAAATACGGCACCGACTATTTCCAGCGCTTCGAACCGCTGACCGCCGGCGACGCATTGAAGCGCGTGCCGTCCGTTACTTTCCTGTCGGACGTGATCGAAAGCGACGGCGCGCGGTTGCGTGGCCTGCCGCCGGGTTACACCCAGATTCTGATCAACGGCGAGCGCGTGCCCGGATCATCGGCCGACCGCAGCTTCTTCCTCGATCGCATCCCCGCCGAGCTGATCTCCAGCGTCGAGATCGTGCGGTCGTCATCGGCCCGCCGCACAGGCGATGCGGTGGCAGGATCGCTCAACATCGTGCTGCGCGACGGCTATGAACTGGACGGGGGCTATGTCCGCGTGGGTGCGCTGCGCTATGACGACAAGGAACTCGAACCCAGCATCGGCCTCGTCTATGGCGGGCAGGTCGGGCCGGGGCGCCTGTTGCTGGGCGCGAACGTCCAGGGACGGCATAATCCCAAGCTCAAGAAGAGCCTGCGCTTTGGCGATTCGCCCGAAAACAACCCGGACTATGCGACGGACGATTTCGACAATCGCGAAGACCAGACCGACACGCGCGACGGCAAGGATTACAGCTTCAACGGCAGCTACGAGATCGACGCGGGCGACACCAATTTCAAGCTCAACGGCTTTTATGTGAAGACCGACCGGACCGAGACCGAGCGCAGTTTCGAATATGACGATCCGACCGCGACCAACGGCCCGGTGCCGGCCGGCAACCTGGTGAGTGACAATGCCAATGTCGCCAAGATCGATCAGGAGAATTTCTCGATCGACGGCAAGCTCAGCCATGAATGGTCGGCGGGCAAGACGTCGCTGCGCGTGGGGTACGCCAAATTCATCGAGGACCGGCGCGAGACCGAATATGAAATCGGTTTCGATGTCGATGAGGGCGACGAGCCGGAATTCGAAGGCGCGCTGACGCTCAATGACATCACGGACTCGGAATTTTCGGTCAAGCTGGACCATGAGTTGCCGCTGGGCGAAAGCATAACGTTGGTCTTCGGCGGCTTTTACCAGGACAAGATCCGCCGCACCGGCATCGTCGAGGGCGAGCAGGAAGGTGAGGGCAGTTTCGCCTGGGACCAGTTCATGCGTAATCCGACCGAACTGGCGGGCGATTTCGACGTCATCGAAATGACTGCCGACATCCGCATCAAGGAAAAGCGTCGCGACGCCTTTGCTCTGGTCGAGGGCGACACCGGCAGCCTGAAGTGGGAAGCGGGCCTGCGCTACGAACATACCAAGGTTCGTATCAACGACTTCACCGTCGATGAAGCCTTGCAGAACCAGCGCAACAGCTATGACGCATTCCTGCCGTCGGCTTCGTTCAAATATTCGCTGACGCAGAGCGACCGGATCATCGGCTCGGTCGCGCGCACGTTGCGCCGGCCGCAGTTCGATTACATCACGCCCGCGCTATTCGAGGAGGAAGTGGGCGACAGCGACCTGCTCGGCAATCCGCTGCTCGATCCCGAAAAAGCCTGGGGATTCGACCTTGGCTATGAGCATCGCATGGGAACGGGGGGTATTGTCGGCGTCAATGTCTTCTACCGCGATGTCAAGGACCTGATCGAGCTGGTCAACACCGGCGAGGAAGGGTCCGAAGGCGAGGGCACCTTCGTCTTCCAGCCGCAGAATATCGGCAAGGGCAAGGTGTGGGGCGTCGAGTTCGACCTGTCGACCAGCCTGACCTTCATCGGCCTGCCCAACACCGGCGTGTTCGGCAACGTGTCCTGGCTGGACAGCGAAGTTACCGATTTCCGCGGCAAGCGCCGGTTCAACGACCAGTCGAAATATGTCTATAATTTCGGCTTCATTCAGGACTTCCCGCACGCAGGCGTGGCGTTCGGCGCCACCTATCGCAAGCAGGGCAGCGCCTTTGGCCGGGTGATCGCCGAAGAAGTGACGACCACCTATGGCGCGGACCTGGAAATCTTCGTCGAAAAGCGGGTGGGCAAGAGCTTCACCATCCGCGCGGTCGGTTCCAACCTGCTGAATGGCGCCAAGCGCGAGGTGTTCAACAAGTTCGACAATCTGGAAGACCAGATGGACCGCGATTTCGACGAATATGAGCTGGAAAGCGAAAAGGCGGGGCCGGTGTTCCAGATCATGGCGCGCTACGCCTTCTGATCCAAGCCGACGTTAACACGGAAGCGGCTGCGCGATGGCGCAGCCGCTTTTCCTTTCAGGCGATCAGCAACCGGGCGTCGTCGCTGGTTTCGCGGAGAAATTGCACCGGTCCACCCGTGTCGATGCCGGGCGGCAGGTCGTCAGCATCTAGTCCGGCCAGCGCCAGCCCGCTCTGGCAGGCGGTGAGGGTGACCCCGAGCGCCAGCGCTTCGGCCAGCAGGGTCGCGAGCGGCGGCAGGCCCGCTGCGGCATGATCGGCATCGCGCGGCGCGATAATCGGCGGGCGCAGCAGCGCGACGGCATCGAGTTGCAGGAACAGCGCCGTATCCTCACCCAGCGCGGCCTGCGCGCAGGCCAGCACCAGCGCACCGCGCAACCGCTCGGCATCGGCCACGGTCAGGATGATCTTTAAGGGACGCACAGTTCCGCCGCGCAGGCGGGGCAAGCCGGGTCCTTGGGCACGCCGACCGCGCGGAAGCGCAGCGACAACAGGTCGGCGAGCAGCAGTCGGCCCGCCATGTCGGGACCGAACGGGACGAGAGCACGGATGACTTCCAGCGCGGCAAGGCTGCCGATGACGCCGGTGAGCGCGCCCATGACGCCGGTTTCGGCGCAATTGCGTTCCGGCGCGTCCTGGGGTTCGCCGACCAGGCAGCGATAGCAGGGCTTGTCCGCTTCCCAGCCGCGATAGGTGGCGACCTGCCCCTCGAACGGCCCGACCGCCGCGGATACGAGCGGGATGCGCAGGGCGTGCGCGGCGTCGGCGACGGCGAGGCGGGTGGCGAAACTGTCGCTGCCATCGAGCACGACATCGGCCTCGCGCAGCATCAGCGCGGCATTGTCGGCGGCGATGCGCTGATTGATCGGGATCAGCTTGACGTCCGGGTTGAGGCAGGCGATCGCCGCCATCGCCGCTTCCGCCTTGGGCTGGCCGATATCGTCAGTGCCAAACAGCACCTGCCGCTGAAGATTGGACAGCGCGACGCTATCGTCGTCGATGACCCGGATCGTCCCGACGCCCGCCGCCGCAAGATAGAGGATCGCCGGGCTGCCGATGCCGCCCGCGCCGATCACTACGACATCGGCCGACAGCAGCCGCGCCTGCCCCGCGCCGCCCACTTCCTTGAGGACGATATGGCGGGCATAGCGTTCAAGCTGTGCGTCGGTCAGGGTCATGTGGCGACCCCCGTCGATCCAAAGCCGCCGGCGCCTCGCACGGTGTCGTCCAGTTCATCGACTTCGGCAAAGGTGGCGATCTGAACGGGCGCGGCGACGAGCTGAGCGATGCGGTCGCCGCGCGCGACGGTAAAGGGTTCGTCGCCATGGTTGATGAGGATGATCTTCAGTTCGCCGCGATAATCGGCGTCGATCGTGCCGGGCGTGTTGGGCAGCGAGATGCCATGCTTCAGCGCCAGGCCCGAGCGCGGCCGGACCTGTATTTCATAGCCCTGCGGGATCGCCATCGCAAAGCCGGTGGCGATGGCGTGACGACCGCGAGGGGGCAGCGTCACATCTTCGGCCGACACCACGTCCATGCCCGCCGCATGAGCGGTGGCATAGGCGGGGACGGGCAGGCCGGCGCCATGGGGCAGGCGCTTGAGCGCGATCTCAATCGGAGCAAGAGGCGAAGGCATCGGCGACCTTTTCGATGAGTTTGGCGGCGACCGCTTCCTTGGGCGCGGCGTCCCAGCTTTCGATGCCGGCGGCCGTGACGATATGCACGGCGTTGGTTTCGCCGCCCATCACGTCGCCCGACACGTCGTTGGCGACGATCCAGTCGGCCCCCTTCCTGGCGAGCTTTGCCTGAGCATGCGCGGTGACATCGTTCGTTTCGGCGGCAAAGCCGACGAGCAGGGTGGGACGCCGGGCATGGTGGCCGAGGGTGGCGAGAATATCGGGGTTTTCAGTGAGAGCGAGCGGCCGAGGGGCGCCCGACCCGTCCTTTTTGATTTTCAGAGCGGCTGCGTCCGCCGCGCGCCAATCGGCGACGGCAGCGACCATGATCGCGGCGTCGGCGGGCAGCGCGGCTTCGACGGCGGCAAGCATGTCGCGTGCGGTCTGCACATCCACCCGGTCGACGCCGGCGGGCGTGGACAACTGAACCGGCCCCGACACCAGCGTCACGCGCGCGCCCGCGCGCGCGGCGGCGGCGGCGATGGCGAAGCCCTGCTTGCCAGACGAGCGATTGGCGATGTAGCGCACCGGGTCGATTGGTTCGTGAGTGGGACCGGCGGTGACCAGGATATGCCGGCCGGACAAATGCGCGGACGGCGGGGGAGCAAAATCGGGCTGGCCGGTCAACGGATCAAAGGCCGGGAGGGCCAGCAGGCGCTCGATCTCCGCCGCGATCGCCTCCGGTTCGGGCAGGCGGCCCTTGCCATATTCGCCGCAGGCCATGTCGCCGCTGTCGGGCTCCAATATATGGATGCCGTCGGCATGCAGCCGCTTCAGATTGCGCTGGGTCGCGAGATGATGCCACATCCGCACGTTCATCGCGGGCACCGCCAGCACTGGCTTGTCCGTGGCGAGCAACAGGGTGGTGGCGAGGTCGTCGGCGATGCCGTTGGCCATCTTCGCTATTATGTTGGCGGTGGCAGGAGCGATGACGATCAGGTCGGCCTGACGGGAAAGCTGGATATGCCCGATCTCGCGTTCCTCCTTGAGGTCGAACATATCGCCGTAAACATGATCTTCCGTCAGGACGCCGAGCGAGAGTGGCGTGACGAATTGCCGCGCGGATTGCGTGAGGACGGCGCGGACGGCGATGCCTTTGCGCCTGAGCACGCGCACGAGTTCGAGCGACTTGTACGCCGCGATGCCGCCGGAGACGATGAGGAGGATATGCTGGGTCATTCGCGAGGGGCGGAGCCTGACCCATAGAACGCAGCCGTCCCCGCCGCGCGCAGCTTCGCCTCATGCGGCGTGATCCGGGCAATGGCTTTGGTAAGGGTCATGGCTTCAAGGTAAGGCAAGCAATGCCATAGCGCCAGCCCCGGCCGCAGCCGCCAAAACCGCCACCGCCGCATAGCGCCAGCCGCCGCCGACGCGGATCAGCTTCACTTCGGTCAGCGGCGGCGGGGGTGGGGCGCCGCCTTTTTCCGGGAAGGCATCCTCTATCCGGCGAACGAGGGCGGGGAGACGCTGAAGCGTGCGCCAGTTCTGGATCAGCGCGTCGGCGGCTTGCGCTTCCGGTCCCAGTTCGGTGCGCAGCCATTCCTTCACATAAGGGCCGCTGGTTTCCCACAGGTTGATGTCCGGGTCGAGCGCGGTCGCGACCCCCTCCACCATTACCATCGTCTTTTGCAGCAGCAGCAGGTGCGGCTGGGTCTGCATGTCGAAATCGCGGGTGATGGCGAACAGGCCGTCGAGCATGCCCCCGACCGACAATTCGCGCACCGGCTTGCCGCGCATCGGCTCGCCCACGGCACGCAGGGCAGTGGCGAATTCGGCGACATCATGATGGGCGGGCACATATTGCGCCTCGAAATGGATTTCGGCGACGCGGCGATAATTGCCGGTGATGAGGCCGTAGAGGATTTCAGCAAGCCACATGCGCGCGCGCCGGTCGATCCGGCCCATGATGCCGAAATCGATCGCGGCGATGTTGCCATCGGCGGTCACGAACAGGTTGCCCTGGTGCATGTCGGCATGGAAGAAACCCTCGGCGATCGCCTGTCTCAGGAAGGCGTTGACGAGCCGCGCGGCGATGGCGGGCAGGTCATGGCCGGCGGCGATCAGCGCGTCGCGATCGGCGATCTTTATGCCGTTGACCCATTCCATCGTCATCACCCGGCCGCTGGTGCGGTCCCAGTCGATGGCGGGAATGATGTAGCCGGGTTCCGCGACCATCGCTTCGGCCAGTTCTGATGCTGAAGCCGCCTCGCGCCGCAGGTCGAGTTCGCGCGCTGTCCAGCGTTTCATGTTGGCGATGACGAGGCGCGGGCGCAGGCGAGCGATCTCGCCGCCCAGTTGCTCGACATGAGCCGCGGCCCATTCATAGGTGGCGATATCGCGATTGAACTGGTCGATGACGCCGGGACGAATCACCTTGACGGCGACGTCGCGGCCGTCGCTCGTGGTGGCGCGGTGGACCTGTGCGATCGAGGCCGCGCCTACCGGATTTTCATCGAAGGTCGCATAGATCGCGTCGAGCGGGCGACCGAAAGCCTGCTCGATTTCGGCGCGGATAGTGGCGAAGGGAACGGGCGGGAGCGCGTCCTGAAGGCGCAGGAGGTCGGTCGCGGCTGCTTCGCCGACCAGGTCGGGACGGGTGGCGAGCGTCTGGCCAAGCTTGATCGCGGCGGGACCGATCGCCTGAAACGCATCGGCATAGCGGGGCTGTTTGGGCACGCGCGCGCCCAGCCTTGCGATCCGGGCCAGCCGGCGGACCGGCGCGGGGGTGAGGACGTCGCGCTCGATGCCGCGCAAAGCCCCGTGGCGCGCCAGAATGCGGCCCCATTTGAGCAGCCGCCAGATGTGGGTGACGTGGGCGGTCATGTCAGTAACCCCCCAGGGAGCGCGTCATGATATCTGCAAACCTGTCCATCTTCTTGCTGTCATGCTGAATGTGTTTCAGCATCCATCGCGCTCCACAAACCGCGGCGCGATCGACAAAATGCGCCCTTCAACAGGTTCATTCCAAGGATGAGAGCAGCGCGCTTCGATGAGCGCCATCACGCTTTCCAGCCCGAATGGATCGCGACCAGTCCGCCCAGTATCGGTTCGACTTTCGTAGCCGCGAACCCGGCATCCCGGATCATCGTCTCGAACTGCGGCATTGGCGGAAAACGGCGGATCGATTCGATCAGATAGCGATAGCTGTCCTCGTCCTTCGCCAGCAGCCTGCCGAGCTTGGGCACCAGCCTGTGCGAATAGGCGTCGTAGATTTCCGCAAATCCCGGCCAGGTCGTGGTCGAAAATTCGAGGCAGAAGAACCGGCCGCCAAATTTGAGAACGCGGTGGGCTTCATCCAGCGCCCGGTCGATATGGGTGACGTTGCGGATGCCAAAGGCGATCGTGTAAGCATCGAAGCTGCGGTCGTTGAAGGTCAATTCCTCGGCATTCTGTTCCGACCAGAGCAACCCTTCGATCCGCCTTTTGCGCGCGCGCTCGACGCCCACGGCCAGCATTTGCGGGTTGATGTCCGCCACCGTCACATGCGCGCCGCGCTTGTGCATCCGAAAGGCGATGTCCCCGGTTCCGCCCGCCATGTCGAGGATCGCTTCGCCGGCGCGCGGCTTGACCCGGTTGACGAACTGGTCCTTCCACAACCGATGCGCGCCGCAGGACATGGCGTCGTTCATCAGGTCGTAGCTGGACGCGACGCTGGAAAAAATGTCGCGGACCATGCCCGCCTTTTGCGTGGCGTCGACATCGCGATAGCCAAAGGATGCGGTTTCGTTCATGACATTCCTCTAGACAGTGTTCGCGCGCGGTTCCAGCCATGAAGCTGGGCATCGGCAGCGCGCTTGGCTAAAGGGGCGCGATGCCTGAATTGCCCGAAGTCGAAACCACTGTCGCCGGCATGCGCGTCATATTGCAGGACGCGTTGCTGACGCGCGTAGAGCCGCGCCGAGCGGACCTGCGCTTCCCGATCCCCGTCGACCTGCGCCAGCGGTTGACCGGCGCGCGTATAACGGGGCTGTCGCGCCGTGCCAAATATGGACTGATCGCCACAGATCGGGGCGACATGATGATATTCCACCTGGGCATGTCGGGCCGCTGGCGGATCGACCCTGAGGCAATCGGCACGCACGATCATCTGATCGTGGAAACGGGGGCGGGGCATGTGCTGGCATTGAACGACCCGAGGCGATTCGGATCAATCGACCTGGTGCGCAGCGATTCATGGGAAAGCTATCCGCCCTTCACGCGAATGGGCCCCGAACCACTGGGGCCGGATTTCACGCCCGCCTATCTTGCAGGCGTGCTGGCGGGCAAGGCAGCGTCCATCAAGGTCGCCCTGCTCGATCAGCGAATCGTCGCCGGACTTGGCAACATCTATGTCTGCGAGGCGCTCAATATGGCCGGCATCGTACCCCATGGCGCGGCCGGCCAGGTAAGCCGGGCGAAGCTCAAGGCGCTGGTCGATGCGATTCGCGCTGTTTTGGCGGCGGCGATCACTGCCGGAGGATCGACACTGCGCGATTATGCCCGGCCCGACGGAGAACTCGGCTATTTTTCAAAACAATGGCGCGTCTATGGGCGAGAGGGAGAATCCTGTGGTTGCGGCACCATGATCGCACGCAGGGTCGATGGCGGACGATCCACCTTTTTCTGCCCCAACTGTCAGCGCTGACAGGCGGCCGACAGGTTGACGCCGTAGCCCAACCTCTGTAAGGGGCGCACCTTCATGGAGTGGCTCGACCCGCGTTGAACCCCTCTTTCACGAAATTGACGAACCGAGGACTAGAATGGCCAATACGCCGCAAGCCAAGAAGCGCATCCGCCGCAATGCCCGCCGCGCCGAAATCAATGGTGCCCGCGTGAGCCGGATTCGCACCCTGGTGAAGAAGGTGGAAACCGCCCTCGCCGCCGGTGACAAGGCTGCGGCTGCGACCGCGCTGCAGAGCGTCCAGCCCGAGCTGGCGCGCGGCGTCGCTCGCGGCGTGCTGCACAAGAACACCGCAGCGCGCAAGTTCGGTCGCCTGACCAAGGCTGTGACCGCGCTCGCCTGAGCGCTCATATTTTTCCAGATCGGTGAAGCCCGTCAGGTGATGCCTGGCGGGCTTTTTCGTATATTCTTCACATAGCCGCCAGGAGTGTGAATCCAGCTTTATCCACGATTCGACCGCGACGCCCTTCCCGACCTTCAAATAAATGTCTGATTTTTATACTTAAAATCATTTGTGTGAATTTTCCGCATCTTATCGAGTCAATCGGTTTATTTCATTTTTTTGACTTGGTCCGCCCTTGATCCGGCGGCGTCGGACTGTCTAATTTGGCTCTCCGGCCACTGATCGAATCACAGACAAATGGTGGCCGTCTTGACAGTTTGGCGTGAGCGTGGGCGAAAAAGCAGAGCTTTCTCGCATCGGTCTTGTTCGTTCTGGCTATTGTGCTCAGTTGGGCGTTGTGTGTGGGGGACGGGTCGCAAATGACGCAAGAGGACGGCATGACGCAGGAGAAGGACGGAGCCGAGATGCGCGACACCGCGCGCTTGGATGCCGCCTGGTCCAGCATCCGCGCCGGGCTGCGTCGAGATGTCGGCGCGCGGATGTTCGACCAGTGGCTAAAGCCTGCGCAACTGGGCGATTATTGCCCTGATTCGCAAACCCTCGATATCTGCTTCGCGTCCGACTTTACCGCCAATTTCGTGTCGGGTCAGTTTGGCGACCGACTGCAGATGGTTTGGCGTCATGCCGGCGTGGGCGTTCGCGAAGTGCGGCTGGTGCGCGCGCCGCATATGCTGGGGCCGCGCTTGCTGGACCTGACCGATGCAACCCCGGCGCCGGCGTCGGGGCCGATGGAACCGGCGTCACCGCTGTCGAATTTTCAGCCGCGTCATCAGTTTGCGGACTTCATCACCGGCGATACCAACCAGCTTGCCTTTTCGGCTGCAAAGGGGATGGCGGGCGAAGCTGCGCCGCGCTTCAGCCCGCTGTTCATTCATGCCGGAACCGGGCAGGGCAAGACTCACTTGCTGCACGCGATCGCCGCCGAATTTTCGCGTCATTCGCCGGGCGCGCCGGTGCTCTATATGTCGGCCGAGCGCTTCATGATGGAATTTGTGAACGCGATGCGCGCCAATGAGACCATGGCGTTCAAGGCCCGGCTGCGGGCTGCCCGGCTGCTGTTGATCGACGACATCCAGTTCATCGCCGGCAAGGGGTCGACCCAGGAGGAATTTCTCCACACGATCAACGAATTGATCGATTCGGGCGCGCGCATCGTGATTACGGCCGATCGGGCACCGCAGGCGCTCGATGCAATCGACCCGCGTATCCTTTCACGCCTCGCAGGCGGTCTGGTCGCCGACATATTGCCGCCGGCGGTGGGCCTGCGCCTGGCGATTCTGGAAGCCAAGCGAGCGATTGCCGGCGATCCCCCGGTGCCCGATTCAGTGATCGAATTCCTGGCCAGCGCGATCCGGTCCAACGTCCGGGAACTGGAAGGCGCGTTCAACAAGCTGATCGCCTATGGCCAGTTGACGGGCCGGCCGATCGATCTGGAATTCGCGCAATCTATGCTGGCCGACGCAGTGCGCGCCAATGCGCGGCGCATTACGGTCGACGAAATTCAGAAGGCCTGTGCGGCGCATTACCGCATCGACCCGACCGAGATGCGTTCCAAGCGGCGCGCGCGGGCGGTGGCCCGCCCCCGGCAGGTCGCGATGTACCTCGCCAAGAAGCTGACCCCGCGTTCGTTGCCGGAGATCGGCCGGATTTTCGGCGGCCGCGACCACAGCACCGTCATCCATGCGGTGCGAACGATAGAGGATCTGCGGCAGAGCAATCCCGATATCGACGCCGATGTGCGGGCGTTGCAGCGGTTGCTGGAGGGCTGACAGCGGGGCGATGCCGGGCTAGGTTGCCGACATGATCCGTTTGCTCACCCTGTTGCTGTCCACCCTGTTCCTGGTTTCGCCCGTGTCGGCGCAAGCGCCGTCCGATGTGCGGGTGGCGCTGGACACCAGTGCGGGTCGGATCGTCATTCTTCTGCATCTTGACAAGGCGCCGGTCACGGCAGGCAATTTCCTGCGCTATGCGGTGGAAAAGCGACTGGACGGGACCAGTTTCTATCGCGGCTATGGATCGGCCGATTATGGCTTCGTCCAGGGCGGTGCGCAAAATGATCCCAAGCGGATACTGCCGCCGATCGCACATGAGCCGACCAGTCAGACCGGGTTGCGGCATGACGATGGCGCACTGTCGATGGCGCGCTATGATCCGGGCAGCGCCAATGGCGACTTCTTCATCGTGCTGGGCACCATGCCGGCGATGGATGCCAACCCGTTGGCGCAGGGCGACAATGCAGGATTTGCGGTGTTCGCGCATGTCGTTGAAGGGCTGGATATCGTCAAGGCGATCGTGGCGGCGCCCAAGTCCGCAACGTTGGGCGAGGGTGTGATGAAAGGGCAGATGCTCGAACATCCGGTGCGCATCATCACCGCGCGCCGCTTGCCCTGATCAGCCTTTTGCGAGGATCAAAGAGAATAGTCCGTCCTCATCGGTCCATTCGCGTGCGGGATTCCAGCCCCCCGCGCGAAGCAACAGGCGGCTGTCGCGAGAGCCGTATTTGTGGCTGCTTTCGGTGTGGATCGTCTCGCCCGCCTGCATCGTAAAGCGCATTCCGTTGATGTTGAAGGCGATGTCCCGCTGCGCCTCCAGATGCATTTCGATCCTTGCTGCATCGTCATTCCAGATCGCGCGATGGACAAAGGCGTCGACGGGCAGGTCACCGTCGAGTTCGCGGTTGACGCGTTGCAGAAGATTGAGGTTGAAGGCGGCGGTTACGCCTTGGGCGTCATCATAGGCCGGAATGAGGATGGCCCGATCCTTGATCCGGTCCATGCCGATCAGCAGCATTGAGCCATCGCCCAGCGAACCGCGCATCCCCCGCAGCAGATCAACCGCCGCCGCCGGCTCCATGTTGCCGATGGTCGATCCGGGGAAGAAGCCGAGCTTGGGCAACGCGGCGACGGCGGGCGGCAAAGCGACAGGCGTCATGAAGTCGGCGACCAGCGGCAACACCGGCAGGCCCGGAAAGCCCTGGGCGAGGGCTGCGCTGCTTTCGGCAAGATAATCGCCACTGATGTCGATCGGCACATAGGCGGCCGGTTCGATCGCGGCGAGCAGATGGGGCGTCTTGCGCGCGCTGCCCGCGCCGAATTCGATGACCGCGCGACCGGTGCCGATCGCTGCGCGGAAATCCGGGCCATGGCGCGCGAGCAGCGCGGTTTCGGTGCGAGTCGGGTAATATTCGGGCAGATTGGTGATCGCGTCGAACAGTTCAGAACCGCGCCGGTCGTAGAACCAGATCGGCGGCGTCGCCTTTGGGTGTTGCGACAGGCCGTGCACTATGTCGCGCAGGAATGGCGAACCGATGGGGCGGTGACTGCCCTGGTGCGGGGCGTCGTCGGTCAGAAGCATGGCTAAAGATCCCTGGCGAGGCGCAGGCCGGTAAATTGCCAGCGCTGGTGCGGGTAAAAGAAATTGCGATAGCTTGCCCGGACATGACCGCGCGGGGTGGCGCAACTGCCGCCCTTGAGCACGAACTGACCGGACATGAACTTGCCATTATATTCGCCGACCGCGCCGGGGGCCGCGCGGAAACCGGGATGGGGACGATAGGCGCTGCCCGTCCATTCCCACACGTCGCCGAACATCTGAGCCAGGTGGCTCCCCTCATGCTCGCACGCGCGCGGCCGGGGGCAGGCGGCGGTGTCGAGCTGAACGCCGGACAAGGGTGCAAGGGTCCGCGCGGCGCTTTCCCACTCGGCTTCTGTGGGAAGACGCGCATTTGCCCAGCTGGCATAAGCGTCGGCCTCATACAGGCTGATATGGGTGACTGGCGCGGCAGGGTTGACCGGACGGCGACCGTCATGGCCGAAACGGGTCCAACCGCCATTTTCATGTCGCCAGTAGAGCGGCGCCTCTATCCCCCCATCCCTCACCCAGGCCCAACCGTCGGACAACCAGTGGCGCGGATCGGCATAGCCGCCATCGGCGATGAAATTCATCCATTCGCCGTTGATTATGGGACGGTTTGCAAGGGCATGCGGCGTGAGCCAAACGGGATGGCGCGGTCCTTCGCAGTCGAAGGCGAAGCCGGAGCCGTCGTGGCCGATCTCGACGAGTCCCCGCGCGCCCTCGATCCAGCGCAGCGGTCCGGGCACCGGAGCGGGCAATGCATTGGCCGCTTCGAACAGCGCCGGCTCCAGCGGGTTGAGTGAAAAGGCATGCAATATATCGGTAAGAAGCAGTTCCTGATGCTGCTGTTCGTGGTGGAGGCCGAGCGTAACGAGGTCGCGCGCGGTGGAAGCCAATCGGGGCAGGGCCGCGTTCATCGCATCATCGACATGAGCGCGCCAGGCGAGGATATCGGCGAGTGACGGCCGGGTCAGCATGCCCCTGAGCGATCGCGCATGACGCGGTCCTTCGGCCTCATAATAGCTGTTGAACAGATAGGCGTAGTTTTCGTCGAACAGGCGATAGTCCGGTACATGGTCGCGCAGCACGAAGGTTTCGAAGAACCAGGTGACGTGGGCGAGATGCCATTTTGCCGGAGAGGCGTCCGGCATCGACTGGACGGTAGCGTCGGCATCGCTCAGACCGGCGGCCAGGGCCTCGGTAAGATTTCTGACCGCCTGATAGTGTATGGCGAGGGCCTCGCGTCCGCTCGCCGTTTGACCCACGCTCATGCCTGTCCCCTCGATACGGTGGCGCCGTTCTCGCTCAGGTCACAATGCATTAAGCCGTAATTGTGTCCGTTCGACGTCGATATGCTCCGCCCGGCAGCCAGGCGGTCGTACGTCCCGTCGCTCTATCGCGACGCGCCGGGCACCCATTTGATGTCTGTCGCGCCATTGCGGTTCAGGCGGCGGGCAAGGACGAACAGGAGGTCGGAGAGGCGATTGATATAGGCGAGCGCCTGCGGGTTGAGGGGGACGTCGGCGGCCGCCGCGGTGGCGCTGCGTTCGGCGCGGCGGGCGATCGCGCGGGCGAGGTGGACGGCGGCGGCCGCCGCAGAACCGCCGGGCAGAATGAAGCTGTCAAGTGGTGCGAGATCGGCATTCATCATGTCGATCTGGTCTTCCAGCCGGGCGACCTGGCTGGCGATGATCCGCAGCGCCCAGGGTTCGTCTTCGCCGTCCGGTATCGGCGTGGCGAGGTCGGCGCCCAGGTCGAACAGGTCGTTCTGAACCGTCTGGAGCCAGCGCGCTTCGGGCGCGTCGCCGATGGCGAGAATTGCAAGGCCGATTGCGCTGTTGGCTTCATCGACGTCGCCGACCGCCTGCATCCGGGGGGCATGTTTGGGCAGGCGCGATCCATCGACGAGGCCGGTGGTGCCCGCGTCACCGGTGCGGGTATAGATCTTGTTGAGCTTGACCAATTTACTGGCTGCCGCCGTTCATCAGCAACAGCAGTGCGACGATCAGCACTGCTGCCGCCTGAAAGAAGATGCGGTTGAACATCATCTTGTTCTGCTTGAGGCTGGATGGCCGCACCGTGCCTTCGGGCAGGTTGAGTTCTTCCTTCGTCGTTTGCAGAAAGGCGACGATCCCGCGGATGAGCGCGAACAGAGTCGCGGCCATGGCAAGAATGAGGGCGATGACGAGGACTGTGTTCATGCCCCCTATCTAGGCGCTTGCCAGCGATATTCCAACCGGAAACACCCTTGCACGCAGGTTGGCGACCAGGCGGGCCGGGTTCATGCCCTGCGCCCGCAGATCGGCGAGCGCAATCGAACCGGAGCGCTTGGCAAGCCGCCTGCCATCGGGGCCAAGCAACAGCGGGTGATGCACATAGAGCGGCGAGGGCAGGTCGAGCAGCGCCTGGAGCAGGCGGTGGATATGGGTGGCGGCGAACAGGTCGCTTCCGCGCAGGACGTGCGTGACCCCCATGGCGGCGTCATCGAGCGTGCAGGACAGGTGATAGCTGGTCGGCGCGTCCTTGCGCGCGAGGACGACATCCCCCGCAGCCAGTGGGGTGGCGCGCCGACGCATCGCCCGAGGCAATATCCCATATTCAAGGGTGTCCCCGGCGATGTCGGGCAAAGCCAGGGCGCTCCACTCAGGGTCGCAGGTCCGGGCCACCGCCTTTGCCATATCGAGCCGCCAGGCATGCGCTTCCCCGTCGATCCGCCGATCACGTTCCGCTTGCGGCAGGGCGCGACAGGTGCCTGGATATAGCGGACCTTCGGGGCCATGGGGCGCGGTAGCGCTGGCGGCGATGTCGGCGCGGGAGCAGAAACAGGGGTAAAGCAGATCCATGTCCCGCAGGTGGGCGAGCGCGACGTCATAGGAGGCGAGCCTTTGCGACTGGAAAACGACTTCCCCATCCCAATCGATGCCGAGCCAATTCAGATCCTCGATGATCCCCGCCACATGCTCGGGCCGGCTGCGCGCGCCGTCAATGTCCTCGACCCGGAGTCGGAACGCCCCGCCGGTCGCCCGCGCCAGGTCGTGCGCCAGAAGCGCCGACCATGCATGACCCACATGGAGCCGTCCGGTCGGGCTGGGAGCGAAGCGGGTCACTATATGCTGTGGCATGGGCACGGCGTTCATACAGGCTCTTGACGGCTCATATTGGTTAATGCTGTCATGCTGTTGTCACCAAGCTGGCCGATCAGCGCGTTCGACGCGAGGGGGCAAAAGGGGGTAGAAGCTTTCTATGTACCATCCCGACCTGATACGGCATCCGGAAAACTGCCCGGCGCTGGTTCTGAACGCTGATTATACGCCGCTTAGCTATTATCCGCTGAGCCTTTGGCCATGGCAGACCGCGATCAAGGCGGTATTCCTGGACCGGGTCGATATCGTCGCCAGCTATGAGCGGGAGGTGCACAGCCCCAGCCTCCAGATGAAAATCCCTTCGGTCATCGCGCTCCGGCAATATGTTCGGCCGTCCGAACATCCCGCCTTCACCCGTTTCAACCTGTTCCTGCGCGACAAATTTTCCTGCCAATATTGCGGGACCCAAACGGATCTGACGTTCGACCATGTCGTGCCCCGCCGCGCCGGCGGGCGAACCACCTGGGAAAATGTCGCTACCGCCTGTTCTCCGTGCAATCTGCGCAAGGGGGGGCGGACGCCCAGGGAAGCGGGCATGCGGCTGCATGTGCAGCCGATCCGGCCGACCACCTGGCAGTTGCAGGAACATGGCCGCGCCTTTCCGCCGGGCTATCTGCATGAAAGCTGGCGCGACTGGCTCTATTGGGATGTCGAACTGCTCGCTTGAGGCCCGGCTAATCAGTTCAGCGCGGGCAACCAGGACAGGTCGAGATCCTTGTGGCGGTTGGTGTAATGGCCGATGTCGCCGAGGCGATCGATGTCGTGAAGGGTGATGCGGCCATTGGACCGGCTGATGAGGCCTTCCTGTTCCATCTGGCGGATCATGCGGTTGACGTGGACCGAGGTAAGTCCGACCGCGTCGCCGATTTCTTCCTGTGTCAGCTTGAGGTCGAAGCTGTCGGTGATTTCATCATTGGTCACGCGCATCCGGTCGAAAATGTCGAGCAAAAAGGCGGCGACACGCGCCTTGGCCGATGTACGGCCAAGCGAGGCCAGCCGGTCTGTCAACGAGATCCGTTCGGCATTGGACAGCACGAACATCAGCGCGGCGACGCGCGGATGTTCTTCGAGCAGGCGGCGCAACGCATGTTTGTCGAAGGGGCATATGACCGAATCGTCAAGGGCGACCAGCGATTCGGGCGCCTTGCTGTAAACGGTGCTGGCCGCGCCGATGAAATCGCCGGGGAAATAGACTCGCAATATCTGGCGGCTGCCGTCGGGGAGGATGACGTAGCTCATGACCCGGCCATGGCGCAGAACATATAGTTCGGTCACCGTATCGTTGACGCGCTGGATGATCGCGCCCTTGCGCACTTTGCGCTGGGTTTCCTCCAGCCGGGCCAACGCTTTCAATTCCGCATCCGACAGGGGAATCTGCTTCCCCAGCCTGTCGGCAAAACAACTTGCTGCCACCTGGTGACCTTCTCCTGTTCATTGTCGTTACGATGGCAGAACGCCCGAGCGGTCTTTTGGCTGCATTTTCCGTCCGCGCACTAAACTCGATCAAGCTTTGGGGGGGCAGGTCAGAAAGGAGTCGCCGCATCGGCCGCCGGGGCCGCCTTAAGCGCCGCGAGCGCCTTGCGCGCGGCGTATTAGCCGTTATGAGCGAGACCCATGGACCGCATTGATATTCGCGGCGGCAAAGCGCTCAATGGCCGCCTTCCCATTTCCGGCGCGAAGAATGCTGCCCTGACGCTGCTGCCCTGCGCGTTGTTGACTGACGAACCGGTGACGCTGCGCAACCTGCCGCGTCTCGCCGATGTCGACAGCTTTGGCCATCTGCTCAACCAGTTGGGCGTTTCGACGATGATCGAAGGCGCGCGGCCCGAGGATTTCGGCCGCGTGATGACGTTGCGCGCCGGCCGGGTAACCTCGACCGAGGCGCCCTACGACATCGTCCGCAAGATGCGCGCCTCGATCCTGGTGCTGGGGCCTTTGCTAGCGCGCGCGGGCGAAGCGACGGTGTCGCTGCCGGGCGGCTGCGCGATCGGCAACCGTCCGATCGACCTGCACCTCAAGGCGCTGGAAGCGTTCGGCGCGACCATCGAGATCACCGCCGGCTATGTGCGGGCCAGCGCGCCGGACGGTGGGCTTCCGGGGGGCATATATACATTCCCGGTGGTGTCGGTTGGCGCGACCGAAAACGCGCTGATGGCCGCCGTGCTGTCGAGCGGCACCTGCATAGTGGAAAATGCCGCGCGAGAGCCGGAAATCGTCGACCTGTGCCGGCTGCTGCTGGCAATGGGCGCCGATATCGAGGGCGTGGGCAGCGACAAGCTGGTCATCCACGGCAAGCAGCGATTGCACGGCGCGACCTACAGCGTCATGCCCGACCGCATCGAAGCGGGCAGCTATGCCTGTGCGGCGGCGATCACCGGCGGATCGCTGGAGCTGGTGGGCGCGAATGCGGCCGACATGCATGCGATCATCGCGGCGTTGCGCGACGCGGGCGTGCATGTCGAAGAGAAGAAGGACAGCATCCACGTCGCGGCCGATGGCAAGCTCAAGCCGCTGACGTTGTCGACAGCGCCCTTTCCAGCCTTTCCGACCGATATGCAGGCGCAGTTCATGGCAATGTTGACGCTGGCGAGCGGCGCGTCGGTGCTGACCGAAACCATTTTCGAGAATCGCTACATGCATGTGCCCGAACTGGCGCGGATGGGGGCGGATATCGGCGTCAACGGGCGGACCGCGGTTGTGCGGGGCGTGGATCGGCTGGTCGGCGCACCGGTGATGGCGACCGACCTGCGTGCTTCGATGAGCCTGATTCTGGCGGGGCTGGCGGCGGAAGGCGAAACGCAGGTGAACCGGGTCTATCATCTCGATCGCGGATACGAGCGTCTGGAAGAGAAATTGTCGGCGGTGGGCGCGGATATCGAGCGCGTCAGCGATGGCTGAGTGGTGCGGGCTGGAGACGGATCGCGCGGCGCTGCTCGCACTTTACGATCTTGACGCGGGCGGCTTCGAAGCCCTCGATGACATCACAGAGTTCGGCGCGGCGCTTTGCGAAACGCCTATCTGCCTTGTCAGCATCGTCGAGGCGGAACGCCAGCGGTTCATCGCCCGCACCGGGCTGGAGGCACAGGAAACGCCGCGCTCGCTGTCCTTTTGCGCCCATGCGATGCGGGGTGACGATGCGTTCGTCATTCCCGACGCGCGGCTGGACCCGCGTTTTGCCGACAATGGGCTGGTCACGGGGCCGCCCCATATTCGCTTCTATGCCGGCGCGCCGCTGATTTCTGGCGAAGGCGTGCCGCTGGGCGCCTTGTGCGTGATCGATGTTGAACCGCGCGCGGCGTTGACGCCGCTGCAGCATCAGGGTTTGGCATTGCTGGCGCGGCAAGTGGTCGCGCAACTGGAAGGCCGGCGTCGCGACCATGACACGATCGCCCGTCAGCAGCGCGACGCGGCGGCGCTGGCCGATAGCGAAGTCCGCTTTCGGACCCTGGCCGATGCGATGCCGCAAATGGTGTGGTCGACGCTGCCCGACGGCTATCATGATTATTACAATGCGCGCTGGTACGAATATACCGGGATGCCGGAGGGTTCGACCGATGGCGAGGGGTGGAATGGCATGTTCCATCCCGACGATCGGCAGCGGGCGTGGGAATTATGGCGGCACAGCCTTGAAACCGGCGATTCCTATGAGATCGAATATCGCTTGCGCGACCATAGCGGCGATTATCGCTGGACGCTTGGCCGGGCGCTGCCCATCCGCGACGAACGCGGGGTCATCATTCGCTGGATCGGCACCTGCACCGAGATTCACGAACAGAAGCTGATGCTGGAAGAGCGCGAGATGATCGCGCACGAGCTGTCGCACCGGATCAAGAACATATTTTCGGTCATCGCCGGACTGATCGGCTTGTCGGCGCGCGAACATCCCGAAATTCGCGATATCGCCAACGATCTTCGGGATCGTATCCTGGCGCTGGGGCGCGCCCATGATTTCGTGCGCCCCCATAGCGCCAATTCGGCGCCCATGCTGGGGCAGGGCCAGGGGACGTTGCGCGGCGTGCTGGACCAGCTGTTGGCGCCCTATTCCGACGGCAGCGTTGCGCGCGTGCATGTCAGTGGCGCCAATCCGATTGTCGATGATCGCGCGGCGACGCCGCTGGCGCTGCTGTTCCATGAACTGGCCACCAATGCGGCGAAATATGGGGCGCTGTCCAATTCTGCGGGCAGCGTAGCCATTACTGTCGCTATGGAAGGTGACATGTACCGGATCGATTGGCGGGAGGCCGGCGGCCCGCCGATCGTCGACCATGATCGGGGATCGGGTTTTGGCAGCCGGTTGATGGCGCTGAGTGCGGAGCGGCAACTGGGCGGGCGGATCGAACGGAACTGGAAGCCCGAAGGCTTGGAGGTCAGCCTCTGGATTCCATCCCGGTCATTGAGCCGGGCGGCTGCTGGAAAAGCGTAAAGCCGGTGATATCCATGGCACCGCTGTCGATATGTTCGGAAGCTGCCAGGCGCAGCGCGCCCTGAACGCTCTGGGCGCGAAACGGCTTGACGATGACACCCATGGCTGCTGCGGCGGCCTCACCGATCTGCGCCGGATTGGCGGTGACATAGATGACCCGCACGCCGAATTGGCTGGCCAGGGTGACGCCGATCGAAGGGCCGGTCGGCCCGTCGCGCAGGTTGAGATCGACCAGGGCGATGTCGCACTGATCGGCGGCGTCGAGCGCCGACGCGCTATCGGCGGCGATCGCGACGACATCGAAATCGGCCGATTCGACCGCCTGCTCCAGTTCCAGAGCGACGAAAATCTCGTCTTCGACGATCAATACCCGCTTGCGCATCATTTCCCGATACCAATGGTAAAAACATAACTTCGATCAAGGGAAATGATCGGGCGACGGTACGGTTCCCTATGCCAATGACGATTTATTGCAGTGCAGCATCGCCCGGCGCTGTCGATGTCCATAACGTATCGAACCGGCCATCGATCATCAGCAGCACCGACGCCGGATAACCGCCTTCGCTCGCCTTGCGCGCCGTATCGGTCGCCATTGCCGTTGCCGCGTCGCGCGTTGCAAAGGGACCGAAATATCTATTGTCCAGATTGATCTTCCACGCGCCCTCATGTTCGAGAACGATATAGCGGGCGTGGGGGAGGGGGCGGGCTTGCGACATGGTCAGAGTACCTCGATATTATAGTGGTGCCATGCCATGATGGCGGCAGCGCCCCTGTGGGGTCGCCAGGGTTCGGCCAGCGCGCGGGTCGCCTTTTCGCCGGGGCGTTCGGACAGGCCGAGGATGCGGCCGATTTCGATCTGGACGGCCAGGTCGCCGGCGGGCCAGACGTCGGGGCGACCTTCGGCAAATAACAGGTAGATTTCAGCCGACCAGCGACCCACGCCCTTGATCCGTATGAGTTGCGCGATCGCTTCCTCATCGTCGGCGGGCAGCGCATGCAGATCCAGTTCGCCGGATAGCACCAGTTCAGCCAGGCTGCGCGCATAGCCCTGCTTCTGGCGCGACAGGCCGCATGCGCGTAACGCGTCATAGTCGCGCGCCAGCAGCGCTTGCGGCGCACATCCTTCGCCCAGTTCCGCCTCCAGCCGGCGCCAGACGGCTGCGGCCGCGGCAACGCTGACCTGTTGCCCGACGATGGTCCGCAGCAGCGTTTCATAGCCCGGCTCGCGCATCCTGGGTTCGGGGTAGCCCGCACGCGACAGAGCGGCGGCAAAACCCGGCTCGATCACCGCCAGCGCGTCCAAACTGGCGCGCAACTGCTCGGCGCTGTTTACCATGACGTTGATCCTTGGCGGCGTGGCACTTGATTTCCGACGTCGCGCCCGTAATAGCGGCGCGGGAAATATATAGAGGATTGGGTATATGCCGAAGCTGATCGTGGTCAACCGCTCGGGCGAAGAACAGACGATCGAGGGCAGCGACGGGCTGTCCGTGATGGAGGTTATCCGCGACGCCGGCTTTGACGAACTGCTGGCGCTGTGCGGCGGATGCTGTTCGTGCGCGACCTGCCACGTCTATGTCGACCCCGCCTTCGCCGATGTCCTGCCGGCGATCAGCGAGGACGAGAACGACCTGCTCGACAGCTCGGACCATCGCAATGAAACCAGCCGTCTGTCGTGCCAGGTGGTGCTGAGCGATGCGACCGACGGCCTGCGTGTGACCATCGCCCCCGAGGACTGAGTTTTCAGCGGGGCTGGAGCCGGAGCACCGCCATCGGTGCTTCGTTCGTCATCGGCTTGACGATCCAGCGGAGTTGGCGGCCGCGCGGCGTCACGCTCGCCCCGTCTTCCTGATTCTGGCTGACGATCTCGGCATCGGTGGTCAGGGTAAAGACACCATCCAGCGCCTTGGCAGCCGCGTCGTCCGGTCCTCCGCCGCCGATCATAGGCCCTTGCCCCTTGTCCGCGCTGTTGGCGAAACCGGGCGCCTTGACGCGCACCTTGTCGTCGCCGCGCAGTTCGATCGCAACGAAGGGCAGCACGATCTGCGCGTCGATATTGAACGGGAACAGGAAGGCGTGGGTCAGCGATCCGCTGATCGCATAGTCGATCTCGAAGCGCTTGTTGCCCATGTAGCGCGCGGAGCGGAAACCCTTTTCCTTCAGTAGCGCCGCGGCGATCGCATGCAGGCGCGTTTCCTCGTCCGCTGATGGCTTGCCGGAAAATGGTTCGTCATCCTTGCCGCCCGATGATGGCGCTGACTGTTCCCGCCACAGCATCGCCGTGCTGAACGCGCTTTGTTCTGCCTGTGGCGTCGCGTCGAGCGTTTCGTCGGACGGTCCGGTGTCTGACCCGCTCACATCCTTGCCCATGTCGGACGCGATGATTTCGCCCTTGTAGGCGAAGGTGAAGCTGCGGTCGGCGCGGATGTCCAGATGGGACTCGAACTTGCCGGGCGTCACCAGGCACCCCGAAAGCAGCAGCGCACCTGCCAGCGCCAGCGCGCCCCGCAGCATCGTCTTTCCCATGCCGATCTCCCCCTTGCTTCAACCCGCCGCCCCGGCGGCTGCGCTACCGGCTGGCGGCGGCGTACAGGGCGATGGCCGCGGCATTGGAGACGTTCAGGCTCTCCATCCGCGGGCTGATGGGCAATTTAGCCAGAATATCGCAATGCGCCATGCTGTTATGACGCAGGCCGTCACCTTCCGCGCCCAGGACCAGCGCGACGCGCGACTGGCCGATCGCCTGCGCCAGATGCGTCTCCGCCGCGCCATCGAGACCTATGCGCCAGTAGCCGGCCTCCGCGATTTCATCGAGTGCGCGAGCGAGGTTGACGACGCGGACCCAGGGCATGATTTCCAGCGCTCCCGAAGCGGCACGGGCCAACACGCCCGATTCGGGCGGTGCATGCCGATCCTGCGTGACGATGCAGAGCGCTTCGAAGGCGGCGGCCGAACGCAGGATCGCGCCGACATTATGGGGGTCGGTAACCTGGTCGAGGACCAGAACCGTACGATTGTCGTCGCGACCCTCTTCCAGCGCGTCGCCCAGCCAGACGTCGTCCAGTGGCTCGACCTCCGCGACGATGCCCTGATGCGGTGCGTCGCTTGGCACCATCCGCCCCAGGTCCGCGGCATCGGCATAAACGATGGGCAGCACCGGCGGCAGTTCGAGCCCGCTCAGCGTTTCGCGCGTCCCCCATATCTTGCGCACGATCCGATCAGGGTTGGCGAGCGCTGCGATGACCGCATGGCGGCCGTAGAAGCGGGGAAAGCCGGCTTTGGGCTTACCTGTGCGATGTCCTCTTTTCATGCGCCGCTCATTTCACGGGAAGCATTGACAGGCAAGCCTCCTTTCGCCATTGAGCGCCCTCCCAGCGCGGATTTGCCCCTTGCGGCAGGCCGACGTCAGGCACTGGACAGGTGGCCGAGTGGTTAAAGGCAGCAGACTGTAAATCTGCCCGGGTTTCCCGTACGCTGGTTCGAATCCAGCCCTGTCCACCATTCTCTTATCTTCGGCACAACCAAGTCAACGCAGCGCCTTGATCGCTCCTGTGTCGCAATGGCGCTTTTCCTGGGGCACCGCGCTGTAGGTTGGCACCATGATCTGCTGCCCGATGCGCAAGGAAGCGAAGCGGGGGCGGGGGATGCCGGCGCAGCGGAGATATGCTTCCAGCATTCTGGGCGGCGTATCGCGTTGTTCGTAAGACAGGCGGAAGGTGCCCCAGTGGATGGGAATCGCGGTCGACGCGCGCAGGCGCTGGAAGACCTCGACCGCCTGTTCCGGCCCGATATGCGCGTCCGACTGCATTTGTCCCGGCCAGAAGCGGAACGCGCCGATCGGGATGATGGCCAGCCGGATCGGGCCGATGCGCACGGCTTCCGCCGGCCACAGCATGTCGCCCGCCCCGGTATCGCCAGCGAAAAAGATATTCCCGGCGCGGGTCGTGATCACGAAGCTGGACCAGAGCGCACGGTTGCGATCGGTGCCGGTGCGGCTGCTCCAATGATGGTTGCGGGTCACGTGGACGCGGTAGTCGGGGCAATGTTCGTAGCTGCCGCACTGGATGACGGCCTGGGGAGCGAGGCGATTGAGCGCGGCGCCGGTCACCGACTGGCCCCAGTCGAGCGCGGTGGCGGGGATGCCCGCGCTTTCAAGGATCGCATCGTTGCCAAGGCTGGTGACGATCGCTGGCCCGTCCCGTCGCCACAGGCGCTTGAGCGTCGGCAGATCCAGATGGTCGTAATGGTTGTGGCTGACGAGGACCAGGTCGATTTTGGGCAGGTCATCGAAGCGGATGCCGGGCTGCGCGACGCGCTTCGGGCCGAAGGGGGGCAGGGGGCTTGCATGGTCGGACCAGATCGGGTCGGTCAGGATGTTGAGCCCCGCCGCCTGCACCAGCACGGTCGCATGGCCGACCCATGTGGCGCGCATCCCCCGTGGCGCGGCGAAGGGATCGGGCTTCGATGGCTTGACAGCAACCATGTCCGGCCATGGCGGGCGGTCGTCGGCCCCCAGCAGCCAGCGTGCGACGAACCCCTGCGGCTTTTGGCCGGGCGGCGAAGGCGGGCTGATTTCGCCATCGGGATTGAAGAAATGCGCGCCGTCATAATGGCGGCTCGGTGGCCCGCGATAATAAATGCGGTCGAGAAAGGGCGGCACGATGGTTATCGCCAGGCACAGCGCGACCAGCGCGAACAGCAGCGCCATGGCGAGGCGGCGGAGGACCAGGATCAACATGGGCGACATTCAGTCTCCATATACCCAGCATGAGTTCGATCCACGCCGCCGCGCCGGCATTACGCGCCTTCGAGCAGCTTTTCGCGCTTGATCTTTTCCTGCCACACCAGCGGCGCGAGATGGTGAACGCTCTGCCCCTCGCTGTCGACCGCGACGGTGACGGGCATGTCCTGCACCTCGAATTCGTAGATCGCCTCCATGCCCAGGTCATGGAAACCGACCACCGTCGATCCCTTGATCGCCTTGGCGACCAGATAGGCCGCGCCGCCGACCGCCATCAGATAGGCGCTCTTGTGATCCTTGATCGCCTCGATCGCCATGGGGCCGCGCTCGGCCTTGCCGACCATCGCGAGCAGCCCCTGTTCCAGCATCATCCGCGTGAACTTGTCCATGCGGGTGGCCGTCGTCGGCCCTGCCGGACCCACAATCTCCTCGCCGACCGGATCGACGGGGCCGACATAATAGATGACGCGGCCCTTGAACTCGACCGGCAGCTCTTCGCCGGCTTCCAGCATATCCTTGATCCGCTTGTGCGCGGCGTCGCGGCCGGTCAGCATCTTGCCGTTCAGCAACAGCCGGTCGCCATGCTTCCAGCTTTGCACAACCTCCGGCGTCAGCGTGTCGAGATCGACGCGGATCGCCGCCTTGTCCGGCGTCCAGTTGACGTCGGGCCATTCGGACAGGTTGGGCTGTTCCAGATAGGCGGGCCCGGAGCCGTCCAGCGTGAAATGCGCGTGGCGGGTGGCGGCGCAATTGGGGATCATCGCCACCGGCTTGCCCGCCGCGTGGCAGGGCGCGTCCATGATCTTGACGTCCAGGATGGTGGAAAGCCCGCCCAGTCCCTGCGCGCCGATGCCGAGCGCATTGACCTTGTCGAAAATCTCGATGCGCAGGGCTTCGATGTCGTTGCGCGGCCCGCGCGCCTTCAGCGGTCCCATGTCGATCGGCTCCATCAGCGCCTTCTTGGCGAGGTGGACGCAATGTTCCGCCGTGCCGCCGATGCCGATGCCCAGCATGCCGGGCGGGCACCAGCCAGCGCCCATTTGCGGGATCATTTCCAGCACCCAGTCGACGATCGAATCGCTCGGGTTCATCATCTTGAACTTGGACTTGTTTTCGCTGCCGCCGCCCTTGGCCGCGACGTCCACCGTCACCTTGTTGCCCGGCACCATTTCGACGTGCAGGACGGACGGGGTATTGTCCTTGGTATTGCGCCGGGTGAAGGCGGGATCGGCCAGCACCGACGCGCGCAACTTGTTTTCGGGGTGAAGGTAAGCGCGGCGCACCCCTTCATCGACGATCTGCTGCATCGACAGCGATGTATCGTCCAGCCGGCAGTCCATGCCCCATTTGACGAACACATTGACGATGCCGGTGTCCTGGCAGATCGGGCGATGCCCTTCCGCGCACATGCGGCTGTTGGTCAGGATCTGCGCGATCGCGTCCTTGGCGGCGGGCGATTGTTCGGCCTCATAGGCTTCGCCCAACGCGCGGATATAGTCCATCGGATGATAATAGCTGATGAACTGGAGCGCGTCGGCGACGCTCTCGATAAGGTCGGCGGTCTTGATGAGCGTCATCTACCCTGGTCCTTTTTGGTCCTGTCTTCCCGGGGGGCTATAATCTTTTGAAGCCCCAAGTCCAGATTCAGCGTTCGGTCCCGAAGACCGCATAGAAGTCGCGCAAGGCGCGCGCGTCGTGCAGCGCATTGTGCGGCACCTTGCTGGTGGCGGCCGAGCTGAAGCCCGCAGCGTTGACCAGTTCAAAGCGCAGATGCGGGACGGTGACCATCTGCCCTGGTCCCACCAGCAGCAACTGGCAAAAATAGGCGATGTCGTCGGGCCAGTCGGCGATGATGACGGGGGCGGGATCGCCGGCGAGATAGGCAGCGATATGCTCGGCGGCGTGGACGCGGCTCAGCTCATAATCCACGCCCGGCGGTACATGGCGCAGATAGGGGATGACGTGGCTCGCGACCCAGGGGTGGACTTCATCCTCCAGCGGGATCGAGGTATAGAATTCCTGGTCGCCATCCTCAGGCACCAGCGCCATGCTGATAAGTGCGCCGCCAAAGCCGTTGAATTCGGTGTCTAGAAAATAGCGCATCTGGGGGTCGGGTCTCCGTTGATCCGATCGGCTGCTAGGCGATAGATGCGCAATCGGCCAGCCCCGATGGACCGACGCGATGAACCGCCGGGCAAGCGGGGCGTTGATTGCGAAACAGGAGGCACTCTATGACCGCCCAGCACGAGATGTCCGCGAAGACACGCTGCCAGGGCACGAAAGCGCGGAAATGGTGATCGGATGATGGATGGCGATTGGGCCATGATGGCCGTCCGGCTGGGGCTGGCGACTTTCATCGGCTTGTTGATCGGGTTCGAACGGGAATGGCACGGGCATGATGCCGGGCTGCGAACCCATGCACTGGTGTCGCTGAGTTCCGCGATGATCGTGATTTCCGCGCTGCTGATCGCCAAGGACATGAATAGTCATGGGCAGGAAAGCGACCCCGTGCGCGCGATCCAGGGACTGGCGCAGGCGGTGGGTTTTATCGCCGGCGGCCTCATCTTCGTGCGCGGCGGCGATGTCCGCAACATGACCACGGCCGCGAGCCTGTGGATGTCGGCGGCGATCGGCATCGCGGCGGGCGCGGGCCAGTTCGCGCTGGTGGTGGTGTCGAGCGCGATCGCGCTTGTCGTGCTGACGGTTCTCACGCTGCTCAAGCGCTTCATGCCGCCCCGGTCGATCGATCCGGCGGATGAAGCGCATGGCGATGTGCGACCACCCAATCGGCGAGGCATGATCAGCGACGACTGAATCGTCACGCTCAAGGAACCACCAGCGCCCGGCGGGATTGAATCGGCTCTGCAATGAAGGTGATATATCATGGCCGCACGCGCATATTGGCAGGGCCAGATCCGGCTGGCTCTCGTCTCCATTCCCGTCGAAATCTATTCCGCGACCAAGAGCGGGGCGACGGTATCGTTCCGCCAGATTCACGAACCGAGCGGCAAGCCCATCCATTATGAAAAGGTGGTGGACGGGATCGGCCCGGTCGACCGCGACGAGATCATGAAGGGGTTCGAATTCGAGAAGGGGGAATATGTCCTGCTCGATGAAAAGGAAATCGAGGGCGTGAAGCTGGAGAGCAAGAAGACACTGGAACTGACCCAGTTTGTCGATGTCGGCGAGGTGGACGCAATCTATTATGACAAGCCCTATTATGTCGTTCCCGCCGACGACCTGGCCGAAGAAGCTTTCGTGGTGTTGCGCGAGGCGCTGCGCAAGACGCGCAAGGTGGGGCTGGGGCAATTGGCGCTGCGCGGGCGCGAATATGTGGTCAGCCTCAAACCCTGCGGCCGGGGAATGGTGCTGGAAACGCTGCGCTATGCCGACGAAGTCAACAAGGCTGCGAGCTATTTCCGCGACATCGGCGATTCGAAGGCGGACGAGGATCTGCTGGACCTTGCCACCACGCTCATCGAGAAGAAGGCGGGGAAGTTCGATGCATCGGATTTCCACGACCGCTATGTCGACGCGCTGAAGGACCTGATCGAGCGCAAGCGCAAGTCGAAGACCGGCAAGGTGGCGCTGGAGCGGGAGGACAAGGCGCCATCACGCGGGTCGAACGTCATCGACCTGATGGCGGCGCTCAAACAGTCGATCGACAAGGGCGGAGGCTCATCGCGTTCGCCGGCCAAAGCCGCTCCGGCAAACAAGCCTGGCGCCAAGGCCGCGCCCAAGAAGGCGCCGGCGAAGAAACCTGCCGCGTCGCCGCGCGCGCGCAAGAGTGCCTGACATGGCCGCGCGCGCGGATCCGCTGGCGACCTATAATGCCAAGCGCGACTTCAAGAAGACAGCCGAACCAAAGGGGAAGCGCGGCGCGAGGGCAGGCCATGTCTTCATTGTCCAGAAGCATGCCGCAACGCGATTGCACTGGGACCTGCGACTGGAAATGGGCGGCGTGCTCAAAAGCTGGGCGGTGACGCGCGGGCCGAGCCTGGATCCAGCCGACAAGCGCCTGGCCGTGCGGACCGAGGACCATCCGATGGCCTATGCTGCGTTCGAGGGAACGATTCCCAGGGGAGAATATGGCGGCGGCACGGTGATGCTGTGGGATTGCGGCACGTGGGAGGCGGTGGGCGGCAAGGACCCCGAAAAGACGATCGAGGAGGGGCATGTGCACGTCATCCTGCATGGCGAGCGGATGAAGGGCGAATGGTTGCTGGTACGGATGAAGCCGCGTTCGGGCGAGAAGCGTGAGAACTGGTTGCTGCGCAAGGTCGAGGATGCTCATGCCGGGGCGTCTGGAACGCTTGTCGACGGCGCGCTTTCCAGCGTATCGAGCGGCCGGACGATGGCGCAGATCGCTGCGGGCGACGATCCGGTGTGGCATAGCGATGCGAAGAAGGCGAAGGCCGATCCCGCAGCGGCCAATGCAACGGGCAAGCCCGCGCCCAAGCTCCCCAAGCGAAAGCTGAAGGCCGGCAAGTGCCCGCCGTTTCGGGCACCGCAACTCGCGACGCTGGTCGATGCCGTGCCGGGCGGCAAGGGTTGGCTGCACGAGGTCAAATATGACGGCTATCGCATATTGTTGGCGATCGGCGGCGACGGGGTGCGGGCCTATACGCGCACCGGGCTGGACTGGTCCGACCGTTTCGGTGCGATCGTCGAGGCGGCAGGCGGGATCGCCGCGGGCAGCGCGCTGATCGATGGCGAGGTGGTCGCGCTGGACAAGGATGGGCGGCCGAGCTTTTCCGCGTTGCAATCCGCGCTCAAACATGGCGGCGATATGCATTATTTCGCGTTCGACCTGCTTGAGCGGGACGGCGAGAATCTGACCGGTCTTGGCAATGTCGAGCGAAAGGCGCAGCTCGAAGCGCTGCTCGAAGGGGTCGGGGAACCGATCCACTATGCCGATCATATGACGGATGGCGGTGAGGCGCTGTTCGATAAGCTGTGCGGCGCGGGCTATGAAGGGATCATCTCCAAACGCGCCGATGCGCCCTATCAGGGCCGACGATCGCGCAACTGGCTCAAGATCAAATGTACCCGGCGGCAGGAATTCGTGATCCTGGGCTATATCGAAAGCGACAAGGCGAGCCGGGGCCTGCGCTCGCTGGCGCTGGGTCTGCATGATGGGGAGGCGCTGCGCTATGCCGGGCGCGTCGGCACCGGCTTTTCAGCCGAGGTCGAAGACATGCTGTTGGCCAGATTGCGCCCGCTCAAGCGCAAGACCGCTCCTGCCGACGTGCCCCGCGTCGCGGCGAAGGGCGTAAATTGGGTCAGGCCCCAACTGGTCGCCGAGGTGGCCTTTGCCGAATTCACGGCTGACAATGTCGTGCGCCATGCCAGTTTCCTGGGCCTTCGGGAGGACAAGCCGGCGAGCGACGTTGTTGCCGAACGTCCAGCCGCAACTAGGCCTGACAAGCCCTTTGGGATCGCCATATCCAGCGGCGAGCGGGTCACCGATCCCGACGGCAGCGTTACCAAGGGCGAACTTGCCGCCTATTATACTGCGCTTGCCGACCCGCTGCTGCGCTGGCTGGCGGATCGCCCGGTCAGCCTGGTGCGCTGTCCGCAGGGGCGAGCGAAGCACTGTTTCTTTCAGAAACATGATGCGGGCAGCTTTGGCGATCATGTCGACCATGTCGCCATCACGGAAAAGAAGGGCGGAACCGAGGATTATCTGGTCGTCAATGACGGCGCGGGGCTGCTGAGCTGTGTGCAGATGGGGACCATCGAATTTCATGGCTGGGGCGCTCGGGCCAGCGATATCGAGCATCCCGACCGCATGGTGTTCGATCTCGACCCGGACGAGGGGCTGGACTTTGGCGTGGTCAAGCGCGCTGCGGTGCAGTTGCACGACCTGCTCGCCGAAATGGGGCTGGTCAGCTTCGCGATGGCGTCGGGAGGAAAGGGGCTGCATGTCGTGGTGCCGCTTGACCGGTCTGCCGACTGGCCGGCGGTCAAGGATTTCGCCAGCCGCTTTTCCCGCGCGCTGGCGCAGTCGCATGCCGACCGCTTCACCGCCAACATGCGCAAGAGCGAGCGCAAGGGCCGCATCTTCCTGGACTGGCTGCGCAACGAGCGCGGGGCAACTGCCATATTGCCCTATTCGGCGCGTGCGCGGCCCGGCACCAGCGTTGCGGTGCCGCTCGGCTGGGATGAGCTGGACGCGCTGAAGGACGCGCATCCCTTCACAGTGCGCGATGTAGAGGAACTGCTGCGCCGCGCGGCGTCCCGCGCACTGGCGGGTTGGGGCGAGGCCGATCAGGCGCTGCCCGCGCTTTGACGCATCGATGCTTGGAAATCGCCGCCCGGTGCGGTTAGAGGGACATCATGATCCGTCTGATCCTGTTTGTCCTGTTGCTGAGCCTGCCGACATTCGGCGTCGCAGTGCCGACCAATCGCCCGACGCCCGGCTATGCCCGGGTGCGGATCGAAACCGATAAGGGGGCGATCACCGTTGCTGTCGATTTGAAACGGGCGCCGCTCACGTCGGCAAATTTCCTGGCCTATGTCGATGACGGCCGGTTCGACGGCACGACATTCTACCGCGCCGCCCGGCGCAAGAGCGCGCCGACCTATGGCCTGATCCAGGGCGGCATCGATACAGACGCGCGCCGGGCGATTCCGCCGATCCCGCACGAACCGACCAGCAAGACCGGGATTTCCCACCTCGATGCCACGCTTTCGATGGCGCGACCCAATCGCGCCGATTCGGCGATGGGCAATTTTTTCATCACCATCGGGCCGACCCCCAATATGGACGCGCGGGGCGATTATATCGGCTATGCCGCCTTTGGCCATGTCGTCGCTGGCATGGACACGGTGCGGCGCATCCTGGCGGTGCCGACCGGCGGCGGATCGGGGGTGATGCGCGGGCAGATGATCCTCAAGCCGGTGCGGATCATCCGCGCGGTGAGGATCGACGGCAAGGCAAAGCCCACCGGGCGCGTCAAGCCGTGGCTGATCGGCATCAAGCGTCCGGTGCGGTAGGGCAGGAGCAACGTCGATGGCGGGACGGATCAGGATAGGCATAGGCGGCTGGGTGTATGAGCCGTGGCGTGGGACTTTCTATCCGCAGGGGCTGCGGCAGAAGGACGAACTGGCCTATGTCGGGCAGCATCTGACCGCGACCGAAATCAACGCCACCTATTATAGCACACAAAAGCCTGCGACCTTCGCTGGCTGGGCCAGGACGGTGCCGGAAGGCTTTCAGTTTGCGGTCAAGGCGTCGCGCTATTGCACCAATCGCAAGCGGCTGGCGGAAGCGGGCGATTCGATTGCGAAATTCGTCAATCAGGGCCTTGTCGAATTGGGCGACCGGCTGGGTCCGATATTGTGGCAGTTCATGCCGACCAAGCAGTTCGACCCCGATGATTTCGCGGCCTTTCTCAAAATGTTGCCCGCCAGCGTGAATGGCGTGCCGCTGCGCCACGCGCTGGAAGTGCGGCACGAAAGTTTCGATGATCCCGCCTTTCTCGCCATGGCCCAGGCGGCGGGGGCTGCGGTCGTGCTGGCCGATCATGAGGACTACCCCCGGATCGAGGGCCGCGACGTCGGTTTCGCCTATGGCCGACTGATGCGGGCGCGGGCAGATGAACCAACCGGCTATGCTGCGCCGGCAATCGCCGACTGGGCGAAAACCGCGCGGCAGATGGCGGATAGCGGCGACATGTTCGTTTTCTTCATCAGCGGCGCCAAGGAGCGCAATCCCGCGGCGGCTCAGGCTTTGATCGCCGCGCTGGAGTAACGTCGGTTGCATTTGCTGCAATCGCGATGCCGCGCTTTGCGATTGTTACAACGGCATGACGGGGTCATAGCGCTTCCATAGCTTTCGCGGTTGCGGTAAGCGGTTATTAACGGGAGCAAATATCATGCGTCATGCCACTCAGGGCGTTGTGGTGCTGGTTGCGGTCGGCGCGCAGATGCTGACTTTCTATTCGGTGCTGTTCGCCTAAATCATGTTCATCTGCCGGCTTGCCGGCCGGTGCCATAAAAAGCCGCTCAGGGTCTTCCCCTGGCGGCTTTTTTGATATGAGGAGCACATCGTTGAACGAACGTAAGTTTCGCGGGATCGCTGCTCGCATGGTAGGGCGATGCATGACGGACATATCGAGAGTAGGCAGATGAGCGCCCCTGACCTGCTGTTTGTCTATGGAACGCTTCGCGCCGGCTATGATGATCCGATGGCGGCGTGGTTGCATGCAGCAGGGCGACTGGCCGGGCGGGGCAGGGCCCGCGGTAGCCTCTATCGCGTCGATGACTATCCCGGAATGGTGGCGGACGATGGGGGCTGGGTCATTGGCGATATTGTTGTGCTGGATGACCCTGCTGCGGCGCTCGCCATACTCGATGAGCATGAGCAATGTTCCGAAAGCTGGCCTGAGCCGCGCGAATATCGACGCGAGCGGATCATGGTTGTGAGCGACAAGCATGATCCGATCGAGGCCTGGACCTACATCTATGCTCATGACGCGCGCGCGCTGGAACGGATCGGAAGCGGTGACTTCCTGCGCTGACCTATGCGCCCGGCGATCGGTGAGCCGGGGCGGTACGTCGATGCCCAGAACGCAATCGCGTAGCTTATCAAGGCCAGCGCGCCAGCGCCGGACCCGGCGAGCAAGGCGCCGATCGACGCTCCCCACCAGGACTGGCTCAGTGCGATGATCGTCAATGCCATTATCCGGCGCGGGACGTCGCCAAATCCGGAAATGGCCCGCAAGATCAAATTTCCTTGGCCATGAAGATGTCGTAGCTATGCCGCAAAATATAAAAGCGATTCGAAAGTGAAGGAGAAGAGGATGAGTGAGGGTCCCGTTTTTGGGCTTGGCACGGCGGCAACGAATTACACCATCGCTCCTGGCGAACTTGGTGCATGGCTTGAAACCAACGGCTTTGAATCGCTGTGGTTCGGCGAGCATTCTCACGTTCCGACCGGCCAGAAGTCATTGAGGCCCAATTATCGGGAAACGCCCGATGCCTACCGCGAAATCTATGATCCGTTCGTTTCCTTGATGGGAGTGGCCGCCGCCACGACGACGTTGAAGATCGGCACGTCGATCCTGATCGTGACCGAACATCATCCGATCCGGCTGGCAAAGGCCATCGCTACTCTTGACCGCATGTCGCAGGGGCGGGTCATACTGGGCATCGGCGCCGGCTGGAGCGCCGAGGAAATGGCCGATTACGGGATGGAGTTTTCCAAACGCTGGAAGTGGGTGCGCGAATCCATGCTGGCCGTTCGTGAAATCTGGACCAGCGATATTGCGGAATTCGAAGGCGAAATGGTCCATTTCGAGCCGATGTGGTGCGGTCCCAAGCCGCTTCAGAAAAATGGGCCTCCTATCCTTATGGGCGCGTGGAATTCCCATGCGATCGCCCGGATCGTGGAATATTGCGACGGCTGGGTCCCGGTTGATCAGGGGGACGTCATGCAGTCGTTGATGGATGAGCTGCGCGTGGCATGCGACAAAGCCGGCCGGTCATTCGACGATCTCGATCACACCGTGGTGATTGATCCGCTTGCCAACTATGTGACAGCCAGCGCCGATCTGGAAAAAAGGGTGGAGCAGCTTTATTCCATGGGTTTTCGCAGGATCCTGTTCACATTTCTGCAGGATACCGCCGACAATCAATGGCGAAATCTGGACCGTCTCCACCGCGTCGTCCGTTCGTTCAGCTAAGGTTGCGACGGGTCGAGGGCATCTGAACATGTCCGCCCTTTCGAACGGTTGATTCGATTGCAGCGGATCGATCGTCCCTAGCTTTGTTCTTGCGCTGTTTTCGGTCAATCGCATGCTTTCATTGAAGGGAAGCAACTCTAACTGTCTGTTTCCCGCAGGCCGAGCGCCTTGGCCTTGAGCAATGTATCGCTGGAGGGTACGGCGGAAATGCCTGCGGCGATCATGTCGATAAGATTGGCGATGTGCAGTTCGCACATTTCGCGGCTTTCCCGAAAGGACATGGCTTCCACACGAGACAGGCCCCAGACGACGTCCCGGCGCAATATGTCGCTGCGCACTTCGAGTATGGCTGGATCTATTCCAGGGATGGTCTTCATCAGGCCATTGGCTTCGAACAACGCTGGAGAAGTGGATTCGAACTCGTCAGCAAAATAGGTGAACTTGTCGATGGCAAAAAGCTGCGAAATGAATCGCACCCAATAGCAGTTGCGCCAGTTCAGAAATATCTCATCGGCCATCGGCAGGATCACGATGGATGCGATGGAATGCGGAGAGATCGACTTCCCCTGTTCGCGCTTGGCCGCTTCAAGCAGCTTTTCGCGCCGCCGGTTGAGCGCCGATATGCGATGATCGAGGATGGCGCGGATCAGACCTTCGCGCGAGCCGAAATGATAATGCGCGGCGGATTCGTTGCGCTGCCCGGAATCCAGGGCGATCTGCCTGAGCGAAACCCCTTCCAGCCCATGCATGGCGAAGCGGCGCTCGGCTGCCACGATCATGGCCTCCTTGGTGGGAAGAGGTTTGGTCATAAATCCGGCCGTCTTTCCTTTGCGTCCGCCCCGGGCGCCCGAATGTTTCGATCATGTGTCGCGCAATATAGCGGTTTCATGCGGGATGCATATTCCCCTTGCGCGCAAGGATAATGGATGGCATTAATTATAGTCATTAAATGAGCCGCCCCGGGTGATATGCGTTATACCGGGCCAGTCGAAAGGACAGACGCCATGACGAGATCGAAGAAAATGTCGATTGGCTGGCTGATGGAGGCGGCCGGCACGCATGCGGCGGGATGGCAGACGATGGTCGACCGACGCGACCCGGTAATCGACATCCGACATTTCGCGCAGATGGCTAAGGAGGCCGAGGCAGCCAAGCTCGACTTCATCTTCCAATATGACTCGCCAGCAATCCGGCCCGGCCCGATCGATGCGGTCGCCCGCAACAGCACCTATGCCAACATGCTGGAACCGTTCACGCAACTGGCGGCGTTGTCGCAGGTGACGTCGCGTATCGGTCTGGTCGCCACGGGGTGCACGACCTATTACGAACCCTATAATATGGCCCGCATGGTGGCGTCGCTGGATCATATCAGCGATGGTCGGGCGGGATGGAACATCGTTACCGGGCGGCACCCGCTCGCGGCCTTCAACTTCGGGCATACAGAGGGCATTCCTCATGCCGAACGCTATAAGCGCGGGCGCGAATTCACCGAAGTCGTGCTGGGTCTATGGGACAGCTATGAAGACGACGCTTTCTGTCGCGATATCGAGACCGGCTATTATCTCGATCCGGCAAAAATGCATATCCAGAACCACAAGGGCGAATATTATGATGTGCGTGGCCCGCTGAACCTTGCGCGCACCCCGCAGGGGCGCCCGGTCCTGGTGCAGGCCGGGTCCTCGGGCGATGGCCGCGATTTCGGCGCGCGGTTCGGCGAGGTTATCTTTTCGATCAACGGCACATTTGAAAAGTCCCGCGAATTTTACGATGACATGAAGGGACGCATGGCGAAATATGGCCGGCAACCCGATGAAATGCGCGTGCTCAATGGGCTGAACGTAATCGTCAAGGACAGTGTCCAGGAAGCCGTCGACGCTTATGAGACGTTGCAAGACATGCTCCATCCCGAGGCCATAAAGCATATGGTTTCCATCGATCTGGAAACCGACGTCATGGGCATGGACGTCGATGACTATGTCACGCTCGACCATCTTCCCAAGGAAGTGAATTCCAGCAAATCGGGCGATGCGGTGCTGCGTGAATGGCTCAGCGAGCGGCCGATGACTGTCCGTGAACTGTACCGGCAATTTTGTCAGAGCCGGTCCGCCAGCACCATCCACGGCACCGCGACCCAGGTTGCCGACCTGATGGAGGAATGGTTTACCGGCGGCGTTGTGGACGGGTACATGATGTTCTTCCCGCTGGCGAGCGGCATGCGCGACTTTGGCGCGCGTGTCGTGCCCGAACTGCAACGCCGAGGGCTGTTTCGCACCGAATATGAAGGCGCCACGTTGCGCGAGCATCTGGGGCTGCAACGGCCGCCCTTTCCAGCGCGATCCTGAGCGAGCAGGCAAGGATGGGCAGTTTCGATCCGGCGAGCGGCGGCATGACGAGGCGGGGACTGCTCGCCGGAGCGGCGGTGAGCGCGGCCGGAGTCGCCACTGCCCCCCTGCTGGCGCAAGCGATGGTCGACCTGCGTCTGCCCGGCGGCAATGGCGCCCGGCCGATGACAACCGCCTTTCCCGGAAAAGGATCGATGATCCTGCAACGGATGCACCCGCCGCTGCTGGAAACGCCGATGAGCGTATTCAACGGCGACGTGTTCACGCCCAACGAACAGTTTTTCGTTCGGTGGCATTGGGGCGACATTCCTGCCGCCATCGACGTGGACAGCTATCGACTTCGCATCACCGGTCATGTCGATCGCGCGCTGTCCATCGGTCTGGAGCAGCTTTTGAAGTTGCCACGGATGGAACTGGCAGCGGTCAATCAATGTTCGGGCAACTCGCGCGGGCTGTTCCAGCCGCGCGTTCCGGGCGCACAATGGGGCCATGGCGCGATGGGCAATGCGAAATGGCTGGGCGTCCCGCTCAGGCATGTGCTCGATCTGGCAGGCGTCAAGGCGGGCGCTGTCCAAGTGCGTTTTGGCGGTCGTGACAAGGCTGTCGTCGCGGGCGCGCCCAGCTTTCGCAAGGCTCTGGACATCGACCATGCGCGCGATGGCGAGGTCATGATCGCCTTTGGCATGAACGGTGAGCAATTGCCCCTGCTCAATGGCTTTCCATGCCGGCTGGTCGTGCCCGGATGGTTTTCGACCTATTGGATCAAGGCGCTCGACAGTATCGAAGTCCTGCCGCAGGCCGACGATGATTTCTGGATGGCGAAAGCGTACAGGATACCCACAGCGCCAGGCGCCAATGTCGTGCCGGGGAGCAAGGATTTCCCGACCATGCCGATCAACCGGATGATTCCGCGAAGCTGGGTGACCAGCCTGGAAGAGGGGCAGGCGATCCGTTTCGATCCGGTCATTCCGGTCGGGGGCATCGCGATGGGTGGCGATTGCGGCGTGGCGCGGGTCAGCGTGTCGGCGGATGGCGGCCATAGCTGGTACGCTGCCGACCTCGGCCCGGATCATGGCAAATACAGCTTTCGCCGGTGGGATGCGCGCGTGCCGTTGCGCGCTCGCGGCAAGGTTGCGCTCATGTCCCGCTGCTGGAACACGGCCGGGGAGGCGCAACCGATAAGGCCGATCTGGAATCCCGGTGGTTACCTGCGGGGTAATATCGAAACCACCACCATCACGGTCGGGTGAACGAAAGTGAAGAAACTTTCCTTCGCCACATTTGCCGTGGGAATCCTTGCGGCGACGGCGGCGACACTCACGATCCTAGCTCCACCGGCGCATCGGAAGCGGCCGTCGCCCACCGCTGCTACGGCGCCCGCGATGCGCAGCGTTTCGGCCGACGGCTTCACGCTGACCTCGATCTCGGTCGATCTCCCAATCGAGGATCGGCCATTTCCCGACGGACCCCAGGCAGCGATCGTCAACGCCCGTTGCACGGCCTGCCATTCGGCGAGCATGGTCCTGACTCAGCCGGCGCTGTCGAGGGAGCAGTGGAAGGCGATCGTCATCAAGATGCGCGATGTCTATCGCGCTCCGATCGGTGACGACGACATTCCGAAGATCGTCGATTATCTGAGTGCGGCAAAAGCGCGAGCGTCCGCAAATGCCGCGGGTTGAGGGAGCAAGCCGCACGGCTTGGATGCGTTCCCGACCTGATGGACCACATGGGCTAAAGAGCGACTTTCCCAGGAGATCGTGATGACGGATATGCCAGGGTTCGGCACCGGCGGTTCGCCCGTCATCGGCAATCGCCGGCAGATGATAGAACTTGCAAAAGAGATAGAGCGCAGAGGCTTCCCGCTGATCTCCACGCCCAGCTCATGCGATTGCGTGGCGATGTCCCAGTCGATGCTGGAAGCCACCCGATCGGTCACGGTCATGGCCGCGGTGCAGCCCATCTATCATCGCGTTGCGGTTTCGCTGGCGGAAACGGGGGCGCATCTGCATGAACTGAGCGAAGGGCGCTTCCGGCTGGGCATAGGGGTCAGTCATGACCTGTCCAATCGGATCTATCATGTCCAGCCGGGGCAACCGCTCGAAGATTGCCGGGCCTATGTCGCCCAGATGCGCGCGGCGGTGGAATGGACGGGGCCGCAAGCCCCCATCGTCATGGCCGCGCTGAGAAACCGCATGTTCGACCTTGCCGTGGAAATTGCCGATGGCGTGTTCATGTCCAGGGCGTGCAGACGCTATCTCGCCCATCAGGTCGCGCGCGTTCCCGCCGAGCGCCGCGAGCAGGGATTTTTCGTCGGCAACTCGATTCCGGTCGTGATCGACGACGATCCGCAGGTCGCATTTGACGTCATGCGTCACAGCCAGGCCTTCTACCTTGGACTCGCCAACTATCGCAATTACTGGCGTGCAGTCGGCTATGTCGAGGAAATGGATGCCATCGAGGCGGCTCTGTCGAAGGGTGAGCGGGACCGGATTCCTGCGCTTGTGAGTGAAGAATGGCTCAGAAACATAACCTTGTTCGGTACGCCGGCGACGGTGCGGGAGGGTATTGAAGCCTATTTCGCCATGGGGATCATGCCTGTCATCAGCCCCGTATTGCGAGAGGCGAGCGCCAACGCTCATTATGAATCGGTGTTCGCGCTCTACAACTGATTTTGCGCGACGCCCTCGTCCGCCAAATGCGATGAAATGATATTCGCGATCAACCCACGGACGTGCTGCGCGGATGCCGATACTTCGACCTTTGCCGACGAAATGATCGCCCATTCCATCTGATGAACGAAATCGATCGGCAGGGCGACCATGTCGAACGTCGCCGCCATTTGCGCCAGCATGCGACTGCCCATCAGTATATAGTCGGTGTCCTTAACGAACCGGAACAGGATTTGATAGTCGTCCAGTTCGATCGTCGGTTCCTGTAACCCGAACTGTTCGATGAACGGGACACCCAGGAATTCGCGTATCAGCGATCCGGCGGCGGTGGGATATTTGGACAGAAGGTCTGGCGTGATGTCCCGCTGTAATAGCGGGTGCCCGTTGCGCACCAGAAAGTTTATCGGAATGGCGGCGATGGGCTGGATGCTGAATTGGTTGGCGTGTGCGTGAAGCTCGCCGCCTTTGCGGTGCGGACGGGTTCAACCTCCTGCCATCCCCACTGCCCAGCGAGCTTTCGGACTTTGCCGATATGGTGCTTCCCGAACTGCGCCGCCGCGGTCGTTTTCGGACAGACTATGAAGGCGTGACGCTGCGCGAGCATCTCGGCCTCGACCGGCCGGCGGATCGGTCAGCGGCCCTTGCTGAGCGGCGGGTCATGGCGAAAGTTCAGCTATAGATTTGGAGGGACGCATCTCGTTTTCATGCGTTCGGTCAATCTGTAGGGTAACGCGTAACAATCAGAAAGCATCATTCCAGGAGAAGCGCCATGGTGAAAGTGTTGGAGAAGCCGGGGACAGAATATGTGGCGATTGCCGAGCGCGCGCCGCTGACAAACATCGATGTTCCTTCGCTCAAGGGCAGCATCGACGAAGCCGAATGGAATATCCGGGTCGACCTGGCCGCCGCCTATCGACTGGTGGCGCATTTCGGGTGGGACGACATTATTTTCACCCATCTGTCGGCGCGCGTGCCGGGGCCGGAAAATCATTTCCTGCTCAATCCCTTCAACCTGATGTTCGAGGAAGTCACCGCATCCAGCCTGGTCAAGGTGGATGTCAACGGATTGCCGGTCGAACCCACGCCCTTTGCCACCAGCCCGGCGGCATTCGCCGTTCATTCGGCGATCCATATGGCGCGGCATGATGCCCAGGCGGTCATCCATCTTCATACGCCCTATGGCCAGGCGGTATCGGCGCAGGCGCACGGACTGTTGCCGCTGACCCAGACCGCAATGTCCGTTTGCAGCGATATCGCCTATCATGACTATGAGGGCGGCGTGCAACTGGACGAGCGCGAACGGATTGTCGCCGACCTTGGCAGCAGGAGCGCGATGCTGTTGCGCAATCACGGTACGCTGGCGTGCGGCGCCACAGTCGGCCAGGCATTCTTGCGGGCCTATTTCCTGGAACGGGCCTGCGAGGCGCAGGTCCATGCCTTGTCGGCCGGACACCCTAATCTGTGTCATGCGCCACGGGGGGCCGCAGAATCGCTGGCGAAAGAGGCGTCAGTGGTTTTGAGCGCCATGGCGGACTCGCTCGCCTGGCCTGCCCTGCTTCGCAAGGCACACCGGATCGATCCCGGTTTCGCGCGATAGGGGCAGGGTGAAAGCGCGCTCGGCGTCCCCTCGGCATGATGTGCGGCGGCCGAAGCGGAAGCGATATCGTGAGCCAAAGCAATTGGCTCTTGAGAAATTCTCACGGGTGATCGCGTGATCGCTGCGCTATCGAGTCAATGCACAGACATAATAATAAGTCGATGCTCAACGATAATCATTCAAGGGGAAATCCATGATAAAGGCAAGCATATTGCGCTCTTCGTCGCTCGTTTCGATATGTGTCGCCATGACCGTCGGCGCTTGCGCGGGAAGCGCATTTGCCCAGTCGCCGGCGAGTGAAGCGTCCAGGGGCGTGGAAGATATCGTCGTCACCGCCCAGAAGCGGTCGGAAAGCATCCAGGACGTTCCCGCAACCATCGCCGCTTTTTCGCAGGAGGCGTTGCAGGAGAGGCAGATTCGTGGGTTGGGCGACCTGATCACGCGGGTTCCTTCGCTACAGGTGGGCTATACCTATGGCAGCAACACGGTCACGCTGCGCGGTGTCAGCACGAACTTGACCAGCGGCTTTGAGGACCCGTCCGTCGCAATTCACGTCAATGGCGTCTATCAGGCACGCGCCCGCAGCCTGAATCTCGTGCTAATGGACCTGGAGAGGATCGAGGTGCTTTCAGGGCCTCAGGGCACATTATATGGCCGCAACGCGACGGGTGGCGTCATCAACTATATCCTGCGCGGCGCGACGGATCAGATGGAGGCACAAGTCACCGGCCGCGTCGGCAATTACGACAGCTATGCCATTCAGGGCCATATATCCGGCCCGATCAGCGACACTGTGGGCTTCCGCATTTCGGGCATGCTGGATCATCGCGACAAGGGCTTTGTAAAGAATTTGCAGCCCGGCGCCGCCAAGAAGCGGTTCGGCGAGAACAAGTTCACCGGCATTCGCGGCCTTTTGGATTTCCAGCCCAGCGACACCGTGCAACTCACGCTCGAGGGCTCCTATGGCAATACCCGCGGATCGTTCAATCCGGGCGTGCTTGCTCCTTCGCTCAATCCGGCCCGCCAGCCGCGCCTCGACCCGCAGACCTACCGGCCGCAGAAAGTATATGCGGATTATCCCAGCGAAAATAATACAAAGGAATATTCTGCGACCGCGACGCTGGTCTGGGATATCAGCGACGATGTGCAGTTCAAGTCGATTTCCGCTTATAACAAATACGACAATGCAATGCCTATCGATTATGATGGCAGCGGATTCAATGCTCAAACAATTCTGCAAAATGTAAAATCCGATACATATACGCAGGAATTCAATCTAAACCTTGATAGTATAGATGGAAGATTGAAATCTATATTCGGCATATATTATTTCAATGACAGTGCATATGCCGACACCGAGGTGATCAGTGCCCTGTTCAGTCCCACGTCGACGCCCACGAGCACCTATTTTGCAACCAACCGGCTGAAGGCGAAGTCCATCGCCTTCTTTACCGACCAGACGTTCAGCGTAACGGATTCGCTACGGATCATCGGCGGCATACGCTACAATATCGATAAGAAGTACACCGTCCAATTTATCCGGAACTCTTGCCCGAACGCTGCCAATCCGGGGGTGACGGACCAGAAGTTCACGGCCTGGACGCCCAAGGCCGGAATCCAGTTCGACGTGACCGACAGGATCATGGCCTATGCAAACTATCAAAAGGGGTTCAAGGCCGGCGGTGTCGCTGCGGGCACGTGCGGCAATGCCTATGAACCGGAATCCATCGAAGGCGGCGAGGTCGGGCTCAAGACCACGTTCGCCGACAACCGCGTGCGCCTGAACATTGCCGGCTACTGGTATAATTATGGCAATTTGCAGGTCCAAAAGACCCTGGGCACGATCGGCGGTTTTTCGGTGGTCAACGCCGCGGATTCGCGCATCAAGGGGATCGAGGCCAATCTGGACGCGGTCATCACCCCGCAGTTCAAGCTCGATGCCTCCGCCATGGTGCAGAGCGCCAAATATAAGGACTTTGAGAACTGCAACCAGACGATCGTGCTGCCGGCCGGTCAATTCGCCTGCACCGCCAGCGATACGCGTCCTGCTTCGGAGCGGGTAGAGCAGGTGGCCGGAAACTGGCTCAATCGCGCGCCACCCTACAGCTTCAGTGTCGGCGCTCAATATACCGCTGATCTGGGCGGCGGTGAATTGTCGCTTCGGGGAGAATCCTATTGGAGCGGCAAGGTGCGCTTCAACGAATTCAATACGTCGGTCCTGAGCCAGCGCGCCTATAATATCCAGAATGCCTATGTCAGCTTCACGCCCGATAGTGAAACGTTCGTATTGCGCGCTTTCATGAAGAATATCCGTAACGTCAATTACAAGGCCTCTGCCTATTATAGCGGGTTGACGGCGCAATATACGGTGGTCTGGAATCCTCCGCGGACCTATGGCCTTGAAGCGAGCTATAATTTCTGACATCCCTGTCGCTCCCGCATCCATGCCGTTACGGCGGCATGGGTGCGCTGCTGTCATTGTTCGAAATTTTCGACGGCAGCCGCTATGAATTCCGCCGCTGTCGCTCGCCGATGCTCATGCCTTGTGAGGCGAGTATCGGCACAGCTTGTCTATAAATGACCTGGCAGCAGGATGGCCGGGTCATGATCGGCCTATCGCCGCTCGCGCGCGACCTGTCAGCCTGTTAGCCTGTCGATGCTCCCCCGCGCCCGCTTGTGGAACCTTCACCGCCGGCTCCGCGCTGGATCATGGGACCGCTGTTCACAGGAGATGGCAGGATGATCGTCGGCACGGTACGCGAAATCAAGAATCATGAATATCGCGTCGGTCTGACGCCCGAGAGCGTTCATGAACTGACGGCGCACGGGCATAGCATATTGGTGGAAACGGGCGCGGGCGAAGGCATCGGCGCCCATGACGCGCTGTATGAGAAGGCCGGCGCGCAAATCGTTTCTGGTGCCGAGGAAATCTTCGCCAGCGCCGACATGATCGTGAAGGTCAAGGAGCCGCAACCGCAGGAGCGCGCAATGCTGCGCCCCGGCCAGATCCTCTACACCTACCTCCACCTTGCCCCCGATCCCGAACAGGCCCGCGACCTGATCGCCAGCGGCGCAACCTGCATCGCCTATGAAACGGTGACCGATGTGAACGGCGGCCTGCCGCTGCTCAAGCCGATGAGTCAGGTGGCTGGTCGCATGTCGATCCAGGCCGGCGCGACCGCGCTTGAAAAGGCGCATGGCGGACGCGGCGTGCTGCTGGGCGGGGTGCCGGGCGTTTTGCCGGCAAAGGTCGCGGTGATCGGCGGTGGGGTCGTTGGTTTCAATGCGGCGCAGATGGCGGCTGGGCTGGGCGCAGATGTCACCATCCTTGATCGCGATCCGCAAGTTCTCGAACGGCTCGGCACCCATTTCGAAGCGCGGGCCAAGACGCGCTTTTCCAATCGCGCCAACCTTGCCGAATGCGTGGCCGACGCGGACCTGGTGATCGGCGCGGTGCTGATCCCCGGCGCCGCTGCGCCCAAGCTGGTGACCGCCGCCATGCTGGGCACGATGAAGAAGGGCGCGGTGTTGGTGGATGTCGCGATCGACCAGGGCGGATGCTTCGAAACCAGCCATGCGACCACTCATGACGAGCCGACCTATGTCGTCGATGGCATCGTCCATTATTGCGTCGCCAATATGCCGGGGGCAGTGGCGCGCACGAGCACTTATGCGCTCAACAACGTTACGCTGCCCCATACGCTTCGTATCGCTGATCTGGGCTGGAAGGACGCAATGCGCCGCGATCCGCATCTGCTCGCCGGGCTTAACATCTGGGAAGGGCAGGTGACCTATGCGGCGGTGGCACAGGCGCTTGGCCTGCCTTTCCGCCCCGCCCAGGACGCGATCGGCTAAGCCCGAACCTAGGTTGGCCGCGTGCGACCGAGCGCGCGGGTTGGCTGGCGTCGGTCATCGGCCGATGACCTTTTTGCGCGATGACCCTGTGCCTGGACGTTTCAAGAACGACCATCTGCTTGCGGGTTCGTCGTGCCCGTTCGTTTAGATCGGCAGGTGGTGCTTCTTCATCGCCTCCACGCATATACAGGTTCCACCGAAGGAAGGCATGGGCCCCACATGACTTTACGAATCTATTTCGAAGCCCGATGCATCGTGGCGACGGCGTCAACGTGTATGTACCAAAAGACAATCGAGGGAGTTGGGTGATGGTGGGCGACGTCATGACCTGGCTCGTGCCATTGGTCGCCATGCTTGCCGCGGGGTTGCTGGCGGGGTTTGCGGCCGGCATGTTTGGCATCGGCGGCGGCTTTGTCGTCGTGCCGGCGCTGTTTGTTGTCCTGCCGCTACTCGGCGGTTCGCATGAAGCCATCGCCCATGTCGCGATCGGTACGTCGGCCGCGACCATCATCGTCACTTCGATCCGGTCGCTTCTTTCCCATGCCAAGCGCGGCGCGGTGGAATTTGAAGTGCTCAAGCAATGGGCGCCCTGGCTGATACTGGGTGATGGCATCGGCGTCATGCTGGCCGGTCATGTCGATGGCAAGGTATTGACGATGATTTTCGGTGCCGGCCTGGCGCTCATGTCGCTCAACTTCCTGCTTCCAAAGGTCGGCAACAAGGTGATCAGCGACACGATGCCATCCGGCATGGTCCGGGTCGGCATCGCCGGCGGCCTTGGCACATTTTCCTCGCTGCTGGGCATTGGTGGCGGAGTGATCGCCATCATGGTGATGACGCTGTGCGGCCGGTCGATCCACCGGGCTATCGCCACGGCGTCGGGCGTCGGCACGCTGATCGCCATTCCCACCGCCATTGGTTTTGCGTTGATCGGGCTGAAGGAAACCGGCCTGCCCTGGGGGTCGCTCGGATTCGTCAATGTGCCGGCAACGATCGCCATCACGTCGATGTCGGTGCTGACTGCTCCGCTGGGCGTGGCAGCGGCCCACGCCATGCCGGCAGCGCCGCTCAAGAAAATATTCGGCGTCTATCTGGTGATCATTTCCTATCTGATGTTCCGCAACGCTATCCATATGTAATCAGGCATATACGCCGCACCCCCGATCGCTCTTGACGCGGTCGGCGGTGCGGCGCGTTTGCAGGTGGTGATCGTTGCGAGCGACGGCGGGCCGGCCATCGCGCCCGCGGGCCGCAAGCGGATTTGCGCGCGCTCCACTCGAACGGAAATCCTCAGGGAAACGGCGCCTTTGCTTGGGGCGCGGGCTGGTCATGGCAACGGTACAGAGGTACGCACTGGCCGCAATCGTCGGGGACGTTGCGCCGATATGTGGCGCATCGTCATGCCATGCAGGGGGAGGGCTGTCGCCTGTGCCGGCGCAGCCCGTCATCCGCCGCCGGAGTCAGAATCGGCCTATTGCCGCAGCCGCTCGATGGCCTGCGCCAGCGCGACATAGAGCTTGCCCATGTCCGACGATAGGACCGCGACGCCCAACGCATTCCCGTCGCGGGCGGCCAGGATGATCCGCAACATGGATTCGAAATCATGGATATAGCGATTCACATGTTCGCGGAATTCGGGGTCGTCATCATAATGGAGCGCGATTTCGCGTGATTCGCCGGCATCTAGCAGCTTGACCGCGCGGCGCGTGAAGACGCCGCGATCGCCCTTCAGATAGGCGGCCCAGGCCGAATCGGTGACGTCGTTGGACATCAGCTTGGCGACGTCGATCGCTGTGCTGTTAAGCGATTCGATCAGCAGCGCGGAACGTCGGGCGAAATTGTCCAGTTCGCGCGTTTCGGCGGCGCGTTCGCCTTGTTCGATCCGCTGTTCGATGCTCGCGCTGGTTTCGGCTATGGCATGCAATTGCTGCATCAACCGTTCCGACGCCTGATGCGCGGCCCTGACCGCCTCTTCAGCGATTTCGGCGACATGCGCGATCTGCGCCGCCACCTTATCACCGATGGCGCGCTGCAATGCGTCCTCGCTCGCATCCGACAGCGCCTGCGCGGCTTCCGGAATGGCACGGCCAAGCGCCTGCCGCGCACGCTCGGCCGCCTGGTCTGCGGTATCCTTGACGCGCAGCAATGCCGTGATCAGCAGCGGTCCGGCGCCCTCGGTGATCCGGGTGGTGCTATGATGTGCGTTGTCGAGCGCGGTGCGCAGATCGTCCACCTTTTCATGCGCGGCGGACAGGCCCCGCTGGGTATCGGCGAGCCAATGTTCGAGCCGTTCGCCCTGACCACGGACCAGCGCCTCCGCCTCCTCGGCGCGACCGACGAGCGCTTGAGAGATAGCTTCCAGACGCTCGAACTCCGGCGTGGTGCTGTCGATCAAGCCGCGGGTCGCGCCGATCCGCCCTTCGAACCGCTCCAGCGCGGCGGGATAGGTCTCGTCCAGCTCGCGGACGCTCGAATCGAGCGCGACCAGCAACCCTTCGGCACAGCTGATCAGCTTTTCGGCCGTGATGCCACCGGCGGCGAGGGCGCCATCGATCCGCTGGGTTTCGGCGGTCAGCCGGCCAAGCGCGTCCGCCAGCCGCTCGCTGCGGCCAAATGCTGTGCGCTCGAACGCTTCGAACCGCTCTTCGGCGGTCGCGACATTGTTCGTAAGGCTGTCGTCCAGGTTGGCGACCAGCGCCTGCTGCCCCTCGATCAGGCCGTTCAGGTGAAGAAGGCGATTTTCGATCTCGCTCATCTGTTCGGTCATGCCCTCGACCGCCGCCGAGCCGATCGAGACCAGATTGGTGCTGGAGCGGTCGATCAGCGCGTCGAGCATGCCGGATTGTTCGGTCAGCCCCCCGCTGGTCAGCGCCAGCGCAGCCTTCGCGCCGCGAATTGCCGCATCCATGCGGTCGGCCGCCAGGTCGGCGAGGCCCGATACTTCGTCGGACGTCGCGCGCGTGGCCTCCTGCATCTGGGTCATTTGCGCCGCAAGGCTCTTGGTCGCGCCAAGCGTGCGCGCGCGCGCATCGTCGGACAATTCCGTCAGCGCGTGCAGTCGCGCTTCGAGCGTGTCGATACGTTCGGACAGGGCGTGGCCATTATCCATCAGCTGCGCCGCCATGCGCGCGGCACGCTCCTCCAGATCGGGCATGGCGCTCATCAACGCGTCCATCCGTTGCACAAGGCCCGCGGCGGCCAGCTCCGCGACCTTCGCCTGTTCCGCGGTGTCGCGGGCGCGGCCAGAGATGAGATCGGCCGACGCTTCCATGTTGGAGCTGGCCGCCGCACCGTAATTGTCGAGCAGGGCGGCCTGATCCTGCAATGCCTGGCGAGCCGTTTCCAGCTGATCCGCTACCCTGCCGAGGCGCAGTTCGAGCAAGTCGCCTTCGGTCCGTAGCGCGCGCGCGGTGTCCAGGTAGCGGCCCGATTCGGCCCGGCTGTTGCGGACCAGCAGCAGATACGCCACGCCCAGCATGATCAGTGGCACCATGATGGTGGCCACCATGCCCGGAAGCGCGGTCGCCGCCGGCATGGGAGAAGCCGCCACGAAGACCCAAGCGCAAAAACCGAGCCACGCGACTGCTCCGGCAACCAGCCCGATCCGCGCTCGCCTGACGAAATTGCCGGAGGTGCCGGGAACATCTTCCTCGACGTCCAGAACAGCTTGATTCAAAAGCAATATCTCTTCCGAAGGCGACGACGGCACAGCCTCCGCTTGCTCTTCGCGCCAAAACTCTACGATTGTGCTGCCCCCGCTCATAGCCGCGTACACTATCATGTTTTCACGCCGCGCAAACCGGCAAGTTACGGATCGTTAACAGATGTGCGGCAAGCTGAGTCCATGTCCTATGATCCCGGAGCCCTGAACGCCGCGCTGTCGGCCGCTGTCGGAGACGACGCCGCGCTGATAAGCGATCTGCGGATAGCGTTCATCGAAAGCGCCGCTCGGCAGATCGACCTGCTGGGGCGGGCGCGTTGCGATGCGAACTGGGAGTTGGCGGCGTGGCGCCTCAAAGGGTTGGCCGCCAGTTTCGGCATGACGGGGTTGATGGCGATGGCCGACGAAGCCGCGAGCGCGGCGCCGGGCGACCCGCGCGTGCTGCGCCGGTTGAAGGCCGCGCTGGCCGGGCTTGATCAGAACTGATTGCACGCAGGCCCAGCCGCCGCTTGCGTGAAGGCGTATCCCTTGCGAAAAGACGGCCCACACAAGAAGCGGGTCAGCGTCATCCATGTCATTCGGGGCCATTATCAGCGCCAGCCGGTCTTCCAGCGATTCGACGGGGACGCTACGGGGCAATCTGCATTTCGCCGGCCAGACGCTAGTCGAATATCAGGCCCGGCAGGCGAGCCTGGCTGGAGCCAGCGAGATATTGATCCGTGTCTCTTCGGTGACGCCCGGCCTGTCGCAGGCGGTTGACCGACTGAGCGCCGATGGGATCAAGGTGAGCCTGATCCGGGACATGATAACCCTGGTGCGAGATGCGCCCCGCGACCGTGACATGCTGTTGATCGGCGACGGGGTTCTGGCGGCGCAGTCCTATCTGGACGCTTTGGGCCAGATCGACGGCAATGCGCTGCTGGTTTCGGACGACAGCCGGGCGAGTGCGCCGTTCGAGCGGATCGATGCGGGACAGCGCTGGGGCGGTCTTGCCCGCGTCACGCCTGACCTGTTGTTCGGCACGCTCGACATGATCGGTGAATGGGACCTCGAACTCACCCTCGTGCGCGCGGCGGTCCAGGCGAATGCACGTCGGATCACCGCACCGCAGGATGACCTGCTCGAAGGCAGGGTCGCCCTGATCGACGGACAGCAGCATGCCGATCTGGTGGGGCAGGGGGTCGTGGCGCGCCAACCGCGCGCAGGGACACGCACTGGCGGCGCGGAATATTATCTGCTCGATCCGCTCGCGGGACTTTTGGCACCGGTTTTGATGCGGACGCAGGTGCCCGCGATGCAAATCCGGGTCGCCGCCATGGTCGCCGCCGCGATCGGGCTGGTGCCGATCGAACTGGGCTGGCCGGGCGTTGGCCTGCTGTTGATGGTCGTGGCATTGCTGCTGGGCCTCGTTGCCGACCGGCTGGACGAGCTGGCTTTGCGGGCGCGGTCCGATGGCTGGGTCGCGCTCGTCGCACCCGCTCTGGCTCTGGTCGGCATCGGGCTTGTAGGCGATGCGCTGCCTGCCTTCTACCTGGTCCTGCTGCTGGGGCTGATCATGGTCGCTGACCGATGGAGGCGAGTGACGGGCACCCGGCCCTGGATGATTTTTACGCCAGCCAGCGCCGTCATACTGATGTTGGGGGCTGTCTTGCTGGGTTCCATCGGCCAGGGCCTGACCCTTGCTATGCTGTGCGCGATCGGATCGGCAGGCGCCATCATCCTGAGAAGGCTGCCAGAATAAGCGGCCAATCGCGCCGTCTGGGTTTAGTGCATATTAAGGACGTGCGGCTATGTTGGCCGTCATGAGTGCCCCCTTGTCCTTCACCGCGATGGCGGATACCGATGACTGGCCGGTCGCGTCGATCATGGCCGGGGTCTCGACGGCGCCGCTCCGTCATGCTCTCGATCTGGCTCGTTTCTTTCCTGGACATGCGCCCGCGCTGTCCGACATCATGCTGTTCGAAACGCGGCGCCATCTGGCCGGATGCCTGGCAGCGACCGAAATCGCGCTTCGCCAGGCGCTCGTTGCGGCGCCGTCGGTCGCGCCGATACTGACGGCGTTGCCCGATGCGATAGTCTGGCCCGCGATTCAGGCGCACCCGGCGTTGCTTAGCAGCAGCCTGCTGTCCCACATGCGTCTGCGCGCGGGCGTCAGCCTGATGCTGAGGCAGCAGGGTCATGCGGCGGACGAAGAGGATCTCGCCGCCGACTCTCTGGACCTGACCACAGCCTCCGATCCAGCAATCAGCGAGTGCGCGGTTGCGTTGACGCTGGCCGAGGGGCGATGGACGACGCCGGGAGCCGAAGGGGCGCCGATGCGGCCCGACCTGCCGGCCGAACAATTTGTCGACCTGATCTGGACCGCCGCGGCACCGTTTTGCGCCGCGCTGGCCCGAACCGGCATGGTCGTTCAGGAGCGCGCCCTGGCTGCGGTGGAGACGGGTGCCCGTATGCTGATGTCTCAACAGGATGAGAGCAATGGTGCGATCGCCATCGCCGACCGGCTCGTGCGACTGCTGGGGCAGCGAGCGGATGCGCCCGCGCTGTTGGCGGCCGCGCTGGCGCAGAGGCAGATGCTGTTTTTTGCGGCACTCGCCGCGCGGCGCGTGCGGCTCGATACGTCCGGGCTGCTCGGCATTTTGCTGGACGGTCCACTGGTCGAAGTCGCCGCGATCTGCCACCTATTGGGTGGATCGGCTTCGGACTACCGGCTGTTGCTGTTGACATTGCAACCGGCTCGTGCCGGCCTGTCCGATGCCGTGATCCTTGCCGAGGCCGAACGGTTCGACGCCATGCCCGGCGCCCAGGCCGACGCGATCGTGGCGACATTGCGTGCCCCAAAAGCGTTGCGCGCGGGTCTCGCCCTGATCGACCGCACCTCTGCCGCCGGGGCCTCCGCCGGGTGAACATGCGCGCGCATTCCAACATATTGCGTGCATCGGTTGCGATCGACGGCACGCTGGTCGCCGCCGACCCCCCTATCCTGCAATTGCAGGAGGAGGCCGGCGGCGCGTTGGGACAGGTGCTGGCGGTGCCGGCGCTGGCCGCTATTGCCCGGCTGGCGGGACGGCTGGAGATCACCGTGTCGCGTCCGGTGATCGCGGCAGGTCGCGATCATGATGTCGAGATGTGGGTTCGCGCCAAGCCGGAGGCGTCGGGCGTCCAGCTGTCGATTATCGACTGGCAAGAGCGCCCCGCGTTGACGCCTGCCGGCGATCCGGCGGCTCGGGAAGCCGATTTCGCGGCGTTGGGACCTGGCTGGACCTGGCAGGTCGATACGCAGATGACCTTCATGCTGGTGGCGCATGGCGAGGCGGACGAGGACATGATGCCTGACCCCGCGCCTGCCATCGGCAGCGCCTTTACGCGCTATTTCATCCTGGCGCCGGACGATAGCGGAGACATGGCGATTCTGCGCGCATTCGCCCAGAGGCGCGCCTTTCGCGGTCAGCAGGCGGTCCTTGCGCATGATCGGACGCGGTCGGTCATGCTGTCGGGCTATCCATTGTTCGACGCTGCTGGCCGGCTGATGGGCTATCGCGGCAAGGCGGCGGCGTTGATCGATGCCGCTGGCGAGGCTGTTCACTCCGCCGCGCTTGCGACAGGCTATTCCGTTGAATTCGGACGCCGCCTTGACCGGTCGCTGCGTCGGCCGCTCAGCCGCATCATCGCCAATGCCGATACGATCAGCGCACAAAGGGACGGGCCGCTGCGTCCCGATTATGCCGGATATGCCGATGATATCGCAGCTGCAGGCCGCCATCTGATGGCGCTGATCGACGATCTGGCGGATCTGCAGGCGATCGACCGGCCCGATTTCGCTGTGGAAGTGGAAGAGGTCGATCTTGCGGATCTCGCGCGAAGGGCGGCAGGGCTCCTTGGCGTCAAGGCACTGGATCGAGCCATTCGTATCGACCCGCCGGGGCTGGATGAGACGCTGTCGGCAATGGGCGAATTTCGCCGGGTGCTACAGATACTCGTCAATCTGATCGGCAATGCGGTGCGGTATTCGCCGGAGGGATCGCAGGTCTGGGTGACGGTCGGGCGGGACGGCGCGCTCGCTCGGGTTTCGGTCGCCGACCAAGGGTCGGGCATCGCGGCCGACGCGCAGGAAAAGATTTTCGACAAGTTCGAGCGACTTGGGCGCGAGGAGGCGGGGGGTAGCGGGCTTGGCCTCTATATTTCCCGTCGGCTTGCGCGGGCAATGGGCGGCGACATTGTCGTCGATAGCGCACCCGATCAAGGCGCGCGCTTCACGCTCTTCCTGCCGACCCCTGCCTGAAACGAAAACGGCGCTCCGGTCGGGAGCGCCGTCGTATCGAAGAGGCGATAAGCGTGCGGTTCAGCGCGCGTCCACCGGAACATAGTCGCGCTGCGTCGGCCCGGTATAGAGCTGGCGCGGGCGACCGATCTTCTGCGCTGGGTCGGAGATCATCTCGTTCCACTGCGCGACCCAGCCAACCGTGCGGGCAAGCGCGAACAGCACCGTGAACATTTCGGTGGGGAAGCCGATCGCCGACAGGATGACGCCCGAATAGAAATCGACGTTCGGGAACAGCTTCTTCTCGACGAAGTAGGGATCGTTCAGCGCAATCTTTTCCAGTTCGCGCGCGACGTCGAACACCGGGTCGGTCACGCCCATCGTCTTGAGAACATCTTCCGCGGTCTTCTGCATCACGGTCGCGCGCGGATCGTAATTTTTGTACACGCGATGGCCAAAGCCCATCAGGCGGAACGGATCGTCCTTGTTCTTGGCACGGGCGATATATTCGGGGATCCGGTCGACGGTGCCGATTTCGCGCAGCATGTTGAGCGCGGCTTCGTTCGCGCCGCCATGGGCGGGGCCCCACAGGCAGGCAATGCCCGCGGCGATGCAGGCGAAGGGATTGGCGCCTGAGGACCCGGCGAGGCGAACGGTCGACGTCGACGCATTCTGCTCATGATCGGCGTGCAGGATGAAAATCTTGTCCATCGCATCTTCGATCACCGGATCGACGACATATTCTTCCGCCGGAACGCCAAACGTCATCCGCAGGAAGTTGCCGGTGTAGCTCAGGTCATTGCGGGGGTAGAGGAAGGGCTGGCCCACCGAATATTTATACGCCATCGCCGCAATGGTGGGCATCTTGGCGATCAGCCGATGACTGGCGATCTTGCGCTGTTCGGGATCATTGATGTCGGTCGAATCATGATAGAAGGACGACAGCGCGCCGACCACGCCACACATGATCGCCATTGGATGCGCGTCACGCCGGAAGCCGCGATAGAAGGTGGTGAGCTGTTCGTTCACCATGGTATGCCGCGTGATGGTGTAGCTGAAGTCGTCCAGTTCCGCCTTCGACGGCAACTCGCCGTTCAGCAGCAGATAGCAGACTTCCATGAAGCTCGACTGTTCGGCAAGCTGGCCGATCGGATAGCCGCGATGCAGCAGCACGCCTTCATCGCCGTCGATATAGGTCAGCCCGGATTCGCAACTGGCCGTCGAGGTGAAACCCGGATCATAGGTGAACATGCCCGTATTGGCGTATAGCTTGCGCACGTCGATCACCTGGGGACCTACCGTGCCATCCATAATGGCGTAATCGTTGGTTTTCCCCCCCAGGGTCAGACTGGCCTTGTTTTCCGACATCATGTTCTCCTTTGTTGCCGTCACCCGACCGATGGGTGCCCCACATCGGTCAGCCGTAATATGCTTTCGTCCTTGCCGAGAAGGAAAAGGACGTCAAATATGCCCGGCGAGGTCGTGCGCCCCGTCAGCGCCGCGCGCAGAGGCTGTGCAACCTTGCCCAGACCAAGTCCGGCATCCTCCGCCACGCGGCGTAACGTCTCTTCGATCGCTTCGATCGTCCATGTCTGGACGGAGCCAAGAGCGTCAGACGTTTTTTCCACCAGCACGCGCGCCGAGTCGTCTAGCAGAGCCGATGCCTTGTCGTCAAAATCGAGCGGGCAATTTTTGAACAGAAACAGCGCGCCTTCGGCAATTTCGTTAAGCGTCCTGGCGCGCGGCTTGAGCGAGGCCATGGCGGCTGTCAGCAAAGGCAAACCGCTATCGGGCAAGTCGTGCCCCAGAAGCGCCGCGACACGGGGCGCAACCAGCGCCGCCAGCCGGGCGTCGTCCGCTTCACGCAGATAATGGCCGTTCAGATTTTCCAGCTTCTTGAGATCGAACCGCGAAGGGGAGCGGCCGACGCCGCTCAGGTCGAACAGTTCGATGGCGCGGGCGAGGGGGATCAGTTCTTCATCGCCATGGCCCCAGCCCAGGCGCAGCAGATAGTTGAGCACCGCCTCGGGCAGCATACCCATTTCGTCGCGATAGGCATCGACCCCCAGCGCCCCATGGCGCTTCGACAGCTTTGCGCCGTCCGATCCGTGAATGAGCGGAATATGGGCGTAAACGGGTTCGTCCCATCCGCCCTCGATCTGGCCCATCGCCTTGATGATGCCGAGCTGGCGAAAGGCGTTATTGAGATGGTCGTCGCCACGGATGACATGCGTAACACCCATGTCATGGTCATCCACCACGACCGCCAGCATGTAGGTGGGGGTCCCGTCCGATCGCAACAGGATCATGTCGTCCAGTTCGGCATTTTGAACCACGACGCGCCCTTGCACCATGTCGTCGATGACTGTTTCGCCCTCGCGCGGGGCCTTGAGGCGGATCACATAGGGAGCGTCCGCCGGCGCATCGGCGGCCGGGCGATCGCGCCAGCGGCCGTCATAGCGCATGGGCTGTTTCGCGGCGCGCTGCTGCTCGCGCAGTTCGGCCAGCTCCTCGGGCGAGGCGTAGCATCTATAGGCGTGGCCAGCGCCAAGAAGGGTGCGGGCCACTTCGGCGTGGCGCGCGGCGCGCGCGAACTGGAACACAGGCTCCTCATCGCCGCCAAGGCCCAGCCAGTCGAGGCCATCAAAAATAGCGGCCACGGCCGCGTCGGTCGAGCGGGTCTGGTCGGTATCCTCGATCCGCAGCAGGAAGGTGCCGCCATGGTGGCGCGCATAGAGCCAGTTGAAGAGAGCGGTGCGCGCGCCGCCGATATGCAGGAATCCTGTGGGAGAGGGTGCGAAACGGGTCACCACCTTCTTTTTATCCCCGGTTGCGCTCACTCAGATATTCCTCGACATTCGCTGGCTGGTATATGGACGCGACGCCCCCTAGCATGGCTTTTGAGCTACGACAAACGTCCCTTTTCGCAGGTGCGAGGGACAGGGCACGATCGACGGCCGCATGGATCGAAGCATGGCTGGAACGGCAGCGCGAACAGATCGCGCTGTGGGTGCCGGTGGCGCTGGGATCGGGGATCGCGGCCTGGTTCGCCTTGCCGGATCGAAGCGGTTGGCTAGCATTCTGCTGTGTCGCGCTGGCCGTTTCCTGCCTTTCGCTGGTGCTGCCGGTCCAGGCCCGCCTGCGTCAGATGATGCTGGCCGGCGGAATGCTGGCTTGTATCGGTTGCCTGCTGGTGTGGGGCAAGGCGCACCTTGTGGGATCGCCCCCGCTCGCCCGCGCGACCTTCACGCAAGTGACGGGAGAGGTAGTGGCAATGACCGATATGCCCGCCCAGGCCATGGTCCGCCTGCTGGTGCGGCCGGAAAGCAGGCCGGACCTGCCCGACATGATACGAGTCAATCTGGCGCGTGAGCGGCAACCGGCGGGCCTGGGCGCGGGCGCGCATGTCCGGTTGCGCGTGCGCCTGATGCCGCCGGCGCCGCCCGCGGTTCCGGGGGGGTATGATTTCGCGCGCCGTGCCTATTTTCAAGGGATCGGCGCTACCGGCCGAGCTTTGCCGCCGGTCGAGATGCTGCGCCCTGCGCCGGGAGACGGCAGGACGCTGCGTATGCGGTTGTCCGCCCATGTCCAGTCGCGGGTCGAGGGGCCGGCGGCGGGCATCGCGGCCGCGCTGGCATCCGGCGATCAGGGTGCGATCGCGCAAGAGGATGTGGAAGCGATGCGGCGCAGCGGCCTGGCGCACCTGCTGTCGATCAGTGGCTTGCACGTCACCGCGCTTATCGGGGCCGTCATTTTCCTGTGCCTGCGCTTGCTCGCGCTCAGTCGCCATGCGGCACTGCATTGGCCATTGATGCTGATGGCCGCCGCCGCCGGTGCGGCTGCGGGTATCGGCTATACCCTGTTGACCGGAGCGGAGGTGCCGACCATCCGGTCCTGCATCGCGTCGCTGCTGGTGCTGGGCGGGCTGGCGATGGGACGCGACGCCATCACCTTGCGGCTGGTGGCCACCGGCGCGTTGATCGTGCTGACATTCTGGCCCGATGCGCTGGTGGGGCCAAGCTTCCAGATGAGCTTCGCGGCCGTGATCGCGCTGGTCGCCCTGGGCGAACATCCCGGCTTTCGCGCGCTGACGGTGGCCCGCGACGAGGGGCCGGGGCGCAAGGCGAGCCGCATGATATTGGCGTTGCTGCTTACCGGGATTGTCATCGAACTGGTGCTGATGCCGATCGCGCTGTTTCATTTTCATCAGGCGGGTCTGCTTGGCGCTATCGCCAATCTGGTCGCCATCCCGCTGACGACCTTTGTCGTGATGCCGGCCGAAGCGCTGGCATTGCTGCTTGATCTTTTCGGTCTTGGCGCACCCGCCTGGTGGGTGGCGCAGCAGGCGCTGGCGCTCCTGCTGCTGATCGCCCACGGCGTGGCGGCCAGCCCGCTGGCGGTCATGCTGGCGCCTGCCTTTGGCGTGGGCTTGTTCGCGACTATCGCCCTGGGCGGCCTGTGGAGCCTTCTTTGGCGTGGCCCCGTGCGGTGGCTGGGGCTGGCTCCGGTCGCAATCGGCACGTTGGTCATCATCCTGACGCCGGCGCCCGACATCGTCGTGACCGGTGACGGGCGGCATGTTGCAGTGCGAACCGCTGACGGAACCATGGCAATGCTGCGTGCTGGCGCAGGCGACTATATCCGAGACACGCTGGCTGAAAGTGCGGGGCAGGACGGCGAACTGGGCGTGATCGCCGCACTTCGCCAAGCGCGGTGCAGCGCCGACCTGTGCGCCGTGGCTATGGCGCGGAGCGGACGATCGTGGCGCGTGCTGGCGACACGGAGCGCCATGTATGTCCCGCCTGCGATATTGGCGCGCGATTGCGCCCAGGCCGACATCGTCGTCAGCGACCGGCGCTTGCCGCGCGCCTGCCGACCACGATGGCTGAAACTGGACCGGGGGACGCTGGCGCGAACGGGCGGGATCGCGATTAACCTGTCGCGCGGCTCGGTGCGCATGGTGCGTTCGCCGGGCGACGCGCATCCCTGGGTCGCGCGCGCACCGGCGCGTCAATTATATCGGCGGATCAGCCCTGCCAGCTTGCCCTGAATGCGGACCTGGCGTGGATCATAATATTGCGGCTGATAGGCGCTGTTGGCCGGGTCCAGCCGAACCCGGCTGCCTTCGCGTCGGAAATATTTGAGCGTGGCTTCGGCGTCATCGATCAAAGCAACCACGATCTGACCTTCGCGCGCGACTTCGGTTCGCTGGATCAATGCGAAATCGCCATCGAGAATGCCTGCTTCGACCATCGAATCGCCAGCTACTTCCAGCGCATAATGATCGCCCGCGCCCAGCAAGGCGGCAGGCACCGAAAGCATGTTGCGGCCCTCAAGCGCCTCGATCGGCACCCCGGCGGCAATGCGGCCATGGAGCGGAATTTCGATGACGTCATTGGCGGCAACCAGTTGCGGCGGTGTCGGGGCGGCGCGCACGGGCGTGACCGGCTTGGCCGCCCTGCCCATCGCATCAGGCAGCTTGACGACTTCAAGCGCGCGCGCGCGATTGGGAAGGCGCCTGATGAAGCCGCGTTCTTCCAGGGCGCTGATAAGGCGGTGTATCCCCGACTTCGATTTGAGATCGAGCGCTTCCTTCATTTCCTCGAAAGAAGGTGACACGCCGCCCTGCTCCAGCCTGACCTGAATGAAACGGAGCAATTCCTGCTGCTTGGGCGTCAACATCGCCTAATCCCTGTCCTATGGAACGGATAGGGAACACATAGGAAACAGAGCGAGCTGCGTCAAGCGCGTTAAGCCGCCTACCATGCCAGCGGAAATATGGGCACTTCATCGCCCGGCTTTGCCGGCGGCGATCCTGCCGCGCGCAGGATCAGACAGTCCGCGTCGGCGAGCGCTCGCGTCGCCGCGCTGTCCTGCGATGTCACGGCGACGATGCGGTCATTCTTGCGGAAAGCGCGCAGATATTCGTCGCGGTCGCCGGCGCCGGGCAGGGAGTCGGCGAGCGTTGCCCGTTCGGGCTGGGGGAAGGGCGATGCGTCGCCGGCAATGTGGCGCACAAGCGGCAACAGAAAGAGCCAGGCGGTGACGAAAGCCGACACCGGATTGCCGGGGAGGCCGAGGAACAGGCTGCGATCGAGGCTTCCGGCGATCAGCGGCTTGCCCGGTCGCAATTTTACCTTCCAGAAATCGAGGCTTCCGCCCACCGCCTGAAATGCTGGGCGGACGAGGTCATGATCACCCACCGATGCACCGCCTGTGGAAACGATGACATCCGCATGACGGGCGGCATTGAACGCTGCGGTCATGGCATCCATGTCGTCGGGCACGATGCCGACATCGGTGATGTCGCAGGGCAGGGACGCGAGCATCGCGCTCAACATCACCGCGTTGGAGGAGGGCAGGCCACCGGGCGGAACGGGGACGCCGGGAGGGACCAGTTCGTTGCCGGTCGAAATCAGCGCGACGCTTGGACGGTGGCCGACGCTGAGCTGGCCCTGGCCGGCCAGGGCGGCAAGCGCCAGTTGGGCCGGGTCGAGCCGGGAACCTGGGGCGAGCAGGACAGTGTCGGCGGCAAAGTCCGAACCTGCTCGCCGTATGTGCCGACCGGGGACAGGGGCGTCCCGCGTGCCGACGACCTGATCGCCATCGCGCCTGGCGTCTTCCTGGATCATGATCGCGTCGGCGCCTCTCGGAAGCGGCGCGCCGGTGAAAATGCGGCAGGCGTCGCCAGCGGCCAGTTCCGGCGGGATGCCTGTGCCCGCCGCGCTTTCGCCGATGACGCGCCAGGGGCCAGGCCATTGCGCGGCGCGGATTGCATAGCCGTCCATTGCGGACAGGTCGGCCCATGGCTGGTCGCGCAGCGCGACGACGTCGTTCGCCAGCCAGCGTCCCGCGCATTGCCCGATCGGGAGCGTTTGCGGGGGCAGCCGGGGCGCGAGCGCCAACAGGCGCGCCTGCGCCTGTTCGACCGGCATCAGGCTCATGGCGCGCGCCAGTCCCCGGACTTGCCGCCGGATTTGGAGAGCAGGCGGACGCCGCCGATCACCATCGCCTTGTCCACGGCCTTGGCCATATCGTAGATGGTGAGCAGGGCGACGGTCGCCGCCGTCATTGCTTCCATTTCCACGCCGGTCTGGGCGCTGGTGCGCGCGATGGCGGTGACGGTGACGCTGTCGAGATCCATGTCGAATTCGATCGTGACCGCCGACAGCGCGAGGGGGTGGCAAAGCGGGATCAGGTCGGCGGTGCGCTTGGCCGCCATGATACCGGCGATGCGGGCCACAGACAGGACATCGCCTTTCCTGACCTGGCCATCGGCGATGGCCTTGGCCGCGTTGCGGCTCATGGCGATGCGGCCGGTGGCGGTCGCTTGCCGCGCGGTTACGGCCTTGGCCGAAACATCGACCATATGGGCCGCGCCCTGTTCGTCGATATGGGTCAGCCCGTTCATGCGCCGGCCAGCAACGCGCGGGTCGCGGCCTCGACATCGGTCTGGCGCATCAGCGCTTCGCCGACCAGGAAGCAGCGGACGCCATGGTCGGCCATGGCGGCAAGATCGGCGGCGCTGTTGAGGCCGCTTTCGGCGACGAAGGTGCAGCCCTGCGGCGCCTTGCCAACAAGGTCATAGGTGCGGGCGAAGTCGACGCTGAAGTCGCGCAGGTCGCGGTTGTTGACGCCGATCAGCCGCGAGCGGAGCCTGAGCGCGCGCTCCAGTTCAGCCTCGTCATGCACTTCGACGAGCGCGTCCATGCCCAGCGCCAGCGCGGCGTCCTCGACCTCCGCCATCTGCGCGTCGTCGAGCACGGCGGCGATGATCAGGATCGCGTCGGCGCCCAGCGCGCGGCTTTCGAGCACCTGCCAGGGGTCGACGATGAAATCCTTGCGCAGCACCGGCAGCGCGCAGGCGGTGCGGGCGGCCATCAGATAATCGTCATGCCCCATGAAATAGGGTTCGTCGGTCAGCACCGACAGGCAGGACGCGCCCGCCGCCGCATAGGCCTGGGCATGGGCGGGGGGATCGAATTCGGCGCGGATTATTCCCTTGGAGGGGCTGGCCTTCTTGATTTCGGCGATGAGGCCAAAGCCCGAAAGCGCGGCAGCGTCGAGCGCCTTGCGAAAGCCGCGCGGCGCGGTCTGTTCGGCGGCGCGGGCGTGGAGCGCCGCCACCGTGGTTTCGGCCTTGCGGCGCGCCACATGTTCGCGCTTGACGTCGCAGATTTCGGTAAGCTTGTTTGCCATCAATAGTCGATCCAGCAGTTGAGCAGGGCGTTGGCGAGGCCGTTGTCGATCGTTTCGGCGGCATCTTCGGCGGCAATGCGCAGATCGGTGGCCGCACCGGCGACGACAAGGGCCGCGGCGGCATTGAACAGCACCGCGTCGCGATAAGCGCCCGGTTCGCCCCGCAGCAGCGCGCGGAGCGCGGCGGCGTTGTGGGCCGGGTCGCCGCCGCGAATGGCGTCGACCCTGTGGCTGGGCAGGCCGGCGTCGGCGGCGGTCAGGCGGCGCATGGCGACGAGGCCGTCGCCTGTGACTTCCGCCACGTCGTTGCCGCCGGCGAGCGACAATTCGTCCAGTCCTTCGTCGCCAGATACGATCATCGCGTGATCGACGCCGAGGCTGGCGAGCGCCTGGGCATAGATGGGGACGTAAGCGGGGCGGGCGATGCCGACGAGCTGGCGGCGGACGCCGGCGGGATTGGCGAGCGGTCCCATCAGATTGAAGATGGTGCGGCGGCCGATCGCCTTGCGGATGGGGCCGAGCCGTTTGAGCGCGGGATGATGATTCTGCGCGAACAGGAAGCAGATGCCGATGTCGGCGAGCGAGGATTCGGCGCGGTCGGCGGCGCGGGCGAGATCGAGGCCGAGCGCTTCCAATGTATCGGCGGCGCCGGCCCTGGACGAGGCGGCGCGGTTGCCATGCTTGGCGACGGGCACGCCGGCGGCGGCGACCACGATGCTGACGGCGGTGGAGACGTTGAGCGTGTGGTGGCCATCGCCGCCGGTGCCGCAGACGTCGATGGCCCCTTGCGGCGCGGCGACCGGGATCATGCGCGCGCGCATCGCGCGGGCGGCGGCGGCGATTTCGGTCGCGGTTTCGCCGCGTTCGCTCATCGCCACCAGGAAGGCGGCGATGTCCGCTTCGGGCAGGTCGGCGTCGAACAGCAGGTCGAAGGCACGGGTCGCGGCGTCTTCGTCGAGCGGCAGGGCAGGGTCGGGCAGGCGCGTCATCGCCGATGCCATAAGCGCGACCGGGGCGGTGAGTCGAGGCGGACGAGCCGCTAACTTCGCACTTTTCACGCTCGATGCGACATTTTATGTCGTGGGCCTGATCCTATCGGAAAGTCGGGCAAGCGAACGATGGGAAAGAACCGGAGCGATCATAAACCACGCCCGGTCCTGTAGGACAGGCGTTTCAGGCGGCCTGCCGGCGGCGGACCGGAATGTCAGCGATCTTCAGGAAATTGGCCAGCATCTCATGCCCATATTCGGTGGCGATGCTTTCGGGATGGAACTGGACCGAATGGATGGGCAGGGTCGCGTGGCGAAAGCCCATGACCGATCCGTCCTGGCTGGTCGCGTTGACGATCAGGCAGCCGGGAATGTCCTGCACGATGAGCGAATGGTAGCGCGTGCCGGTGAAGGGCGAGGGGATGCCGGCGAACAGCCCGGTGCCGTCATGGTCGATCGGCGATGTCTTGCCGTGCATGAGGCCGCCGCGCACGACATGGCCGCCGAAATGCTGGCCGATCGCCTGATGCCCCAGGCACACGCCCAGCAACGGCGCGCCCGCATCGGCACAGGCGGCGACGAGGTCGAGGCTGACGCCCGCTTCGTTGGGGGTGCAGGGACCCGGCGACAGCAGGAACGCCTGCGCGCCGCTGGAGAGCGCCTGGCCCGCTGAAATGGCGTCGTTGCGAACGACTTCGACCTCCGTGCCCAGTTCCATGAGGTAATGGACCAGGTTCCAGGTGAAGCTGTCGTAGTTGTCGATGACGAGGATCATGGGGGAGGGGTATAGGGCGGGGGCGAGGCCGGGTCGAGGGGGTTTTGGCGCGTTCGGCGGGACATGCGTGGTGACGGCGGGCGGTGTTGGCCCTGCCCCGGAATCTGATCTATATCGACGCTGCCGATATGAGCGGCGCATGGTCGAGGGGAGCTGGGCGACGGACATGATGACATTATATGACGCTTTCGTGCCCGGCTGCCTGCAGATACTGGGATCGGTGTCGAACCTGATCGACAAGGCCGAGGCGCATTGCACCAGCATGGCCTTGCCGCCCGAAACGCTCATCAACGCGCGATTGACACCGGACATGGCCGACTTCGCCTATCAGGTCAAAAGCTGTGCGGTGCATTCCATCGGCGCCATCGACGGGGCGCGCAAGGGCGTCGTTGCGCCGGACCGGACGCCGCCGCCCGACAGCTTTGCCGGTTTGAGGGCGCTGGCGAAGGACGCCGCCGACAGATTGGGCGCGCTTCGCGCCGCCGATGTCGAGGCGCTGAGCGACAAGACGGTCATCTTCGCGATAGGGGATGTGATGCGATGGGAGTTTACCGGCCAGGACTTGCTGATGAGCCTGTCGCAGCCCAATTTCTATTTCCACGCGACGACGGCCTATGACATTTTGCGCGTCGCCGGGCTGCCGCTCAGCAAGACGGATTATCTGGGCGCCATTCGCAAAACGCCGTGAGCGGGAGGGCCGATCGTCCATCGTCCCCCGGCGCGAAGGGACGGCAGACGTAGCGGGTCAGGCCCGCGCCATCAGCCCTTCGACCAGGCCCGCGAACAGGCGCTGCCCATCGGTGCCGCCATGCGCGGGTTCGATGACGCGTTCGGGATGGGGCATCATGCCCAGCACGTTGCCGGCTTCGTTCAATATGCCGGCGATGTTGCGGGCCGAGCCGTTGATGGCGTCGGCGTAGCGGAGCGCGACGCGGCCTTCCCCTTCGAGGCGGTCGAGCGTTTGCGCGTCGGCGAAATAATTGCCGTCATGGTGCGCGACCGGATAATGGATCGTCTCGCCCGCGTCATAGCGGCTGGTGAAGGCGCTTTGCGTGTTTTCCACCGTCAGGGCGACGTCGCGGCAGACGAAATGGCCTTTGCCGTTACGCAGCAGCGCGCCGGGCAGCAGGCCGCTTTCGGTCAGCACCTGGAAACCGTTGCAGATGCCCAGGACATGGACGCCGCGCGCCGCCGCGCGCGCCACCGCCTGCATCACCGGCGAGCGCGCGGCCATCGCGCCGGACCGCAGATAGTCGCCATAGGAAAAGCCGCCGGGGACGCCGATCAGGTCGATATCGTCGGGAAGTTCGGTGTCGCGGTGCCAGACCATCGCCGGCTTGACGCCGCTCGCCGTTTCGAACGCCAAGGCCAGGTCGCGGTCGCAATTGCTGCCGGGAAAGACGATGACGGCGCTCTTCATGGCTCAGGCGACCTTTTCGACGCGGTAATTTTCGATGACGGTGTTGGCGAGCAGCTTGCGGCACATCGCGTCGATATCCTCGTCGCTGGTGCCGTCGGCCAGGTCGAGTTCGATGAGCTTGCCGGCGCGCACGTCATTGACGCCGTCAAAGCCCAGGCCGTCGAGCGCATGGTGGATCGCCCGGCCCTGCGGATCGAGGACACCGCCCTTGAGGGTGATGAAGATGCGGGCTTTCATGGGACTGGCTCCTGGCTGGTCGGCTTTGCCGCACCCCCTAGGCGGGGTGCGGGCGGGGATCAAGCATAATGGCGCGGATCGGGGGGCGGGGGCCATTATCGCTTTGTTAGCGACCGTTGCGCTATCGTTTCGCTTTGGGGGAAAAGGGACGTGCGGGAATGTCCGGTCTAGCGCTTGCCATGTTCGTGGCGTTGTTCGCCTGGGGCCAGCAGATCGTCGGCTATGACGATCCGCATGGCAAGGTGCAGCTTGCCCTGCTGGCGACATTCAGCTTTGGCCTGCTGGTCGGGTATAGATCGAACCGTTGAGGACTGGCCGGCCCGATCGGGCGAGGGTGCTGGCCGCCGGGCAGGCCCCTCCCCGATCCGGGGAGGGAGGTCGCCCCTATTCCTTGCCGCGCTTCTTGCGGTGGGTGTCGAGGTCCAGCACCGTCGTGTCCACGCCCTCGGGCAGCAGCCCCAGGCGCCGGGCGACCTGCTGATAGGCTTCGACTTCGCCGCCAAGGTCGCGGCGGAACCGGTCCTTGTCGAGCTTTTCGTTGGTGACAATGTCCCACAGGCGGCAGCCGTCGGGGCTGATTTCATCGGCCAGGATCACGCGGCTATATTCGCCGTCCCACAGGCGGCCGAATTCCAGCTTGAAGTCGACGAGGCGGATGCCGATGCCCGCGAACAGCCCGCACATGAAGTCGTTCACGCGGATCGCCATGTCGGCGATGTCGTGCATTTCTTCCTGCGTCGCCCAGCCGAAGCAGGCGATATGTTCTTCCGACACCAGCGGGTCGCCCAGCGCGTCGTCCTTGTAGCAATATTCGATGAGGGTGCGCGGCAGTTGCGTGCCTTCCTCGATCCCCAGCTTCTTGCTGAGCGATCCGGCGGCGACGTTGCGCACGACGACCTCGATCGGGATGATTTCGACCTGGCGCACCAGTTGTTCGCGCATGTTGAGGCGACGGATGAAGTGCGTGGGAATGCCGATCTGACCCAGCAGGGTGAAGATATGTTCGGAAATCCGGTTGTTGAGCACGCCCTTGCCCGAAATCGTACCCTTTTTCTGGGCGTTGAAGGCGGTGGCGTCATCCTTGAAATATTGGATGATCGTGCCCGGTTCGGGGCCTTCGTAAAGGATCTTGGCCTTGCCTTCGTAAATCTGGCGGCGACGGGACATGTATGTTCCTGACCTTGCTTCAAAAACAATGCGCCCCGGCAAACCCGAATCGAAAAAGATCAGCGGGTGCCGGGGCTGCTAGGGGTGGCCTGTAGAGCAAAGCGCGCAAGGGTGCAATTGGATGGGAGTCACAGCACATCGCCGAACATCGCCCAGAGCATCGCCGCCCAGGCGATGAGGCCGATGACGCCGACGATTACGCCCGATCGGTTGCGGATGGCGGCGATCAGGCCGCGTGGTTCATCTTCGTCCATGGATGGACGACTAGCCCGGCACACGATCCGGTTCAACATCGCGCAGGGCGGTCAGGCGGGCGGTGAAGTCTGCGCGCCACCAGCCGATATCCTGGCTTTCGACGCTGTCCATCATCGCCCGCCACCGCCGCCGCCGCTCGTCGAGCGGCATGGCGAGGGCGCGCTGGATCGCGTCCGACATTTCCTCCGGGCTGTAGGGGTTGATGAGCAGCGCGTCGCGCAGCTGCATCGCCGCGCCGGCGAAGCGCGAGAGGATGAGGACGCCCGGATCGTCCGGGTCCTGCGCCGCGACATATTCCTTGGCGACCAGGTTCATGCCGTCGCGCAAGGGGGTGACGAGGCCGATCGGCGCGGCGCGATAGATGCCGGCGAGCTTGTCGCGGGGATAGCCCTGGTTGACGTAGCGGATCGGGGTCCAGTCGACATCGCTATATTCGCCGTTGATGCGGCCCGCGAGCGAATCGAGCGTCGCGCGGATCTGACGGTAGCTGCCCACATCCTCACGCGAGGGCGGGGCGATCTGGGTCAGCACGACCTTGCGGTGATGTTCGGGATGATCCTTGAGGAAGCGAGCATAGCCGTTGAAGCGTTCTTCAAGGCCCTTGCTGTAGTCGAGGCGGTCGACGCCGACGATCATCGCCTGCTGGCGCAGGGACGCGCGGATCTGGTCGTAAATCGCCTTTGCCTCCGCGCTGTCGGCGGCGGCGGCGAATTCGCGGGCGTTGATGCCGATCGGGCAGGCGATCGCCTGGATGGTGCGGTCGCCAAGGGTCACGAAATCGCCGGCGACCTTGCCACCCATCTCGCGCTCGACATAGTGGCGGAAGGATTCGAGCCATTCTTCGGTATGGAAGCCGACCAGGTCATAGGCGAACAGGGTCTGCACCAGCTTGGTGTGGTGGGGCAGCGACACGAGCAGGCGGGTGGGCGGCCAGGGGATGTGGAGGAAAAAGCCCATGCGGTTGCCGTGGCCGCGCTGGCGCAGCATCTGTCCCAGCGGGATCATGTGATAATCATGCACCCAGACGATGTCGTCAGGTTCGACCAGCGGGCTGACGGTGTCGGCGAACCGCTGGTTGACGCGATTGTAGCCGCCTTCGAAATCGCGGGCATATTCGGCCAGGTCGATGCGGAAATGGAACAGCGGCCACAGCGTCTTGTTGGCGTAGCCGTTATAATATTCGTCGACATCCTGTTCTTCCAGGTCGATCGTCGCGGTCTTGACGCCCTGGTCTTCGCTAAAGCCGATCTGGCCGGTGAAATGATCGGTCGTTTCCCCCGACCAGCCGAACCAGATGCCCCGGCTTTCGCGCAACGCTTCGGACAGGGCGACGGCAAGGCCGCCCTGGCTGCCGGAGGTGCCGGGGCGGCTTACGCGGTTGGAGATGACGATAAGGCGGCTCATCGCATGGCGCTCCAGGGCTTGCTCAACAGGACGGCGCAGTTGATGATGCCCACCAGCGAATAGGTCTGCGGATAGTTGCCCCACAGCTCGCCGGTCTGCGGGTCGATGTCTTCGGACAGAAGGCCCGCGGCCGTGCGTCGCGACAACATCTCCTCGAACAAGGTCCGTGCCTCTTCGCGCCGTCCGGTGCGGTGCAGCGCCTCGATCAGCCAGAAGGTACAGACGTTGAAGGCGGTGACCGGTTCGCCGAAATCGTCGGGCGTGCTGTAGCGCAGCATGTCGTTGCCGCGCCGCAGGTCGGCCTCCAGCGCGGCCAGCGTACCCAGGAACATCGGGTCGTCTGCGTCGAGGAAGCGCAGGTCGAGCAGCTGGAGGAGCGAGGCGTCGCGCGCGTCATCCTCGAAATTGGCGGAAATCGCCTGGCTGTCGTCGCGCCATGCCGATGCGAGGATGCGCGCCTTCATGGCGGTGGCGCGGTCCTGCCAGTGCGCCTGGCGATCGGCAAGGTTCAGCGCCTGCGCGGCATGGGCGAGGCGGTCGCACGCGGCCCAGCACATCACCGCGCTGTAGCTGTGGACATGGGTGCGGTTGCGCAATTCCCACAGGCCCGCGTCCGGCTGGTCATAGACCGTCCAGGCCCGTTCGCCGACCGCCTCCAGCGCCTCGAAATCATTTTCGTCCGCCATCCGCAGCAGCCGCCGGTCGATGAAGCCCTGGACCGACGACAGCACGATCTGGCCATAGGCGTCGTGCTGGACCTGGGAATAGGCGGCGTTGCCCACCCGCACCGGACCCATGCCGCGATAGCCCGGCAGCGTGTCCGCTTCCCATTCGGTGAGCGTCGCGTTGCCGCGCACGTCGTAGAGCGGCTGGATATGACCGCCGCGCGCGCCGTCGACGATGTTGCGCAGATATTCGAGATAGGATTCGAGCACGTCGAGCGCGCCCAGGCGATTGAGCGCTTCGACCGTGTAATAGGCGTCGCGGACCCAGCAGTAGCGATAATCCCAGTTGCGGCCCGAATCGGCATGTTCGGGAATGGACGTGGTCAGCGCCGCGACGATCGCCCCGGTCTCTTCATGCTGGCACAGCTTGAGCGTGATGGCGGACCGGATTACCGCTTCCTGCCATTCGGGGGGGATGGCGAGGCCGCGCACCCATAGCTGCCATTCGTGGATCGTGTCGTCCAGCATCCGTTCCATCGCCGGGCGCAGCGCGTCGGAAAAGCTTTCGTCCGGCCCCAGGAAAAAATGCATGTCATGTTCCAGGCGGAACCAGCTTTCCTGCGCGATGAGACCGATGGGGGCATTGGTGGACAGGCGCATCGCCATGTAGGACAGGACCATGCGGATATGGTTGGAGCCATAGGTGATCGGCACGGCTTCGGCGTTCCACGCGGTCGTGGGGCGCAGGCGGACGCGGATGCGGGGACTGCCCGAAACGGGGCGCACGATGCGGGCGAACGCCACCGGGCGATACATGCGCCCCTTGGCGCGGTGGCGCGGACAGAAATCATAGGTTTCGACGGCGTTGCCGTTGCCGTCCGACTGGCGGGTCACCAAAATAGGCGTGTTGCGCAGATAATGCTGCTCGACGGTGGCGCAATTCTCAAGCTCGATTGCCCAGAAGCCGCGTGCGTCGTCCGCATTCCAGGCCTTGTCGTCGATCAGCGCGGAAAAAAGGGGGTCGCCGTCGACGCGCGGGACGCAGGCCCATATCATGCGACCGGCGTCATCGACCAGCGCGGACGCCTGGCAATTGCCTATCGGCCACAGATCGAGCGTGCGGGTGTGGGAAATATCTTCGTCATGCTGTGCGGTCTGGATCGGTCTGGCCCCCATAATGGTCATTGCAAGGCGCGCCGATCAGCCCATGGCCGCGACGCCCTCGCTGAGATAATGCCTGACCGCCGCAACCTGTTCCAACGACCATGCGGCGAGCGTCGTCCTGTGCGGGCCGACAAGGACGCCATGTCCACCGAGCGCGGCGGCGGCCGCGAAGCCTTCCTCATCGGTGACATCGTCGCCGATGAACAGCGGAACGCCCGCCGACATGGGCGTGCAGGCCATCAGCGCGGTGACGGCGCTGCCCTTGTCCGCGCCGCCGGGGCGCAGTTCGAACAGCATCTTGCCGCGCTGAAGATGCAGGCCGAACTGCGCGGCGAGGGTGGTGGCGATGGCTTCGCATGCGTCGGCCGCCAGCGGGGCGAGCCGGAAATGCAGGCCCACGCTCAGCGGCTTGCGTTCGACCAGCAGGCCGGGCCGGTCGGCGACGAAGGCGAGCAGCCGGGATTCCACCGCGTCGATCGCGGGCAGCGGCACCGGCGCGTCCACCGGCTGGCCGGGGCGGACAAGTTCCAGCCCATGGGTGCCGGCAAGCAGGAAGTCGCCCAGGCCAAGCTGTCGCAGCGTGCCGACCGACCGGCCGCTGACGATGGCCAGGCGTCCATCGAGGCCCGCGCGCAACGCGTGCAGCAACCGCACGAGCGCGCGATCCACCCGCACGCTGTCGGGCGTGTCGGCGATGTCGACCAATGTGCCGTCAAAGTCGAGGAACAGCGCCGCGCCGTTGAGCAGCGCGAAAGGCGGCGGGGGAAGCGGGGGAGCAACGGGAAGGGGCGAACGGGACACGCCCCCTAAAGTGGCGCGCGCGGTGACATTCGCAACCCCCGTTCGGCATTCTGGCGGTTGTCCGCTGGTCAGCCGGGACCCGCTGGCCGGCCCATCCGCGCCGGGCACGCCATGCGATCACGTCCCGACCAGACGCCATTTGGTGTCGCCGCGAGGCCCGCGAAGTGAGCGAATATTAACTATCCGCGGATAAGCAGGGGCCAAGAACCATGCATAATATTCGCACCCTTTCGATGTTTCAGCCCGTCATTACCGGCGGGGTATATTTCGTTGCGGCGATGGCCGCGCTGCTGGTGTCTCGATTCGAAGGCGGGCTGGCCTTTATCTGGGTCGCCAACGCCTTTCTGATGGCCGACCTGATCACGTCGCCGACACGATATTGGTGGAAATCAATCGTCGCCTGCGCGATCGCGAGCACGGCCGCCACGGCGCTGTTCGGCATGGGACCCGTAGCGGCGGTGCCGATGGCCGCGATCAACATCGTCGAGGCGTTGATCGTCGCCGTGATCTACAGGTGGAAGGGGTCGAGCAGCGTCATTGCCGGATCGCTCAAGCCATTGCTGGTGTTCGTCGTGGCGCTGTGCGGCATTGCCAATGTCATCGCCGGGCTGGGCGCGGCGGCGGTCGCTTCGGCGCTGACGGACAACGGATTCTGGAGCAGCTGGCTGCAATGGTATAGCGGCCATGTGCTGGGCGGGCTGACCTGCATGCCGATGCTGGCGTTGCTGTTGCAAGGCGAGCTTGGCCGCTGGTTCAAGGACAGTTCGCGCCGGACCAAGATCGAGGCGCTGATATTGCTCGGCCTGTTTGCGTTGCTGACCTGGCGGGTCTTCTATCAGGCGACCTATCCGCTGCTGTTCCTGCCGATGCTGCCGCTGGTCATCATTTCCTTTCGCGTCGGCTATCTGGGCGCTTCGGGAGCGATCCTGCTGCTGGCCGGGATCGGCGGATCGGCGACGTTCGGCGGTGTCGGGCCGATAAACATGTTCGATGTGCCGATGGGAACGCGCGTCCAGTTCTTCCAGCTCTACCTGGCCGTCAGCTTCCTGATTTCGGTGCCGGTGGCGGCCGAACTGAACGGGCGCAAGCGGCTGTTCGCGCTGTTGCGCGACAGCGAGGCGCGCTATCGCATCCTGGCCGACCATAGCGGCGACGTGGTGCTGAACCTGGATATGCGCGGCTTCATTCGGTATGCATCGCCGTCCGTACTGGACCATGCCGGGGTGCAGGCGCAGGACCTGATCGGCAAGCATGTGACCGAACTGGTGCATGTCGCCGACCATGCGACGGTGGTCCTGACCCATCGCCGGGCGCTGGACGAAACCGCTGATATCCACATGGTCGAATTCCGTCCGCGCCGGATGAACGACGAATCGGCCTGGTGCGAAATGGTGATGCGCGCGATCCTGAACGACAGCGGCGAGCCGTCGGGCGTGGTCAGTACGATCCGCGACATGTCGCGCCACAAGGCGGTCCAGCGCGAGCTGAAGGCCGCCGCCTATGTCGACGAACTGACCGGCGCGGCGACGCGGCGGGCGCTGCTGGAACGGCTGGACGATGAAATCGCCAAGGCGCGGACCGGCATACACACCTGTCTGGCGCTGATCGACATCGATCATTTCAAGGCGGTCAACGACCAGCATGGCCATGGCGCCGGCGACCAGGTGTTGCGCGCATTCGTCGATCAGTTGCGCCCCGGCATTCGCGGGTCGGACATGATCGGCCGTCTGGGGGGCGAGGAATTCGCGATCCTGCTGACCAAGACCGACCTGGCCGGGGCGAGCCGGATGTGCGAGCGGTTGCGCACCATGGCGGAGGAAATGGCGGTTACGCTGGACGATGGCCAGTCGGTCACCGTCACCTTCAGCGCCGGGCTGGTCGAACTGGACGGCATGATGGATGCGACCGCCGTGCTGGATGCCGCCGACAAGGCGCTGTACGAAGCCAAGCGGAGCGGCCGCAACTGCCTGCGCCTGGCGGCCTGACGTCGGCGAGGCGGACGGGCGCATCATTATTCGCAATGTTATATTGTAACCTTGCGCGGGCTGGCCTATGTTGGCGCCAGCATGACCGAGAGCTTTCGCAACGCATTGATGACCGGACGAGTCGATCGCATCGCGATCGCGCTGTCGGGACTGTGCGTGGCCCATTGTTTCGCGACGGCGATGGTCCTGGGCCTGCTGGCGACGGCGGGCGGGGTGTTCGACAATCCCCTGTTCCACGAGGCGGGCCTGGTCCTCGCCATCCTGCTCGGCGCGATCGCGCTGGGCCATGGCGCGGTGGCGCATGGCTATATGATGCCGGCCGCGATCGGATCGCTGGGGCTGGGGGTCATGGCGGGCGCACTGACCATGGATCATGGCATGCAGGAGAGCATCTATACGCTGCTGGGCGTGGGCATATTGGCGCTGGGGCATGACCTCAACCATCGGGCGGGTCGCTGATATCGCCCGCTAATGCCGGTTTGCCATCGCGCGCGAGCCTGCTATCTCCGCCGTAATGACCGATTTCCGCGATCCATTCGACAGCATCAGGGACCATCCTTTCGACGCGGCGCTGTCTGAACGCTATCTCGTCTATGCCCTTTCCACGATAACCGCGCGATCGCTGCCCGACCTGCGCGACGGGTTGAAGCCGGTGCATCGCCGGCTGTTGTGGGCGATGCGGCTGTTGCGGATGGAGCCGGGCGGCGCGTCGCCCGACGTGCTGGTCGCCAATCCGGCGCGCAACACCACGCCCTACAAGAAATGCGCGCGTGTCGTGGGCGACGTGATCGGCAAATATCATCCCCATGGCGACCAGTCCGTCTATGACGCGATGGTGCGGCTGGCGCAGGATTTTTCGCTGCGGATGCCGCTGGTCGACGGGCAGGGCAATTTCGGCAATATCGACGGCGATAACGCCGCGGCGATGCGCTATACCGAAGCGCGGCTGACGCAGGCGGCCAGCGACCTGATGGCCGGGCTGGACGAAGGCACGGTCGATTTTCGCCCGACCTATAATGGCGAGGACGAGGAGCCGGAGGTCTTTCCTGGCCTGTTTCCCAACCTGCTGGCCAATGGCGCGACCGGCATCGCCGTCGGCATGGCGACCAGCATCCCGCCGCACAATGTCACCGAACTGATCGACGCGGCGACGATGCTGATCGACGCGCCCGACAGCGATCATGCCGCGCTGATGCAGGTGGTGAAGGGACCGGACTTTCCGACGGGCGGCGTCCTGGTCGACAATCAGGCCATTATTTCCGAGGCTTATGCGACGGGACGAGGATCGTTCCGTACCCGCGCGCGCTGGCACAAGGAAGATGGCGGCCGCGGCACATGGATCGCGGTGGTCACGCAGATCCCCTATCAGGTGCAGAAATCCAAGCTGATCGAGCAGATCGCCGCCCTGATCAACGACCGCAAGCTGCCGATCCTGGCCGATGTGCGCGACGAAAGCGACGCGGAAATCCGCATCGTCATCGAACCGCGCGCGCGCACGGTGGACGCCGACATGCTGATGGACAGCCTGTTCCGGCTGACTGACCTCGAAAACCGCTTCAGCCTCAATCTCAACGTGCTCGACGCCAGCCATACGCCGCGCGTGCTGGGGCTGCGCGCGGTGCTGATCGAATGGCTCAAGCACCAGGTCGACGTGCTGGTGCGGCGCGCGCGGCACCGGCTGGACAAGATCGCGGCGCGGCTGGAACTGCTCGACGGCTATATCATCGCCTATCTCAACCTCGACCGGGTGATCGAAATCATCCGCACGCAGGACGAGCCAAAGCCGGTGATGATGGAGGAGTTCGGCCTGAACGACCGTCAGGCCGAGGCGATCCTCAACATGCGGCTGCGCTCCTTGCGCAAGCTGGAGGAGATGGAACTGCGGCGGGAACATGCCGACCTCGTCAAGGAGCGCGAGGAGCTGGAAAAGCTCGTCGACAGCCCGGCGCGGCAGCGCACGCGGCTCAAGCGCGATCTGGCCGCGCTGCGCAAACGCTACGAAGCCGATGCTCGTCGCACGCTGGTGCAGGAAGCCGGGCCGGCGCGCGAAATCCCGCTGGAGGCGATGATCGATCGCGAACCGATCACCGTCATCCTGTCCGAACGCGGCTGGATCAGGGCGATGAGCGGACATCGCGACCTCGTCGCCGCCGACACGCTCAAGTTCAAGGAAGGCGACGGTCCGATGATCGCCTTTCACGCGCAGACGACCGACAAGCTGTTGCTGGCGACGTCGAACGGGCGGTTCTTCACGCTGGGCGCGGACAAGCTGCCGGGCGGACGAGGGTTTGGCGATCCGGTGCGGTTGATGGTCGACCTGGACAACGACACGCAGATCGTCACGCTGATGCCGGTGCGCGGCGGCGGCAAATTGTTGCTGGCGGCGTCGGACGGACGCGGGTTCATCGCGGCGATGGCCGACATCATCGCCGAAACGCGCAAGGGCAAGCAGGTCGTCAACGTCCGCGAGGGCGGCAGGCTGGCGGTGATCCGGCCGATTCCCGATGGCGCCGACAGCGTCGCGGTGATCGGCGAGAATCGCAAGCTGCTGGTCTTTGCCCTGTCCGAAATGCCCGAAATGGCGCGCGGATCGGGCGTGCAGTTGCAGCGCTATCGCGATGGCGGCCTGTCGGATGCGATCGCCTTTCGCCTGGCCGAGGGGCTGAGCTGGCGCATGGGGGGCGAATCGGGGCGCACGCGGTCCGAACCGGACCTGACCCCGTGGCGCGTTGCACGGGGCGCGGCTGGCCGGATGCCGCCGGTCGGCTTCCCGCGGGACAATAAGTTTTGATGGCAAGCGTTAACGGTTGTTCGATTTTCTCCCCGCAATGGACGCGAATGTTTCCCTAATATTTACCCTTCGCTCCTAAGCCGGGGGTATGAAACCCGCACCCGTGCGTCATCAGGCGAATGAAGAGTATCGCCGCGAAGTCGCAGACGCGGCGGATGGTGCACATGGTGGGGGCGTGGAATGCCCGTCCCACTGGCTGTCGGCACTGTCGCAGGCGGCGGCCATCCTGACCCATCACGACACCGGCGTCATGGTATGCCGGGCCAATGAACGCTTTGCCCGCCGTTTCCTGACCATGACCGAGGAGGACGCGGTGTGGCGTCTGGCGAGCGATGACTGGAGCGAGCGGATCGGCCGGTTCATCGCCGCGGGGCGCGCGAGCGAAAGCTTCGAATTGCGCAGCGACGGCAAGCTGGGGCCGGAATATTTCCTGTGCACGATCGGGCGGCTGGAGGATAGCGCGGTCGGGCCGACGCGCCTGCTGGTCACCGCGATCGACCGGACGAGCGAGCGCACGATCGAGAAGAATCTGCGCCGCGAGCTGATGTCGGACAGCCTGACCGCCTTGCCCAACCGTACCGGGTTCGGCGAGGAAATCGATGACCGGCTGGCCAACGGTTCCTGGCCGTCCAATTCAAGTTTCGGCATCATCGCGATCGACCTCAGCCGGTTCAGCCGGGTGAACGAATCGCTGGGACCGATGGCGGGCGACGAATTGCTGATTACGGTCGCCAAGCGATTGAAGTCGGCGCTGCGCCAGGGCGACGTGCTGGCGCGGATCGGCGGCAATGATTTCGCGATCTTCGCGCGACTGAACAACGGCCTGTCGGATGCGCTGCACATCGTCCAGCGGGTCAAGGACGCGCTCAACGTGCCGGTCCGGCTGAGCAATCTTCAGATACGGGTCGATTGCGCGATCGGATGCGCGTTGTCGACGAGCGTGGGGGACGACCCCGACGATATCGTCCGCAAGGCGCAGGCCGCGGTCAAGATCGCCAAGCGCAGCGGCAAGGTCGAAATCTATCGCAACGGCGTGCTCAAGGAAGCGCAGCGGCGCTTTTCGGTCGAAAGCCGGTTGCGCGACGCGCTGGCGCAGGGCCAGTTGACGCTGGCGTTCCAGCCCCTGGTCCACCTGGCGAGTGGCGATATTACGGGCTTTGAGGCGCTGGCGCGCTGGAACGACGCCGAATTGGGAATCGTGCCGCCGACCGAATTCATCGCCGTCGCGGAGGAAAGCGGCCTCATCACCACGCTTGGCCGCTGGGCGGCCTATGAAGCGGCACAGACATTGGCGCGCTGGGACCAGCGGTTCGGCCAGCCGTTGCCGGTGGGCATCAACGTCAACCTGTCGCCGATCCAGATGGCCCGCGATGACATAGCGTCGATGTTCGAGGAAGCGTTGCGGTTTTCAGGTGTCGCAGGCAGCCGCCTGACCGCCGAAATCACCGAAGGCGCGATCATCGCCGACCCCGACAAGGCCCGCAAGCTGCTGATCGCGCTCAAGGATCTGCAAATGCCGATCGCGATGGACGATTTCGGCACCGGCTATTCGAACCTCGCCAGCCTGCACAGCCTGCCGATCGACATATTGAAGATCGATCGCAGCTTTGTGTCGTCCATGCTGACCGACCATGACAAGCAGGTGATCGTCCGCACCATCCTGTCGCTCGCCGAATCGCTCAACCTGCGGGTGACGGCGGAGGGGATCGAGACCCAGCAACTGGCGCTCAAGTTGCAGGAAATGGGCTGCTGGCAGGGGCAGGGCTATTATTTCGCGCGGCCGATGGCCGAAAACGACGCCTATGACTATTGGCGTGCGCGCTGGAATTTCGAAACGGTCTGATCGGCGAGCGCCGCGACCCGTTCGGGCGGCGGAAAGCCCTCCGCGATCCATTGATCCTCCACCAGGCGCAGCGCCCTGGCAACGTCGGGGCCGGGGGCAAGCCCGCGCGCGATCAGCGCGCCGCCGCCGATCGACAGCGCCGGCCGCTGCCAGCCCTGAAACGCAAGCAGCGGCGCGGTATCGCAGGCGGGGTCGAGCAGGCAGCGATCGGTCGCGCCCTCCAGCCCCAGGCGATAGGCCGCTTCCTCCATGGTTGCGCCGGCCGGCGCTGGCGCGAGGGCAATCGCGATCCGCTTGCGCGCCCTGTTCGACAATTTGAGCCGGGCGGCGATGGCATCGGCGACGGCGGCGTCCTGAGGCGCCAGCGCGCAAAGCCGGCGGACCGCGCTGCCCGCAAGCCCGGCCTGCGCCTCGCGCCGCACCAACTGGTCCAGCCGAGCGACGCCCGCCATGTCGATTTCAGGCAGCACCGCGCGCAATATGTCGCCGGCCACCATCAACCCCATGGCGGGGGCGGGGGCGGCGACCGCCAGCAGCTTCATCAGTTCGTCGGCGATCCGCTCGCGCGACAGCGCCATCAGGCTGTTGGCGGCGTCCCGGCAGGCGGCATAGGCTTCATCGTCCGGGTCGTCATCGCCATAGCGGGCGAGGAAGCGGAAATAGCGCATGATCCGCAGATGATCCTCGGCGATGCGGGCCTGCGCGCTGCCGATGAAGCGGACGCAGCGCGCTTCCAGATCGGCGATTCCACCGAAATAATCGGTGATCGCGCCCGTCATCGGATCGGCATAAAGCGCGTTGATGGTGAAGTCGCGCCGCGCCGCATCCTCGCGCCAGTCGTCGGTATAGGCGATGGTGGCGCGCCGGCCATCGGTGCTGACGTCGCGCCGCAGGGTGGTGATTTCGACCGGCGACCCGTTGATGACGGCGGTCACCGTGCCATGGTCGATGCCGGTCGGCACAACCTTTATGCCCGCTGCCCCGAGCCGGCGGATGACATCGTGCGGATCGAGCACGGTGGCGATGTCGAGATCCTGGACGGGAAGGCCAAGCAGGGTATCGCGCACCGCGCCGCCGACGAAGCGGGCGAGCCCGTCGCGCGCGCCGATCGCATCGAGAAGGCCCGCCATTCCGGGGCGATGCCGCCATTCGGCGTCAGGCAGCAAGGCGGTCATGGCGCAGGCGTCGCGACAGGTTGACGAGAATGGCGGCGGTGATCCCCCAGATCCGCCGTCCATTCCACATGATTTCGTAATAATGCCGGTCCTTGCCCTCATAATGAATGCTGCGGCGGGCATGGTTGAGCGGATCGAGCAGGAAGGCGAGCGGCGGTTCGAACCAGTCCTCGACCTCGTCGACCTGGGCCAGCAGCGGCAGATCGGGGGGCACGACGCCGATCACCGGGATGATGTCGAAGCCGGTGAAGGTGTGATAGCGGTCGAAGGTGCCGATCACATGGACCTGGTCGCGCGGCAGGCCGATTTCCTCGTCGGCCTCCCGCAGGGCGGCGGCGATCTCGTCGGCGTCGCTTTCATCCACGCGGCCGCCGGGAAAGGCCACCTGCCCGGCATGCTGGCGCAGCGTGCTCGCGCGCTGGGTCAGGATCAGGCCGGGTTCGGGCCGGTCGGTGATCGCCAGCAGCACGGCGGCGGGAGACAGCGGGATATCGCCTTCGATCCGGGGGTCGCGCACGTCGGCGGCGCGCAGGACATCGTTGCGCAGGCCATCGGCCAGTTCCATGCGCAGCCGTTCCGCCAGCGTCGGGGCGATCATGCCTGGCCGTCCAGGCGGAAAAACTGCCCCTCGCTCCACAGGCCGACGGGGTCCGTGCCTTCTTCCAGCGCCAGGTTCATCAGTTCATAATAGACGCTGCGCGCGACCAGCGCTTCCAGCCCCGCGCGGACGTGGAGATAGGGATGGGGGCCAGCTTCGCCTTCGCGCACGACGAGCGCGTTGCCGGGGCCGGCGGGGATCAGATCGCCGGTATTGAGGCGGAAGGCAAGGTTGCGTGCTTCGCCCTCGCCCTCGCTCTTGAGTTCGACCGCGACGAAGGGGGCGTCCTCCACCGCGATCGACAATTTTTCGACCGGCGTGACCAGCACGAAGGAGCCGTCGGGTTCGCGGCGCAAGATGGTGGCGAACAGCCGCACCATCGCTTCGCGACCGATCGGCGAACCCTGATGATACCAGGTGCCGTCGCGCGCGATCCGCATGTCGCTGTCGCCGCAATGGTCGGGGTTCCATTTGTCGACCGGCGGCAGCCGCTTTTCCTGCGCCAGCCTGACGATGTCGGCGAGCGAAAGGGAAGCAAGGTCGGGCAGCGGGTCCATCGGCATGACTGTGAGATAGGGAGCGCGCCGTCCGAACGCAAAGACAGATTGCGCTTTGGCTTCAGGCGCGGGCGGGGATGCGCGGGCCGAGCATGCCGTTGCCGCCGATCGCGCGGCCATCGACCGACAGCGCGAGCAGCCGGCGCGGATCGAACGGGCCGGGGGCGTCCCAGCCGGCGGTGCCGTCGGCGCAAAAGCCCCAGAAACGGCCATAATATTCGGGATCGCCGATCATCATCAGCGGTTCTGTGGCCTGGGCACGAGCGGCGGCGACGACAGCGTCCATCAGCGCCCGGCCATGGCCGCCGCGCTGGAACGCGGGCTGGACGGCGACGGGGCCGATCATGATGAGCGGTTGCTGTTCGCCCGAGTCCATGGTCAGCGCGACCGGCCAGCTTTGCAACGTGCCGATCAGCGCCCCGGCATCGTCCACCAGGCCGAAGGACAGGCGCGGCAGCCACGCCGCGCCCTGGCGAATGGCATAGGCGGTGCGGCCGTGGCGATCTTCGCCGAACGCGGCGTCGAGCAGCTGCTCGATCGCTTCGGGCGGGAGGGACAAAAGAGGCACGATGATTGACACGTCTTGCCGATCCGCGATTGTTGGCGCATGGAGCGCGCGGTGAGCGGCGGGCTTTAGCGGCTGGCCGTGAAAATAAAAGGACTATGTGGCCGCCATCCCGACCCGGCGCGGCCCTGTTGACGGCGAGCCAATGACCATCCCCAATGAGGACGTTCTGACCCTGGCGGTCGACAATCTGCATGTCGATGTGCTGACGGGCATCTATTCGGAAGAAACGCATCTTCCCCAGCCGCTGCGCATTTCGATCCGCGCGCTGTTGCGCCATGCCGACCGCTATGATCCGGTCACGCCGTTGTCGGCGTCCAAAAACTACATGGACCTTAAACATGCAGCGACAGCGGCGCTGCCCGAAGGCGTGCATTTCACCCTGATCGAGGCGGTGGCCGACCATATCATCGACACCGTCTTCCTTCAGGATGACAAGGTGCGCCATGTCGAGGTGAAGATCGTCAAGCTGGCGCTGAGCGAGCGCGGCGAGGAAATCGGCATCACCCTGTCGCGGTGGCGCAGATAGGCGCTGCGGATCGGCGTTTGATCAGGGCTTGATCAGGCCGATTTCGACCAGCCTTTGCGTCAGATAGTCGTTGGCGCTGATCGGCGGATCGCGCCGGGGATGGGCTTCGTCCACGCATTGCGGCAGCGCGTCGATGACGAAATCGGGCCGCAGGTGCAGGAAATAGGGCATCGAATAGCGCGAATGGCCGCGCCGTTCGGGCGACGGATTGACGACGCGGTGAGTGGTCGAGGGCAGGCGGTAGTTGGTCAGCCGCGCCAGCATGTCGCCGACATTGATCGCCAGAGCGCCGGGCGGCGGCTCCACGGGCAACCAGTTGCCGGCGCGGTCGCGCAGTTGCAGGCCGCCTTCCTCCGCGCCCAGCAGCAGGGTGATGAGGTTGATATCTTCATGCGCGCCCGCCCGCACGCCGGGCGCATCCTGGGGCACGGGGGGATAATGGAGCAGCCGCAGCACGCTGTTGCCGTTGTCGATCGCCGTGTCGAACCAGCGTTCGGGCAGGCCGAGATAAAGCGCGATGGCCGACAGGAGCCGTGCGCTGACGCGATCGAATTCGGCGTAAAGGCGCGTGAATATGGCCTGGAACCCGGCGATCTCTTGCGGCCAGACATTGGGCGGCATGACCGTGGCGAGCCGATCGCCGACCGGCAATTCGCGGCCGACATGCCAGAATTCCTTGAGGTCGCTTGCCAGGGCGCCCCTGGCGATTTCGGTGCCGAAGGCGGTATAGCCGCGCTGGCCGCCATTGGCGGCGGCGTCATAGCGGCGCTTGACCGCATCGGGCAGGGCGAAGAAGCGCCGCGCCAACGCCCATCCCCGGTCGATCTGCGCCTGGTCCATGCCATGATCGCACACGATGGCGAAACCGAACCGTTCGAACGAGCGTCCGAACGCCGTGGCGAACTCGCCGCCCGAAAGGCGGGTGAGCGAAAGCAGCGGCACTTGGTCCAGAACAGCATCCGTCATGTCGAAAGGCTCCGTTTCGCTGCCCGCGATCCTTGATCGCGCCACGCCGCTGATGCAAGGAGAAGCGATGCGATACTGGCTGATGAAATCCGAACCCGATGTCTTTTCCTATGACGACCTGGTGAAAAAGGGGCGCGCCGAATGGGACGGCGTGCGCAACCACAGCGCCAAGCTGAACATGATGGCGATGAAGAAGGGCGACCTTGCCATCTTCTATCACAGCAATATCGGCGTCGAGGCGGTGGGCGTGATGGAAATAGTCGAGGAGGCCGGCCCCGACAGCACCGACGAAACCGGCAAATGGGTGGCGGTGCATGTCGCCCCGCGCGAGCCGCTGGCGAAAGCCGTGACGCTAAAGGCGATGAAGGCCGATCCGGCACTGGCGGGGATGGAGATGCTGCGGCTGAGCCGATTGTCGGTATCGTCGGTGACGAAGGCGGAGTTCGATCATATCATGGCGCTGGCGAAGCGGTGACCATCCGCGCTGCGATTGCATTTGGTGCAATTGCCTGAACGCATTTTGCGATTGTCTCTATTGCGTTGCAACATGATACCGGGCCTCAACAAAATATAATATTTCCGAGGTGTTTGATCGGCATTCCCAAGGAGAATCCTATGCGAATGCTGTCCAAGTTCATTGTTGCCGGCGCTCTTGCCGGTGTTGTCGCCATCGCTCCCGCCGGTGCGGAAGAAGCCGGCAAGAAGCGCTTCACCCATGAAGGGTATACCTATGTCTATGAGGTGAAGGACACCAAGACCGGTCAGGTCATTTCGGGTCGTCGCTATCCCGATAGCGTCGCCTTCAACTTGGCCGTCAAGGATGGCAAGGTGTCGGGCCAGTCGGGCGGCCAGCGCATCGCTTTCGATGTCGAAGAGGCGCGCGACGCAGCGAAGTAACGCTTCGGACGCTTCGGTCGAACGCAAAAAAGGGGCGGCTCTCGCAATGAGGGCCGCCCCTTTTTTCGGCTCTGGATCAGCGGCAGCGGCGTTTGCTGTCGATTTCCTTGCCGAGCAGCGCGCCGCCGGCAGCGCCCAGGATGGTGCCGGTCGCGCGATCGCCACGGGTGTCGATGGTGCGGCCCAGCAGCGCGCCGCCGACGCCGCCGACGATGAGGCCGGTCGTGCCATCGGACTTGCGGCAATAGGTGCGACCGTCGCGACCGCGCCATTCGCTATGGCGGTGATGCTTGCGCGCCTGCACCTCGTCGGTCGGCAGCGCCATCGAAACGGGAATGGCCACCGACAGGGCGGCAACGGCGAGAATGGCGTTACGCATGAGAAATCTCCTCCAGACAAGCGTGATTTGCGATGTGAACCCGTGGAGATTGATCCAGGTTGCATGAACCTGAGACAACAAATCAAGCCACTGCTTTTGTTCGGATAAATTTCGGGTTCAGGCGGTGCTGGCAGGCGATGGAACGCTGTTTGCGGCCGTATCGGAAAGGAGCATGCGAGACTTATCCACAATTTTGATGGATGGCTGTCCTGCTCATGTCGATTTCGCTTGGAGCGACTCGCAAATGGTGAGACCATCTGATTATCGGATGACGCAGCAGCGGAGAAATCCAAAGCAAAAAGTGCAAGGGAAACCAAGCGCTTGGATGTCAGCTCGATGATCCGTTACCGGAAATGTTCCGTAAGGATCATGACTATAACGGATGACCCGACCCACGTAAGTCGTGTGCGCGCGCAAGTGAACGCCAGACCGACATGGAAAGGGCCGCGACAGGGCCTGGAACGCACGTTCCGCTCCCTCTAGCAACGCGATATGCGGGCGTTTGCGCCCCCATAAGCGAGACGCAAGGCAAGGCGCGCCGGACCCGTAAGGGACAAGGACGCGATCTGTCTGGCCGAAATGGGGACCGGCAGCGATGCCGGCCCCCATTTTGCGTTTCGGGCCGGATAGAGTGCTGGCGATTTGTCATACGGGCGAGCCGGCGCCCCTTAAGCATGATGTTGCAAGGGACCGGCGTGGATGGTCGATTGCGGTCTTTCCCGACTCGGCCAGGAACATCGCGCCCTGATCATGACCGTTCGCCGGGAGCCGCGGGCGAAGCGCCTTCGCGGCGCTCAGGAGAAGGCTTCGACTTCGCTCAGCCAGACCGGACGTTGGGTGATGCCGGCGGTTCGCAGCGTATCTGGAGTGGGATGCCTGATTTCTCCCTCGCCTTTGCGCGGCAGGCTCCGAGCAGCCATGGAGCGCCGACAACATGGCATATCGACGGACAGAGATGGGCGCGGATGCTTCGATACGAGCCTTCGACACGCTCGGTCTCTACTTGGCACGAACGAATATCATGCCATCTGAAGTGATCGCCCCCTGATCATGACCGTTCGCCGGGAGCCGCGGGCGAAGCGCCTTCGCTGCGCTCAGGCGAGGGCTTCGACTTCGCTCAGCCCGAACGGATGTTGAATGATCGCGATTAGGCGCATGGTGCTTCTGCCGGCGCGCCCGAGCGGCGATGGAGGGGCGCTCTGGCGCTGCGTCGCGTGGCGGGGAAATGCCGGCAGACATGTCGCTCGCCCTTCGCGGGCGCGCGCAGGCGGCCTGCGTTCAGGCTCCGCGGCCGTAGGCGGTCACCATCTCCACTTCGGCCTTGTCGCCCAGCACCACGCCAACCCGCTGGTGCAGGCTTTGCGGTTCAAGGTCCATGATCGGGTTGAAGCCGTCGGTCGCCGCGCCGCCGGCCTGTTCGATAAGCATGCTCATCGGATTGGCTTCATACATCAGCCGCAGCTTGGCCTTGTTTTCATGGCGATGGTCGGCCGGGTACATGAAGATGCCGCCGCGCTTGAGGATGCGATGAACGTCGGCGACCATCGATGCGGTCCAGCGCATGTTGTAATCCTGGCCGCACGGCCCCGCCGCGCCTTCGACCCGCTCGTCGATATAGCGTGTGACGGCGGGCGACCATTGGCGGCGGTTGGACATGTTGATGGCGAATTCGCACTTGCCCTGCGGCATCTTCATGTCGCTGTCGGTCATTAGCCACGCGCCGACTTCGCGATCGAGCGTGAATTCGAACACGCCGGTGCCCACGGTCAGCACCAGGATGGTCTGCGGGCCATAGATCGCATAGCCGGCGGCGACCTGATGGCGGCCCGACTGAAGGAAATCCTGCTCGGTCACTTCGCGGCCCGACACCGCTTCGGGCGCGCGCAGCACCGAGAAGATGGTGCCGACCGAAAGGTCGACGTCGATATTGCTCGACCCGTCGATCGGGTCGAACAGCAGCAGATATTCGCCCTTGGGATAGCGATTGGGGATGCGATGGATCGTTTCCATCTCTTCGGAGGCCATGGCGGCCAGATGGCCGCCCCATTCATTGGCTTCGAGCAGCAATTCGTTGGCGATGACGTCCAGCTTCTTTTGCACTTCACCCTGCACATTTTCGCTGTCGAGGCTGCCCAGCACCTCGCCCAGCGCCCCCTTGCCGACCGAATGGCTGATCGTCTTGCACGCACGCGCGACGGTTTCGATCAGCAGGCGCAACTCGGCGGGCACGGTGTTTTCGTACCGCTGCTGCTTGATCAGAAAGCGGGTCAGGGTTGCGCGCTTCATGGGGCTGGTCTCTCAGGGTCTGGAGGGCGCATGGACGCGCCGGGGGAAGATCGGAAGGATTGTCCGGGTTCGGGCGCTGCATAGCCTCGCCGCAGGGGAAAAGGCCAGCCCCTAAAGCGTGGCTTCGATCTCGCGGGCGGCCATGTCGGGATCGGGCGCGAGGCTGATCGGGCGGCCGACGACCAGGATCGAGGCACCGCGATCGAGCGCCTGGCGCGGGGTGACGGCGCGCTTCTGGTCCGCCATAGATCCGCCCGCCGGCCGAACGCCGGGGACGACGAAGAAGCCATCGGACCAGGCGGACCGGGCCGCCGCGACTTCCTCGCCCGAACAGACGATGCCGTCCAGACCCGCGGTGCGCGCGAGATCGGCAAGGCGAGCGACCTGATCGGCGGCGCGGCCGCCAACGCCGATGTCGAGCAGGTCGGCATCGTCCAGGCTAGTCAGCACGGTAACGGCAACGACCCGCGTATTCACCCCGGCCGCCGCCTTGGCATCCTCCAGCATCGCCCGGCCGCCGGCGGCATGGACGGTCAGGATCGCGGGCTGGAGCGCGTGCAGCGACTGCACCGCCTTTGCGACGGTATTGGGAATATCGTGCAGCTTGAGGTCGAGGAAGATCGGCAGGTCGAACTTCATCATTTCATGCACGCCATGGTGGCCGTTGGCGCAGAAGAATTCGAGACCGAGCTTCAGACCGCCCACATGGCGCCGCACCTGACCGGCGAGCGCCTGCGCCTTTGCAAGGTCGGGTGTGTCGATCGCGACGTAGAGGGGGCTGCTCATGCTGGACCTGTGGCTGGGTTGGAAACGGGAAGGGGGCCGGCGTCCGGCAGGGCGTCGAGCGGGGAGACGGGCGGCGGCGGCGGCGTTGCCGCGCTGATGGCGGCGGCCAGCGCCTTTTCGCTGCTTTCCAGCCGACGCCTTAACCGCCATCGGGTCGCCCGCGCGCTGATCCAGAAGGGGATCGCGCCCAGCAGGAAGGCAATCAGGATAGGGAACCAGATGCGCGTTTCCCAGACGATGTCGCCCCAGATCTTGATTTCCAGCGGACGGTTGTTGGCTTTGCCGAAAAGCGCGACCGCGACCGCCAGAATGACCCAGAAGGCAGTCCTCAGGAATTGCATCGGCTATCCTCTTGGCTGTTGCGACATGGCAGCTTAGGCGATTTCGGCGAGAGGCGGAAGCCCCGCGCCGTGTGCCCCGCCAGGCGCAGGATCAGGTGCCGAAAACCCGCGCGAAGATCGTGTCGACCTGGGCGAAATGATAATCGAGGTTGAACTTGTCCTCGATCTCGCTCGCGGGCAGCGCGGCGGCGACGTCGGCGTCGGCCTTGAGCAGTTCGAGCAGCGACAGCGCCCCGTCGGATTCCCATACTTTCATCGCATTGCGCTGGACATAGCGGTAGCTGTCCTCGCGGCTGACGCCCGCCTGGGTCAGCGCCAGCAGCACGCGCTGGGAGTGGACGAGGCCGCCCATGCGGTCGAGATTCTTCATCATCCGCTCAGGGTAAACCAGCAGCTTGTCGATGACGCTGGTCAGGCGCGCCAGTGCGAAGTCCAGCGTGATCGTCGCGTCCGGGCCGATATAGCGTTCCACCGACGAATGGCTGATGTCGCGTTCATGCCAGAGCGCCACATTTTCGAGCGCGGGCGTGACATATCCGCGCACCATGCGCGCAAGGCCGGTGAGATTTTCGGTCAGCACGGGGTTGCGCTTGTGCGGCATGGCGCTGCTGCCCTTCTGGCCGGGCGAGAAATATTCTTCCGCTTCGAGCACTTCGGTGCGCTGGAGGTGGCGAATTTCGACCGCGAGCCGCTCGATCGAGGAAGCGATGACGCCAAGCGTCGCGAAGAACATCGCATGGCGATCACGCGGGATCACCTGGGTCGAAACCGGCTCGATCGCGAGGCCCAGCTTTTGCGCGACATGCGCCTCGACGCGCGGGTCGATATTGGCAAAGGTGCCGACCGCGCCCGAAATGGCGCAGGTCGCGACTTCGGCGCGGGCGGCGACCAGCCGCGCCCTGCAACGGCTGAATTCGGCATAGGCCTCCGCCATCTTGAGGCCGAAGGTGACGGGTTCGGCGTGGATGCCATGGCTGCGGCCGATGGTCGGGGTCAGCTTATGTTCGAAGGCGCGGCGCTTGATGACTTCGAGCAGCTTGTCGATATCGTCGATCAATATGTCCGATGCGCGCGCGAGCTGGACCGCGAGGCAGGTGTCGAGCACGTCGCTGCTGGTCATGCCCTGATGCATGAAGCGCGCTTCGTCGCCGACCTGTTCGGCAACCCAGGTGAGGAAGGCGATGACGTCATGCTTGGTCACCGCCTCGATCGCGTCGATCGCGGCGACGTCGATTGCCGGATCGGTGCCCCACCAGTCCCACAGCGCCTGGGCGGCGGACGGGGGCACCACGCCCAGTTCGCCCAGCTTCTGGGTCGCATGCGCCTCGATCTCGAACCAGATGCGGAAGCGGGCTTCGGGCTCCCAAAGGGCGGTCATCTGTGGACGGGCGTAACGCGGAACCATGGCGAATCCTGCTTCTTGTCGAAAGGGTGGATGGCGCGCCGCCTAGCAGCCTGCGGTCGCGGGGGCAAATCGGCCGGCGCGGCAAATATCGACAGAGTAATGGCGCCATCATTCGCGTCGGTTCGCCGCAAATACAGCCCGTGCGAGAGACAGGTCGAGCCAAAACGGACGATCAGACGAGATGGGCGAGAGTGAAGCGGGAACGATCGGGCCGGGTGATGACTTGTTATCCATGCAAGTCCTACTCGTCCCTGTCGGTTCGGTGCAAAAGCCGCGACGGTCAGGGCGAAAAGATCAGGAGATGATTATATGATTCGCATTCTTCTCTGTTCCACCGCACTGGCGGTTGCCGCGCCTGCTTTGGCGCAAAGCACGACCGCCGCCCCCGCGCAGGAGCCTGCATCGGCCGCGCAGCCGGCAGCTCCGGCCGCTCCGCAAGGCGCCACCCCCGCCGCGCCCGCCAATTCCGTCGCCGCGATCGTCGACAGCGAATTTCCCGCTTACGACGCCAATAGCGACGGACAGCTCGACCAGCCCGAATTTTCCAGGTGGATGACGGCGCTCAAGGACCAGGAAATGAAAGCGACGGGGAAGGCGTTGCCGGCCGAGCAGGTCACGGCATGGGCGAGCGGCGCGTTTACCAGCGCCGACGCCGACAAGAACAAAAGCGTCAGCAAGCCCGAGCTGGTCACTTACCTTAGCGGCGGCGCCGGATAAGGTTCAACCAGGAAATCCCCGTCGCGAAGGACAGGGACAAACAAACCCTCAAGGGTCGCAGGAAAGTGGTCCGATGCCCCCATCGGATCACTTTTTTGCGTGAAGGTCAGGGCCTTTTGCGCGCGTAGAGCAAAGCCGCGACGATGGCTGCCGACCCGATTCCGGCTGCGGCACCAACCCAGGCGGCCTTTTTCCCGCGAGATGGCGGCGGGCCTGCTTCGGGCGCGGGCGGGGGAGGCGTGTCAGCGCCCTGCGGCGCTACGGCTTTGCTATCCTTGGTCATATCCGGCGATAATGGGACAGATTTGTGGACAAGGGAACTGGCTTTGCGCGGCCTGGTGCATAATTTTAGACGAAGACATGCCGATGGTCGGGCGATGAAAAGGGCGCCGCAGCCCCAGGCCGCGACGCCCTTTCCCTTGGCCCCTTCCCTTGGGATGCCATGGCGCTCGGGGGGGGGGAGGGAGCGTTGCCATGGCGTGACCGGCGGGCCGGGGGTGGGGTGAAGCCCGCCAATTCCCTGCTATGACGCCGCAAGCCCTGGCGAACCGTCGCGTCACGATGCGACGGGCGGAATTTTTTTCGTTTCGAGATGACGGCGCGGCGTCCGTCAAAAGGCAAAGTCCATGCCCAGCCGCAGCGTGCGCGGGCGCAGCGGCGTGTAAAAGCCGGCTTTAAGGTCGAACGGCGTGCCGAGGGCGAAGCGGTTGCCGGTGCTGTCGAACAGGTTGGTGAGCGTCAGCGACAGCTCCACCGGCCCGCGACGCCATGCGGCCGACAGCGATGTATCGACATAATCGCCCTGGACGTTGCCGAGCACCGGGCCGATCCCCAGCCGCGATTTGCCGACATAGCGGGCCGATCCCGACAGGCGCAGCTGCACCGTGTCGCCCCAGGCCAGCCGATAGTCGAAGGCAGCCCGCCCGCCCCAGGCGGCGACATTGGGCAGCGCCAGCGACTGTCCGCCATATTTCAGCGTCCGCAGGAACGATGCGGGCTGGCTGAGGCGGCTGTCATTGTAGATGATGCTGCCGTCGAGCGTGAGCGCGGGCAGCGGCCTGCCAACGACGCGCGCCTCGATCGTGTAGATGCGTCCGTCGCCGATGTTGGCGGTGGTGGGCAGGCCCAGCCGGTCGGTGAGGTCCGCCTGGATGTCGCGCCAGTCGGTCCAGCCGACATTGGCCGAAAAGGCGAGCGAATCTATACCCGGCCTGCCCCTGCGCAGGCCGATTTCCAGGGTCGCGATGCGATCATTGCGGAACCGCTGAACATGCTGGTCGTCGACCGCGAGGCCGCCGGGACGAAAGCCCTGCTGGTAGCGTGCGTAGAACGTCAGGCCGGGGATCGCATCGCTGAGCAGCGCGATGGAAGGCAGGAAGATGGTTTCCCTGGCGTCGGCCTGCGCCTGGGCGCGGGCGAGATCGGCGGATGAAAGAAGCATGGTGGGGTCCATCGCCCTGCCACTCAGCCGGTTGTGGGTCAGGCGACCGCCCAGCGTCGCGATCAGCCCCTTGGCCGGTTCGAACGAGGCTTCGCCGAACAGCGTCGCTTCGGTCACGCGATTGCGCACCCCGGTCGCGGTGGCGGGGATGCCGGGTCCGGTGAAGGCGATGCCGGGGAAGGTCGACGCGAAACCGGGCGCGTCGCCATAATAAGTGAGCGAGCGGCGAATGTCGGAGCGGCTTTCCAGATAAGCGGCGCCGATGATCCAGCCAAGGCCATTGTCCAGATCGCGAATCAGCCGGTTCTCGATCGAGATGATGTCGATGCGGTTGCGCTGGCGGAACAGGGCGGGGACATCGCCCGGCTGGGTGGCGTCATAGCTTTCGGCGATCGCATGGCGGACATAGCCGCTCGACGACACCAGCCGCAGATCGTCCCACTGCCGCTCGACGCGCAGGTTGGCGAGGATATAGTCGGCGGAATAGGGCTGGGCGACGCTCGATGCGCGCGCCAGTCGACCGACATCGCGGCTCGCATATTGGGCGTCATCGCCGTCGGTGCGCTGATACAGGGTGGAAACGTCTATCGTCCAGTCGGCATCGGGGGCGAAGCGCAGCGCGGCCCGGCCGCCCCCGATGCGCGTGTCGTTGACGTCGCGGCGCGACCGCCGCCTGTCGTCGATATAGCCGCCCTCGCGCACGCCGTAGGCCACGGCGCGCAGGGTGAGCTTTTCAGCGACGATCGGCAGGTTGACGACGCCGGCAATGTCGCCGCCCATGTCGCCGTGCTGAACCGCGGTAAGCCCCGCCGACACCTGCCCGCTAGCGATGCCCAGATTGGGGGCGTTGGGCACGACGCGCAATATGCCGCCCAGCGATCCCGCGCCATAGAGCGTGCCTTGCGGCCCTTCCAGCACCTCCACCCCGCCGACATCGTAGAGCCGCAGGTCGGGATCGGGCGCGGCATAGTTGAGCCGCATGTCGCCCAGATATTGGCCGGTGGTGGCCTGGGTCGGGCCGGAAAATCCCGAATCGGCGATGGCGCGGATGAACAGCTTGTTGCGGCCCGACCCGACATGGGTGGAACTGAGGCTGGCGACCCGACCGAGCAGCGCCGCCGTGCCCGCCGCCGCTTCGCCGCCGGTCAGCGCCGCTCCTTCGACCAGTTCGACCATGCCGGCATAGCGCGACAGGGGAATGTCGCGCTTGGAGGCGGTGACGATGATGTCGGGCTGCGGCAGGTCGGGGAGCGGGGCAGGATCGGCCCTGGGCGGCGGAGGCGCGGGGCGCGAGGGCGATGCAGTGCGAACGATCCGCCAACTGGTCGCGTCGATCCGTTCGGCGCGCGCGCCGGTGCGCCGCAGCATCCGGTCGAGCGCCGCGCCGACGCTCATCCTGCCGCCGACCGCGGGCACGGGCAGACCGGCGAGCGACTGGTCCGACATGCCGATGCTGGTGCCGGTCTGGCGGCCGAGCGCGATCACCGCATCGCCCAGGCGTCCCTGGGCGATGCTGATCAACGGTCTTTCCGCCGCCAGCGCGGGCGGGACGGGCGCGCATGCGAGCGTGGCGGCGAGGACGGCAAACTCAGCTCTGCGGGCCATCCCTCTCCTTCAAAATCCAGCCATCGCGGGTGTGTCGCGCGGTCACGCCCAGCAGCGGCGCGGCGCGCGCGAAAAAGCGTTGCGGATCGCGGTCCAGCAGGATCGTGCCGGTAAAGCGCAGCGGCGGCGCGCCGACGATCCTGATCCCGAGCGAACGGGCGATATCGCCGGTCACGTCGGCGAGCGGCGCATTGTCATAGGCGAGCCGCCCCTGCCGCCAGCTCGCCACGCTTTCAGGCGCGACCGACACGATCGTCAGCCCGCGCCCGTCCTCGCGCAGCGCCCGGCCGGCGGGCAGCGAGATGGCGTCGCTGTCGGGATTATAGATGACCTCGCCTTCGGCCACGCCGATGCGGGTCGCGTCGCCCGCGCGGACGATATTGAATATGGTCCCGGCATCCTCGAACACCGTGTCGCCGACGGTAACGCGAAAGGGGTCGCTGGCGTCATGGGTGACGGTGAAGCTCGCTTCGCCGCTGTCCAGCGCGGCAAAGCGCGGGTCGTTATGGTCGAGCCGCAGGCGGCTGCCGCCGTTGATTTCGATCCGGGTGCCGTCATCCAACGCTATCACCCGCACTTCGCCGGGGCGGGTGTCGACCGTGTAGATGTCGGCGCGGTTGGTCATGCCGATCGACAGGGCCGCGACCAGCGCCGCGGCGATCGCTCCGCCGCCGATCCAGCGCCAGCGCCAGCGCGACGCGGGCGCGCCGCGATCGTTGGCGGGGGTGCCGGCAAACAGCGGTTCGGCGGGGACCAGCGCCGGCAGGTCCGCATCGGCGAGCATCAGTGCATCATATGCGGCGGCATGGCCGGGCGCGGCTTCCAGCCATCGGGTGAAGGCGTCCCAGTCGCGAAAGTCGGGGTCGCGTGTGCGGATCGTCCAGTCGAGCGCCTCCTCCTGTTCGATCATGGTGCGTGCCCCGTTCATATCTGGTCCCCTGGCATCACAGACGCCGCCACGCCGTTCATTCCGTATCCAGCCGCTGCCGCAGGGCGATCATCGCGCGATAGGCTTTTTGCAGGTCCTTTTCGACCGTCGCCAGGCTGATCCCCAGTTCCCGCGCGATGGTGCGCTGTCCCACGCCTTCGATGCGGAAGCGGCGGAACACCAGTTCGACGCGCGGGCCAAGGTCCCGCAGGACGGCGCGCGCCGCCTCCAGCTGTTGCGCCGCGATCATCCGTTCGTCCGCCAGCCTGTCGTCCGCGGCTTCCGCCATGACGCCGCTGCCGGCATCGACCCAATCCTGTTCGCGCCGTTCGCGCCGGGTGATCGACCGGTAGCGGTCGAGCATCAGATTATTGGCCATGCGATAGAGATAGGACAGCGGATCCGCCACATCCTCGCCATCGCGCCCTTCGACCTTGAGCCACAGGTCCTGCACCAGATCCTCCGCCTCTGTCCCGGCGCCGCGCGCGCGCAGGAAACGAAGCAGGGCGGTGCGATGGGCAAGAAAGACGTCGGCCAGGCCAGCCATGCGCAGCGGTCCATCCGGTAAGGGGCGAGCGCATCGGCATAGTCGTCCGCTCCATGGCTGGCAATCCGCCGCCTTTACGCGCCGGGGGGCTTTCGCTAGCCCTGCGCCCATGAAAGGCGGCGTGAATGAACGGACAGGAGGTTGACGAGGCGGCGGCGCGCGGCGCGGGGATGGACCCGGATCGCCTGGCGGGCCTGATCGCTTTTCTCGACCGCAAATATATCGCGACCGGGCGGCTGCCGCATTTCCAGATCATGGTGTCGCGCCGTGAACAGCCCCTGCTGTTTGCCAGTCGCGGGCGCGCGCGCCAAAGCGGTGAACCGCTCGGTTCGGATGCGCTGTTCCGCATCGCGTCGATGACCAAGCCGGTCACGTCCGTCGCCTTCATGATGCTGGTCGAGGCGGGACTGGTCGCGCTCGACGACCCGGTGGCGCGGGTGATCCCGGAATTTTCGCGCCTGACCGTCGGGCTTGAACGTGCGCCGCTCAAGCGACCGATGCTGATGATCGACCTGCTGCGCCATACGTCGGGCCTGACCTACGGGCTGCAACGGCAGACCGCGATCGACGCGCTGTATCGCGAGCGCGGGCTGGACGAGTTTCAGCAGCCGCGCAGTTCGGATGAGTATATCGCTGCGCTCGCAGACATTCCGCTGGAATTTTCGCCCGGCGACCAGTGGAATTATTCGGTGTCGACCGACGTTCTGGGGGTGGTGGTGGAGCGGTTGTCCGGGCTGTCGCTCGGCACCTGCCTGCGCGAGCGCATCTTCGATCCGCTGCACATGCCCGACACGATGTTCGAGGTGACGGACGACCGCGTCGACCGCCTGACCGACGCATGGCAACTGGAGCAGGACCGCAGCCTGTCGCTGGCCGATCGCGGCGCGCGCAGCGGCTGGCGCCGGTCGGGGCGCTTTGCTTCGGGGGGCGGGGGGCTGGTGTCGTCCACCGCCGATTATCACCGCTTTTGCCGCATGCTGCTGCGCGATGGCGAACTGGACGGCGCGCGCCTGCTCCGGCCCGAAACGATGGCGATGATGCGGCGCAACCAGTTGCCCGGCGGCGCCGATCTTGCCAGCCTGTCGACATCGCTGTTCAGCGAGGCGACCTATGCCGGCACGGGTTTCGGCCTTGGCTTTGCCGTCACCACCGACCCGTCGCAAAGCATCGTTCCCGGCAGCGCGGGCGAATATTATTGGGGCGGCATTTTTTCGACGGCTTTTTATATTGATCCGGTCGAGGCACTGATCATCCTGTTCATGACCCAGCATCTGCCGTCAGCCACGCTGGCGGTCAGGGCGGAATTGCGCCAGCAGGTGCAGGCAGCGGTGTTGCAGCGAAACGGTGACCGAAATGGTGTGAAAGGGAGCATTTTTTAATGTTGCGCCGCAGGATTGCCGGTGGCGCGGCGGCCATGCCTGTGTCATCATCGGCCCGACATCGCAGGGGACCGACACGTGAACCTCCAGGGCCAGACCAACCTTCCCAAGCCTGCCCCCCGCCAGTTCGATCCGCAGGTACTGGCGCAGGAAATCGTCGAGCGGCTGACATATCGAATCGGCAAGAATGCCCAGGCGGCCAAGCCGCATGACTGGCTGCACGCCGTCATCCTGTCGATCCGCGACCGGGTCATCGACCGCTGGATCACGTCGACCCAGAAAACCTATGAGGAAGAAGGGCGACGGGTTTATTATCTGAGCCTGGAATTCCTGATCGGCCGGCTGATGCGCGACGCCGCGTCCAACATGGAGATGCTGGACGACATGCAGGCGGCGCTGGCATCGCTGGGCGTCGACATCGACCTGATCGCGGAACTGGAGCCGGACGCGGCGCTGGGCAATGGCGGCCTGGGGCGGCTGGCGGCCTGCTTGATGGAAAGCATGGCGACGGTCGACGTGCCGGCCTATGGCTATGGCATCCGCTATGTCAACGGCATGTTCCGGCAGGAAATATCGGACGGCTGGCAGGTCGAGTTGCCCGAAACCTGGCTGGCGCACGGCAATCCGTGGGAGTTCGAGCGGCGCGAGGCGAGCTATGAAATCGGCTTCGGCGGCCGGGTCGACCCCGCCGAAGGCGACAGCGCAAGCCCGCACCAGATGCAGTGGCGGCCGGCCGAGCGCGTCATCGCCACCCCCTATGACACGCCGATCGCCGGCTGGCGCGGCAAGCGGGTCAACACGCTGCGGCTGTGGACCGCGCAGCCGATCGACCCGATCCTGCTCGACAGGTTCAACGCCGGCGACCATCTGGGCGCGCTGGCCGAAAGCAACCGGGCCGAAGCGCTGGCGCGCGTCCTGTATCCCGCCGACAGTTCGCCCGCGGGTCAGGAATTGCGGTTGCGGCAGGAATATTTCTTCTCCTCCGCGTCCCTGCAGGACATCGTCCGCCGGCACCTGCAATATTTCGGCGACATAACCACCCTGCCGGACAAGGCGGCGATCCAGCTCAACGATACCCATCCGGCGGTGGCGGTGGCCGAACTGGTGCGGTTGTTGCTCGACGATCACGGCCTCGACTTCGACGAGGCGTGGGACATCACCCGGCGCACCTTCAGCTACACCAACCACACGCTGTTGCCCGAAGCGCTGGAAAGCTGGCCGGTGCCGCTGTTCGAGCGGCTGCTGCCCCGGCATATGCAGATCGTCTATGCGATCAACAGCCGCCTGCTGGCGGAAGCGCGGCGCAGCGGCGTGCTGGACGACCAGGGGATCGGCACGATCTCGCTGATCGACGAGGGGGGCGAGCGGCGCGTGCGGATGGGCAACCTCGCCTTTGCCGGATCGCACAGCATCAACGGCGTGTCGGCGCTGCACACCGACCTGATGAAGGTCACGGTGTTCGCCGACCTGCACAAGCTGTATCCGGCGCGGATCAACAACAAGACCAATGGCGTCACCTATCGCCGCTGGCTGATGCAGTGCAATCCGGGGCTGACGGGGCTGATCCGCGAGGCGATCGGCGATGGGTTCATGGACGACCCCGAAGCCTTGCGCGATCTTGACCGCTTTGCCGCCGACAGCGCGTTCCAGGACAAGTTCCTGGCCGTCAAGCGCGCCAACAAGGGGGCGCTTTCGACGCTGTTGCGCCAGCGGATCAACGCCCGGATCGACCCGGGGGCGCTGTTCGACATCCAGATCAAGCGCATCCACGAATATAAACGGCAATTGCTCAATCTGATCGAGACGGTGTCGCTGTACGACCAGATCCGGTCGCATCCCGAAAAGGACTGGGTGCCGCGCGTCAAGCTGTTCGGCGGCAAGGCGGCGCCCAGCTATCACAACGCCAAGCTGATCATAAAGCTGGCCGGCGACGTCGCGCGCACGATCAATCACGATCCGGCGGTGCAGGGGTTGCTCAAGGTCCAGTTCGTGCCCAACTATAATGTCTCCATGGCCGAAGTGATGATTCCCGCCGCCGACCTGTCCGAACAGATTTCGACCGCCGGCATGGAAGCGTCGGGTACGGGCAACATGAAGTTCGCGGTCAACGGCGCGCTGACCATCGGCACGCTGGACGGGGCCAATGTCGAGATGCGCGATCATGTGGGCGAGGATAATATCGTCATCTTCGGCCTGACCGCGCAGCAGGTGAATGACCGCCGCGCCGCCGGTTATGCCCCGCGCGACGTCATCGACCAAAGCAAGGAACTGACCCAGGCGCTCAACGCGATCGCCAGCGGCGTGTTTTCTCCCGACGACCCGGATCGCTACAAGGGCCTGATAGATGGCATATGGACGAACGACTGGTTCATGGTCGCCGCCGATTTCGACAGCTATTCCGCCGCCCAGCGGCGCGTCGATGCGCTGTGGAAGGACCAGGCCATATGGGCGCAAAAGGCGATCCACAATGTTGCGCGCATGGGATGGTTCTCATCGGACCGCACCATTCGCGAATATGCCGCCGATATCTGGAAGATTGCTTGACCACCGGTACGCCGGCGACTGGGAGTGCCTATGCTGACGAGTGACCGGATCGCCACGCTGGTTATTGGACATGATGACGACGTGTTTTCGGCGCTGGGCGTGCATCCCCAGGGCAACGGCTTTTCGGCCTGCGTCATGTTGCCCGACGCGCAAGCCGTTTCCGCTTACCGGCTCGACGGCGAGGCGGTGGGCGATCTGGCGATGCTCGATCCGGCCGGGCTGTTCGGCGGGCCGGTCGCGATCACCGCGCACGAGGTGCTGCGCTATCGCGCCGTCTATGCCGATGGCGAAGAATATTGGATGACCGATCCCTATGGGTTCGGCCCGGTGCTGGGGCCGCTGGACGATCATTTCCTTGCCGAAGGGTCGCACCACCGGCTGTTCGACAAGCTGGGCGCGCACCCCATCGTCCATGAAGGCGTGCCGGGCACGCATTTCGCGGTCTGGGCGCCCAATGCCCGGCGCGTGTCGGTGGTGGGCGAATTCAACCGCTGGGACGGGCGGCGCGCGGTCATGCGGCGGCGGGCCGACGCCGGGGTATGGGAGATTTTCCTGCCCGATATCGGCCCTGGCTGCGCGTATAAATATGAACTGCTGGGCGCGGACGGCACGCTGCTGCCGCTCAAGGCCGATCCGTTCGCCTTTGGATCGGAACTGCGGCCCGCGACGGCGTCGATCGTTACCGCCCCGCTGACGCATGAATGGGGCGACGCCGCCCATCGCGACCATTGGGCGAGCCTGGACATCCGTCGCCAGCCGATTTCGATCTACGAGGTCCATGCCGGGTCCTGGCAGCGGGCCGAGGATGGCGGCTTTCTGGACTGGGATGCGCTCGCCGCGCGCCTTATCCCCTATGTCGTGCATATGGGCTTTACCCATATCGAATTCATGCCGATCGCCGAACATCCCTATGATCCAAGCTGGGGCTATCAGACCACCGGCCTCTATGCCCCATCCGCGCGCTTTGGCGAGCCGGAGGGGTTTGCGCGCTTCGTCGACGGGGCGCACCAGGCCGGGATCGGCGTCATTCTGGACTGGGTGCCGGCGCATTTTCCGGTCGACGATCACGGCCTTGCCCGTTTCGACGGCACCGCGCTTTACGAGCATGAAGACCCGCGCAAGGGCTTTCATCCCGACTGGAACACCGCGATCTATAATTTCGGCCGGCGTGAAGTCGCACAGTTCCTGCTGAACAACGCGCTGTTCTGGGCCGAACGCTATCATGTCGACGGGCTGCGCGTCGACGCGGTCGCTTCGATGCTCTACCTCGATTATTCGCGCGAGGATGGGCAATGGGTGCCCAACGAACAGGGCGGTCGCGAGAATCTGGAAGCGGTCGCCTTCCTCAAGGATGTCAACGCGACGCTGTACGGCACGCGCCCCGGCGTGATGACCATTGCCGAGGAATCGACGAGCTGGCCCAAGGTTTCAGCGCCCGTGCACGAAGGCGGCCTGGGGTTCGGGTTCAAATGGAACATGGGCTTCATGCACGACATGCTGCGCTACATGGCGCGCGACCCCATCCACCGCGCGCATCATCATGACGATGTGACCTTCGGCCTGCTCTATGCCTTCAGCGAGAATTTCGTGCTGCCCCTGAGCCATGACGAGGTGGTCCATGGCAAATCGTCGATGCTGCACAAGATGGCGGGCGACGACGGACAGAAATTCGCGACGCTGCGCGCTTTCTATGCGCTGATGTGGGGCTATCCGGGCAAGAAGCTGCTGTTCATGGGCCAGGAATTCGCCCAGCGCGACGAATGGAGCGAGGATGGCGACCTGCATTGGGGGCTGATGAACTATGCCCCGCATCGCGGCGTGTCGCAGCTGATCCGCGATCTCAACCAGCTTTACCGATCGCGGCCCGCGCTCCATGCGCGCGATTGCGAACCGGACGGGTTCGAATGGCTGCTGGCCGATGCCGCCGCCGATTCCGTCTTTGCCTGGGTCCGCCGCGCGCCGGACCAGCCGCCGATCGTCGTCATCAGCAACTTCACGCCGCTGGCGCACAACCGTTATGCCTTCAAACTGCCGCAGGGCGGGCGCTGGCGCGAGATATTGAACAGCGACGCGAGCTATTATGGCGGCGGCGACTTCGGCAATATGGGCCTGATCCGCGCCGATCGCGACGGCTGGGTGGACATTGCGCTGCCGCCGCTCGCCACGCTGATGTTCGAACCGGAAGGGTGATCCGCGCGCGATATGTCGCGACGCCGGGCAGGAGAGGGTAAGACAATGCAGTCACGCCATCAGCCGATCGCGCGGGACGCCATGGCCTATGTGCTGGCGGGCGGGCGGGGAAGCCGGCTCGCCGAGCTCACCGACCGGCGGGCCAAGCCCGCGGTCCATTTCGGCGGCAAGGCGCGGATCATCGATTTCGCTCTGTCCAACGCGCTCAACAGCGGCATCCGCCGCATCGGCGTCGCCACCCAGTACAAGGCGCATTCGCTGATCCGGCACCTGCAGCGCGGCTGGAATTTCTTTCGCACCGAACGCAATGAAAGCTTCGATATATTGCCGGCCAGCCAGCGCGTGTCGGAAAGCCAATGGTATGAAGGCACCGCCGATGCGGTGTTCCAGAATATCGACATCATCGAAAGCTATGCCCCCGAATATATGGTGATCCTGGCGGGCGACCATGTCTACAAGATGGACTATGAGCTGATGCTCCAGCAGCATGTCGACAGCGGCGCGGACGTGACCGTAGGCTGTCTGGAGGTGCCATGCGCGCAAGCGAGCGGCTTTGGCGTCATGCATGTCGATGCCCATGACGTCATAACCGCCTTTGTCGAAAAGCCCGCCAATCCGCCCGAAATTCCGGGGCAGCCGGGCATGGCGCTGGCGTCGATGGGCATTTACGTCTTTCAGACCCGTTTCCTGATCGAACAATTGCGCCGCGACGCCGCCGACCCCAGGAGCGGGCGCGATTTCGGCGGGGACATCATTCCCCATATCGTCGGCGGCGGCCGGGCGGTCGCGCATCGTTTTTCCAGCAGTTGCGTCCGCGCCGACAGCGAGGCTGGATCCTATTGGCGCGATGTCGGCACGATCGACGCCTATTGGCAGGCGAGCATCGACCTGACCGATGTCGTCCCCTCGCTCGACCTGTACGACCGCAGCTGGCCGCTATGGACCTATTCCGAAGTGACGCCGCCGGCCAAGTTCGTCCATAACGAGGATGGCCGGCGCGGTTCCGCGACATCGTCGCTGGTCGCGGGCGGGTGCATCGTGTCGGGTTCATCGCTTCACCGCAGCCTGCTGTTTTCCGGGGTGCGGACGCACAGTTTTTCGTCGGTCACCGAAAGCGTCATCATGCCCGACTCTATCGTCGGTCGGGGCGCGCGGCTGCACAAATGCGTGGTCGATTCAGGCGTGATCATCCCGCCGGGCCTGGTCGTCGGCGAACATCCGGCGCAGGACGCGCAGTGCTTTCGCGTGTCGGACAATGGCGTGACCCTGATCACCCAGGCGATGATCGACCGGTTGGCATGTTGACGTGACGCCGATCCGCTGCCTGGCCGTCGCGTCGGAAATCTATCCGCTCATCAAGACAGGCGGGCTGGCCGATGTCGTGGGCGCGCTGCCCGGCGCGCTGGGGGCGCAGGGCGTCGCGGTTCGCACGCTTGTGCCGGGCTATCCCGCGATCCTGGCCCGGCTGGGCAAGCCGCGCAGGATGCTGGCCTATGACGATCTGTTCGGCGCGCGCGCGCGGTTGCTGGCGGCGACCGTCGATGGCCTTGACCTGCTGGTGCTCGATGCGCCCGGCCTGTTCGTGCGCGAAGGCGGCCCCTATGGCGACGCCACCGGCAGCGACTGGCCCGATAATTGGCGGCGGTTCGCGGCGCTGGGGCGTGTCGCGGCGGACATCGCCGGCGCGGGCGTCAAGGGCTGGCGGCCCGACATCGTCCATGCCCATGACTGGCAGGGGGCGATGGCCGCAGCCTATATGCGGTTTGACGCAAGCGCTTTGCCGTGCGTCGTCACCATCCACAATCTTGCCTTTCAGGGGCGCTTTCCGGCGGAGATTTTCGCGCAGCTCAAGCTGCCGTCCCAGGCATGGAGCGTGGACGGGGTCGAATATTATGGCGGCATCGGCTTCCTGAAGGCCGGGCTGATTTCAGCGGATGCGATCACCACCGTCAGCCCCGGATATGCCCAGGAGATATTGTCGCCTGGCGACGGCATGGGACTGGACGGATTGCTGCGCGCGCGCGCCGACCGGCTGCATGGCATATTGAACGGTATCGACCGGGCGATCTGGGACCCGGTGAACGACGCCCTGATCGCGCGGCCCTTTTCAGCGCGGGCGATGGGCGCGCGGGGGGACAATCGCCGCGCGCTCGAAGACGCATTCGGCCTGGACCATGATGACGCGCCTTTGTTCATCGTCGTCAGCCGGCTGACCTGGCAAAAGGGCATGGACCTGCTGGTCGAGGCGATCGACGGCCTGGTGGAGGGGGGCGGCAAGCTGGCGCTGCTGGGCACCGGAGACCGGCCATTGGAAGGCGCGTTCCTGGCGGCGGCCGACCGGCATCGCGGCCGGGTGGCGGCGCATATCGGCTATGACGAGCCGCTGTCGCACCTGATGCAGGCGGGCGGCGACGCGATCCTGATCCCGTCGCGTTTCGAACCGTGCGGGCTGACCCAGCTTTATGCGCTGCGTTACGGCTGCGTGCCGGTGGTGGCGCGCGTGGGTGGCCTGGGCGATACGGTGATCGACGCCAATGAAGCGGCGGTCGCGGCCGGGGTTGCGACCGGCGTGCATCATGCGCCCGACGACGGGGCGGCGCTGGGCCGGGCCATCGCGCGGACGATCGCGCTGCATGGCGACCGCGCGGGCTGGCGCGCGATGCAGCGGGCGGGGATGAAGGCGGACTTTTCCTGGGATCGCAGCGCCGGCCGCTATGCCGCCCTGTTCGCCGACCTCATCAGGCAGGCGGGGTGAGGCGGCCGGGGCCGGCGGTCGAGCCGGGCGGCGTGCGCTTCACGGTGCGCGCGCCCGATGCGAGCGCGCTGTGGCTCTGCCTGTTCGACGCGCTGGACCGCGAGGAACGCTGGCCGATGGCGCGGGCGGAGGATGGCCATTGGTCGGTGTTCGTGCCGGGCATCGGCGCGGGCGCGCGCTACGGCCTGCGCGCCGATGGGCCGTACGATCCCGGCGGCGGATCATGGTTCGATCCCGACAAGCTGCTGCTCGATCCTTATGCGACCGCGCTGGACCGTGCCTTGGCCTATGATCCGGCGCTCGCCGCCATGCGGGGGCAGGGGCCCGACACCGCGCCGCTGATGCCCAAGGGGGTGGTCGAAGCGCCCTGCGATCCCCTCCCGCTCCAGCCGCCGTTGTTCGTTCCGGGCGCGCTGATATACGAGTTGCAGGTCCGCGCCTTCACCATGCTGCACCCCGATATTCCAAAGGGCCAGCGCGGCACGATCGCCGCGCTCGCGCATCCGGCGGTGATCGCGCATTTGAAGGCGTTGCACGTCGGCGCCGTCGAATTGATGCCGATCAACGCCTGGATCGACGAGCGGCATCTAGGGCCGCTTGGGCTGCACAACGGCTGGGGCTATAATCCGGTCAGCTGGTTCGCGCTCGACCCGCGCATCGCGCCCGGCGGGATGGCGGAGTTGCGCGACACCGTGGCCGCATTGCGGGCGGCGGGGATCGGCGTGATCCTGGACATGGTCTATAACCATAATGGCGAAGGCGATGCGATGGGACCGACACTGTCGCTGCGCGGGCTGGATGCGCGCGGATCGTTCCGCCATGCCGCCGACGGGACGCTGATCAACGATACGGGAACGGGCAACGGCATCGATTGCAATCGTCCCGCCAACCGCCGCATGATCCTCGATTCGCTGCGCTGGTTTATCGAGCAGGCGGGCGTGGACGGCTTTCGGTTCGACCTTGCCACGGCATTGGGGCGGATGCCGGACGGCTTTGATCCCCGTGCGCCGCTGCTGGCGGAGATCGGGGCCGATCCGGTCCTGCGCGACCGCATCATGATCGCCGAGCCGTGGGATATCGGTCCGGGCGGCTATCAGCTTGGGCGGTTCGGCGACCGCTGGCTGGAATGGAACGACCGTTATCGCGACGACATGCGCCGTTTCTGGCGCGGCGATCCGGGCACGCTGGGGCGCTTCGCAACGCGGCTGGCGGGATCGTCCGACATCTTCGGAGGCGAAGCGGGGACCCGCAGCGTCAATTTCCTCGCCGCGCATGACGGCTTCACCCTGGCCGACCTGGTCGCGCATGAAGCCAGGCATAATCATGCCAATGGCGAGGATAATCGCGACGGCCATGGCGAAAATCTGAGCTGGAACAACGGCGTCGAAGGGGCGAGCGACGACCCTGACGTGGTTGCGGCGCGGCGGCGCGACGTCAGGGCGCTGCTCGCCACGCTGTTCCTGTCACGCGGCACCATCATGCTGACCGCCGGTGACGAATTCGGCCGCAGCCAGCGCGGCAACAACAATGCCTATGCGCAGGACAATGCGATCACCTGGCTGGACTGGGCGGCGCGCGATGAGGAGATCGAAGCCTGCGCCGTCATGCTGGCGGCGCTGCGCGCGCGGGTGGCGGCGCTGCGCGACACCGCGCTGCTGACCCCGGACACAGGCTGTTGGAGCGACGAAGGCGGCGCGCCGATGACGCCCGAACGGTGGGAAGCGGCCGACGCCCGGCGTGTGGCGCTGTGCCTGCCCCAGGCAGCGGTCGCCATCTGCGTCAACGGTGCGGACGAACCATGCGTTTTCAAGACCGCTTGGGGCGACATCGGCGTCGCGGGCAGGGCGGTGGGCTGGATCGCCCACCCACCCGCCCGGTCATGACGCGGTGGGTGAGTCCTCGATGGCCGCGACGTCATCCTCGACGTCCTCGATCCGGGCGCAGCTCACCACATGCTCATTGTCGGCGACGTTGAACAGCCGCACGCCCGCCGAGTTCCGCCCGATCACGCGCATCGAATCCAGCCCCATGCGGATCATCTTCGCCTGATCGGTGACCAGCATCAGATGATCCTCCTTGCGCGCCGGGAAGCTCGCGACGACCGGGCCGTTACGTTCGATATTGTCGATGTTGAGAATGCCCTGGCCGCCGCGTCCCGTGCGGCGATAGTCATAGGCCGACGACAGCTTGCCATAGCCGTTGGTGCAGACGGTCAGGATGAACTGTTCCCTCGCCTGTAGTTCGGCGAACCGTTCCGGGGTCATGGCCGGTTCGCCTTCCCTTTCGCCCTTCCACGGGGCGAAGCGCAGATAATCCTCGCGCTCCTCCTGGCTGGTGCCCGCCCGGTGCAGGATGGTGAGCGAGATCACCTCGTCACCATCCTTGAGCGTCATGCCGCGTACGCCGGTCGATGTGCGGCTCTGGAATTCGCGCACGTCGGTCGCGGGGAAACGGATCGCGCGGCCTTGCCGGGTGGCGAGCAGCACGTCGTCGTCCTCGGTCAGCAGGGCGACGCCGATCAGCCGGTCATCCGACCCTTCATCGAAGCGCATCGCGATCTTGCCGTTGCTCGGCACATTGGCGAAGGCGTCCATGCTGTTGCGGCGCACGGTGCCGTTCGCGGTGGCGAACATGACGTGCAGATCCTTCCAGCTTTCCTCGTCCTCGGGCAGCGGCAGCACGGTGCGGATGGTTTCGCCGGGGCCGAGCGGCAACAGGTTGACCATCGGCCGCCCGCGCGTCGCCGGGCCGCCTTCGGGCAGACGCCACACCTTCATGCGATATACTTTTCCGGCGGTGGAGAAGAACAGCACCGGCGTATGAGTCGACGTCACGAACAATTCCGTGATCGCGTCTTCGTCCTTGGTCGCCATGCCCGACCGGCCCTTGCCGCCGCGCGCCTGGGCGCGGAAGCTTTCGAGCGGGGTGCGCTTGATATAGCCCTGGACCGTGACGGTGACGACCATCTCCTCGCGCTCGATCAGGTCTTCATCGTCGATGCCATCGGCGGCGGCGGTGATCTCCGACTTGCGCGGGGTCGCAAATTCGCGCTCGATCGCCTCGAACTCCTCGCGCATGACCGCGTAGAGCTTCACGCGATCGCCCAGAATTGCGAGATATTCGGCGATGGCTTCGGCCAGTTCCGCCAGTTCCTTGCCGATTTCGTCGCGGCCAAGCGCGGTCAGGCGATGCAGGCGCAGGTCGAGGATCGCGCGCACCTGAATGTCCGACAGGCGATAGACGTCGCCGGCGATCTCCGTGTCGATCGCCTCTACCAGCCGGATATAGGGCGCGATCTCGCCGATGGGCCATTCGCGCGCCAGCAGCTCTTCGCGCGCCTGCGCGGGGCTGGACGATCCCCGGATGATCCTGACCATCTCGTCCAGGTTGCTGACCGCGACCACCAGGCCCAGCAAGATGTGCGCGCGGTCGCGCGCCTTGGCCAGTTCGAACTTGGTCCGCCGAGTGATGACCTCTTCGCGGAAGCGCACGAAGGCTTCGATGATGTCGCGCAGGTTCAGCAATTCGGGGCGGCCGCCCCGGATGGCCAGCATGTTGGCCGGAAAGCTCGATTGCGCCGGGGTGTTGCGCCACAACTGGTTCAGCACGACTTCGGGCGTGGCGTCGCGCTTCAGATCCATGACGATCCGCACGCCTTCGCGGCTGGATTCGTCGCGAATGTCGCTGATGCCCTCGATCCGCTTGTCCTTGGCGGCTTCGGCGATCTTTTCGACGAGGCCGTTCTTGCCGACCTGGTAGGGAATGGCGGTCAGGACGATGGATTCGCGGCCGTCGCTCTTGGCGCCGCGCGTGCTTTCGACCACATGGCGCGACCGCATCATCACCGAACCGCGCCCGGTGTGATAGGCGCTGCGCGCGCCCGACTGGCCCAGGATCAGCGGCCCGGTGGGAAAATCGGGGGCGGGGACGATGGCGATCAGTTCATCGACGGTGATGCCGGGATTTTCGATATAGGCAAGGCAGGCACGCAGCACTTCGCCCAGGTTATGCGGCGGAATATTGGTCGCCATGCCGACCGCGATGCCGCCCGCGCCGTTGACCAGCAGGTTGGGGAAGCGGGCGGGCAGGACCTGCGGCTCGCTTTCCGAAGCATCGTAATTGGGCGTGAAGTCGACGGTGTCCTTGTCGAGATCTTCCAGCAGCGCATTGGCGACCTTCGCCAGCCGCGCTTCGGTGTAACGCATCGCCGCCGGCGGGTCGGGGTCCATAGACCCGAAATTGCCCTGGCCGTCGATCAGCGGCACGCGCATCGACCAGTCCTGGGTCATGCGCGCCAGCGCGTCATAGATCGAGCTGTCGCCATGCGGGTGATATTTACCCATCACCTCGCCCACCAGGCGCGCCGACTTGCGATAGGGGCGATTATAGGTGAAGCCGGCTTCCTGCGCGGCGAACAAGATGCGCCGATGCACCGGTTTGAGACCATCGCGAACGTCGGGCAGCGCGCGGGAGACGATGACCGACATGGCATAGTCGAGATAGCTCGTCTTCATCTCGTCGACGATGCTGACGGGGCTGATATCCGAGGGGTCGGCGAGCAGGGTCTCGTCGGTCAATGCGATTCTCTTTTTCAGGTGTCTGACAGGTGCTTCCGCCCTAGCCGAGCGAAACAATCCTGTCACCCCTCGCGCCTATGCGCGCGCGCCCGCGCGCGTGGATGAAGAGGGTCCGGCGCGGAACGGATCGCGCACATGACAGTTGCAAAATCGGCAGCTATAGGCTTGTTCAACGGCCATTCACGCGCCGGCCCCTAACCGGTGCTCAACTGAAAGTCGCCTGTCCCGAGGGCGTTAAGGAGAAGAGATATGCGTTTTATTTCCCCCGTGGCGCTCGTGCTGGCGATGGCACTGACCAGCGGCGCGGTGTCCACGCCCGCCATGGCGCAGAAGAAACAGCAATCCAAGGCCCCCAAGCTCAACGTGTCGGCGGATGTTATCAAGGCGCTGCAGGCGGCCCAGCAGGCGATGCAGAAGCAGGATTTCGCGGCGGCCAAGGCGTCGATCGCTCAGGCTGAGGGGCTCGCCAAGTCCAACGACGACCGCTATCAGACAGCGGCGATCAAGCTGAACCTGTCTATCGAAACCAAGGACAGCGCGCTTCAGGGCGAAGCGTTGTCGGTGATGCTCGACAGCGGATTGACCCCCGCCGATCAGGTTGGCCAGTTTTCCGCCGCCGCCGCCGAACAGGCGCTGGCCGCGAAGAATTACGATCTGGCGATCAGCCGGGCGCAGGCCGCCATCCAGGCGAATTTCCGGCCCGAAGCCGTCAACGTGACGCTGGCGCAGGCCTATTTCGGCAAGGCGGGAACGGGCAACGGTTCGGTCGAGCCGGCACGCGGCTTCAATGTCCAGGGTCTGGCGGCGTTGAAGGCCGCGGCCACGGCGATGAAGGCGGCGGGGCAGCAGGTTCCGGCGCAATGGTATCAGATCGGCGTCAGCCGCTCCGAAGTCGCCAAGCTGCCCGAAATCACCGACTGGGCGCGGATGGCATTCGAGGCGGACCCGAGCGGGCAAAATCTGCGTACGCTCATTCGCCTGTTCCAGCGGGCCAATCCGTCGATCAGCAATCGCGAAAACCTCGATGTGTTGCGGCTGATGTCGATATCTGGCGGCCTTGTTCTGGCGGGCGATTTTACCGAATATGCGGAAATGGCGTCCAAGACCGGCATTTACGGTGAAGTGAAGACGGCCATCGATGCCGGACGGGCGAAGGGCGTGCTGAGCGGTGCCCAGGGCGGCGATCTCTATCAGCAGGCCGTGGCGCGTATCGCGGGCGACAAGGCGACGCTGGGCGCGGCGGAAGCCGACGCGCGCAAAGCCGCCAACGGCAAGATCGCGGCCGCGACCGCCGACGCCTATCTTGGCTATGGCGACTATGCCAAGGCCGCCAGCCTGTTCGAGGTGGCCAGGCAGAAGGGTGGCGTCGATGCCGACGAAATCAACACGCGCATGGGTATCGCCCTGACCAAGAGCAACGATCTGGCGGGCGCCAAGGCTGCGTTTTCCGCCGTACAGAATGGCGCGCGCAAGCAGATTGCCGGCCTGTGGCTGTCCTATCTGTCGACCAAGGGCGTATAAGACGATAGGGAGCGGGCGTTCGCGCCCGCTCCCCGATCATGATGGAGGGGGATGAAGATGTGCCGAGTTTCAGGGGCTATGGATCGTGCGCGTCGAGGGTCGAGGATCGTGGCGGGCAGCGCCGCGATAGGCATGTTGCTGGCCGCACCCGTCCAGGCTAAGAAAAAGGACGCCGCCGGGCCGGTCATCGCCATGTCGGACAGCTTCCGTGCCGCTGCCGCGTCCGTGCGCGCCGCGCTGGAGGCGGGTGACCTGGTAACGGCGGTTTCGCGCCTCTCGACGCTTCAGCCGACCAGCGATTTCGAAAATTATGCCGCTGCCGGATTGCGGTTCGAGGCGGCGACGCGCCGGGGCGACATTCAGGCGCAGCGCGTCGCGTTGACCGATATGTTCAAGACGGCGTCTGTTCCGCCTGCCGATGCGCCGCGCCTGCGCTATATGGCGGGGCTATATTCCTTTCAGGTCGGCAATTATGACGATGCCGTCGCGCAGCTGAATTATGCGCGCACGCTCGGCTATACCGGCATCGACGCGACCATGTTGATGGCCGACATCCAGATGCGCCGGAACAAGCCCCGCGAGGCGCGGCCCTTTGTCGATCAGCTGCTGGCGCAATATCGCGCAGCCGGCCGCCCGATCCCCGCGGCCTGGTATGACCGCGCCATCGCCCTTGGCTATCAGAGCGGCGATTGGGCCGCTGTCGGCGCGCTCTATCGCGAGCGGCTGGCGGCATATCCTTCCACCGGCAACTGGCGCAGCGCCATCGCCAATTACCTGACCGCGCCCGGCATGAATCCGCAGGTGCAACTCGATCTTTATCGCTTGCAGGCCGCCGTGGGCGCCATGGCCAGCGAGCGCGATTTCCAGGCCTATGCTTCGCTGGCGGAGCGCAGCGGCCACAATGCCGAAGCCAAGGCCATCATCGAGGCCGGTCGGGCCGCCGGCAAGCTGGTCGCGACCCAGACGGTGACGGCGGGCCTGATGAAGACGGTAACGCCCAAGGCGGCGAAGGAAATCGGCGCCTTGCCGGCGTTGGCGCGAAAGGCGACCGCCGCCGGCGATGGCAGCGCGGCGGCGAAAGTCGCCGACGAATATTTTTCCCTGTCGCAATTCCCCAAGGCAGTGGAATTTTATCGCCTCGCTCTGGCCAAGGGCGGTGTCGATGCAGGTCGCGTCAACAGCCGCCTGGGCGTCGCGCTGGCGCGCTCGGGCGATCTGGCCAATGCGCGGACGTCGCTTGCTCAGGCGAATGGCGAATGGGCCAATGTCGCCGGATTCTGGGCGGTATGGGTCGACCAGCAGGCCCGACAAAGCGCATCGTCGACCCCGCCGCCGGTCCTCGCACGGACACAGGCGGTCGCCGGTAGCTGATCCCGGCCACCTGGTTTCGCGCATGATGCCGGTCGTGCCGCCCTATTCGGGCAGCGGCACCCCCGGCAGGTTCTTCGATGTGCGGATGGTCAGCGAGGTCTTGACGCTGACCACGTTGGGCGCGGGGGTCAGCTTGGATGTCAGGAAATGCTGAAAGCTTTGCAGATCCTTTGCCACGACCTTCAGGATGAAGTCGATTTCGCCATTGAGCATATGGCATTCGCGCACTTCGGGCAGCGCCGCGACATGATCCTCGAACGCCTTCAAATCGGCTTCTGCCTGGCTCTTTAGGCTGACCATCGCGAACACGGTGATGGTAAAGCCCAGCAGGCCCGGATCGACCACGGCATGATAGCCCGAAATGGCGCCCATATCTTCCAGCGCGCGAACCCGTCGCAGGCACGGTGGCGCGGTCAGGCCCACCTTTCGCGCCAGTTCGACATTGGTCATCCGTCCATCGCGTTGCAATTCGGCCAGGATCTGCATGTCGATATCGTCGATACTGGGGCCGGCCATGCTTCGATTATTTCCTTTCCGGATATGTGGCTGCATCATAATAATATTTCCTCGCAATGCAATTGTCCCACTATGCGACGGTCCGCATCGGGACTCGTGCGGACTCTTTCCCTTTCCGCGATCCCGGCTTATCCATGATGAGCCGTCGCGAATGCCGATGGACATGGGGACTTGGGTTGCGCTTCAACGATCTTACGCAGACGGTGCTCGCTGCCGGTGAACGGAGCGGGCCGGGCGCAGTGACTCTATGGCGTCAGTGCGTTGACCTGCTCGCCCAGCGCGATCGCGTCGGGCGCGCCGACCTTGCGCCCGAAGAACGCGATGCGCTGGTCGCTCGCATGGAAGGCCTGCGCAATCAGGTGTCGGAAACCCAGCGGCTCGCGACCGTGGTGGAACTTGGCAACCGCCTGTGCTCGCCCGCCCTGGTCCGCTTTCTCGCCGCCGACCGCCCCTCGATCGTCGCGGCGGCGATGTCGCGCGCGCAATTGCCCGACGCGCTGTGGCCATCGCTGCTGGGCGAATTGTCGCCGACCGCGCGCGGCGTGCTGCGCGCGCGTCGGGATATCGGATCGCAGACCGCGCGCGCGCTTCAGGCCTTCGGCCAGTCCGACCTCGTCCTGACCACCGACGCGCAGGCTGAGCCGGCCATGCTGCTGACGCCCGATATGGCGGCGCCGCCCGCCGCCATCGTCGCGCCGGACCAGATCCGCAACCTGGTCGATCGTATCGAGCGGTTCACCAGCGCCCGCCGCCCCTATGGCGAGGGCGCCGCCGCCGAAGCCGCGCCCGAAGGGCAAATCCGCGCCTTCACCTTTGAAACCGACGCGCTGGGCACGCTGGTCTGGGTGGGCGAAGGGCCACGCGCCGCGCTGGTCGGCCTGACCCTTGGCGAACCGGCGATATCGGGGGGCAGCGGACCCGACGGTCATGTCGCGGGCGCATTTGCGCGGCGCAGCGGTTTCCAGAATGGTCGCTTCACCATCATTGGCGGATCGATGGCGGGCGAGTGGCGCCTGTCGGCGACGCCCTTTTTCGATCCGCGTTCCGGGCGGTTCCAGGGCTATCGCGGCCAGGCGCGCCGCCCGCATCTGCACGAAGTCGCGGCATCCGCGGCCACGCCTGATGCCTTTCCCGGCCTGTCGGGCGAATCCCTGCGCCAGCTCGTGCATGAACTGCGTACCCCGCTGAACGCCATACTGGGCTTTGCCGAAATTATCGAGCAGCAGCTATTTGGTCCCGCAGCGCCGGAATATCGCGACATGGCCGGCAAGATCGTGGGGGATGCGCGCCACCTGCTCGCGGCGTTCGACGATCTTGATCTTGCTGCGCGCGTGTCTCGCGGGGATGAGCCTCAAGCCCCCCGGCCGGTCGATCCGGCGCTGCTGGTGGCGCAGGTCGCCGCCCGCTTTTCGGGCGAACAGGACGGTGACGGGCGCGGGGTCGATATCAGCGTTGCGGGTGGACTGCCCAATGTCCGCATCGATCCGGTACAGGGCGAACGCATGGTCCAGCATCTGCTGCGCACGCTCGTGTCGGTCGCCGGACCCGGTACGAACGTGACCGGTTCCTGCTGGTTCCAGCCCGACGAGAGCGTAGGACGTGTGGTGGTGGCGCTGGACCGGCCCACGACGCTTGCAGGTATGGAAGAGGCGCAATTGCTGGATCCGGGCTACATGCCCGACGGCGAATGGGCCGATGGGCCGCTGTTGGGCCTTGGCTTTTCGTTGCGGCTGGTGCGCAGTCTGGCCGCCGGGTGCGGCGGCTCGCTGGAGATCGACCGTCGGCGCTTCCTGCTGACGATGCCGGCGGTTTCGGATGAGGGGGAAAGCGAAGCGGGCCGGTTGTGATCCGCATCCGCGACAACCCAATCGCAACCATTGGCCGATAGTTTGCCGCGCATGACCCGCTTTTCTCACGATGGCAATTTGCTGGCCGCGCCCGATGCGTGCGATATGATCGCGCTCGATCCCGCTTTTGGCACCCGCTTCATGCTGTTTGTGGATACCGAAGAGGAGTTTGACTGGGACGCGCCGTTCAGCCGGACCGGCCATGGGGTCACCGCGCTCGCCGGCATGGCGCGCGGCCAGGCCTATTTCGCGGCTGCCGGGGTGCGGCCCGTCTATGTCACGGATTATCCGGTGATCGACAGTGACGCCGCCGCCGCGATGATGGCGCAATGGGTGGCGGACGGCGCGGCCGACATCGGCGCGCATCTCCACCCCTGGGTCAACCCGCCCCATGTCGAACAGGTGTGCCTTCGCAACAGCTATGTCGGCTTTCTGCCCGAGGATGTGGAACGGGCCAAGCTCGCGGCGCTGTGCGACCGCATCGACGAACGCTTCGGCCAGCGCCCGCTCGCCTATCGCGCCGGTCGCTATGGCGTTGGTCCCAACAGCGCGCGCCTGCTGGAGCAAGCGGGCTTCCGCCTCGACAGTTCGGTTCGCAGCCGGTTCGATTATTCGCCGCAGCAGGGGCCGGATTTTCATGGGCTGCCCATCCATCCCTATTGGACGGGGCCGTCGCGCGGTCTGGTCGAATTGCCGCTGTCGACCGCCTTCACCGGCCTGATGCGCGGGGCGGGGGAGAGCGCCTATCGCGCGGCGCAGGCGATGGGGCCGCTTGGCGGCGCACTGGCGCGGGGGCGATTGCTCAGCCGCGTGCCGCTGACACCAGAAGGCGTGCGCGCGGAAGAAGCGATCGCCGCGATCGACGCGCTGATCGGCGAGGGCGCGCGCGTGCTCAATTTCAGCTTCCATTCGCCCACGCTGGAGCCGGGGCATACGCCCTATGTCCGCGACGAGGCAGGGCGGGCGGCCTTCTACACCTGGTGGGACAGGGTGCTGGCCCACCTGGCGCGTCGCGGCGTGGCGGCCGCCAGCCTCGATGAGCTTTTGCGCGCGGTCCCGACGCGCGCGCGGGCTTGCCAAGCCGCCTGATGCGTCCTAATCCCCGCCGTCGGTGGGGCCTGTAGCTCAACGGTTAGAGCTGGCCGCTCATAACGGCTAGGTTGCGGGTTCGATTCCTGCCGGGCCCACCAATTCCCTTCGCCGCCCGAAAACGGTGTGTAAAACACTGAAAGGGAGAGATAAACTAGCGGTTCTAAAGCCGTCGTTTCGCGCATAGCGCAAACGATCGCCGAAGGTAAGTTTGAGCACTGTGATGATATTCGTTTCCAGATGGAAGAGGTGGAGACGACGTGGACGATATCGACGCGATCGACCGGCGGCGGGCAGCGGAGATGATTGTCTCTTCCTAAGATGCATGCCGAAGCTGCCACCGTGCTTCGACCGCAGGTGAAGCACACTTTAGCGACGAGGGGAAGTTAACCTTCGACGATCCGATCCCCATCACCAACGAGGGCGTGACCCGACCCTGCGACTCTGACAGCATGCCCATTCAAGTGGTTTGACTGAGCGAGGAGAGTTTTGTGCCAGGTGCCAATTTCCCAATCCCCGATGATTTTTCCGGCGCAACTTTTACCGACAAAGTGAAGGCCGCGCTGGCATCGCCCTTGGTGTCTCGACTTCTAATACCACGCAAAACCACCGCGCCCTATTACCATGAAATAAATGATACGATTATCATCCCACCGGGCAAGGGCATTATCGGCGAAGGATTCGTTAACCCCTTGAAACTCAACTTGGGTGATCCCGCAACCTTGCCGGGAACGCTCATCGTTGCGAGCACCTGGGCCGGCACCGATGTAGTCTGGACAGACATCAATCCTACTGTGAATGATGCTCCGTTTCGACCAGCATTTGTCGCAGGTGGGCCTGGCGCTTATATGCGCGATATTTCCATTTATGTTGCTTCACCCAATATTTGGCATGCGGGCTTCTTCGTGCCGGCCGTACGTCGGGTAAAACTGTGGAACGTCAACATCTCCGGGTCGTGGGCCGACGCGGGCCTCTACCTGGACGCGACGTGGAGCTCCGTCAATAACGCGACATGGCGGAACGGTGAGCGGGTCGCGCCCTTGCCTCGCAGCAGCATTGAGGAGGACGACGGAGTTTGCGAATTCGAATCGATTTCCTGTTATTTCGGCGGTTTGCGTGGATTCAAGCTGCGCGGCACCAATCGCGATCCAGCTGTGTATAATACCTCTGTTCCGCTTACGGGTAGCCCCGTTTCCGGAACGAAATATTGGGTATGGGCGCCTGCCGGGACATCAGATATCCGCTTCATTGATTGCGAATTTAGGAATGATGGCGCTAACGCCCAAGGAGCAAGTATTTGGTTGGACGCGGCTATACTGAATGCTGCTCAGGCCGGACAGGGTATCTGGATGTTTGGTGCAACGCTTCGCAGCCGCGGTGCACAATACATGCTCTATGCGGACCGCATCAACCGCGTCTACATCCAAGGCTATGGTGAAGCGGCCACAGACTTGGATCCTGGTTATGGCCGAGTGCAGGTATTCTCGCGCACCGGCTCGATCGAATTTGCGGGCCGTTTTATTCGGGCTAACCTGTATCTGGATGGCACCGACAAGGGCTCATTTGATTCAGGGAACCGGGGTGTAGGGTCCGTAATTCTCAATCACTACCAGGGTCGGCGTTATGTTGGTGAAATGATCTATGGCCTAGATGGCCCGAGCCCCCAGACGAACAACGTTGGCGCTGTCGGTACGACCCTGGAAAATTTTGCCAATGTCTATAGCCGCAGCGTCGCGTCAAATGACAAGTTAACGCTGGAACGTGCGTCTGGAACAAGTCTCGATATTACAGAAGCTGGGGTGTTAAATTGGACGATTGGCGCAGCCGGGCTGGCGCCGAGCACGGCTGCCACGCATGTGATTGGCACGTCCACTCGAAATCTTGCGAATGTTCGAACCGCCCAGGTCCAAGCTGATGTCGGTGGCCTGAAGCTGCGGGGAGACACTGAAATTACGTTCGCGGCTGTCAATGCCACGGCGCGTTGGATGATTAATGGCCTTACCTTCTCCCCGACTAGCGACGTTGACTATGACATCGGCACAGCCACCAATCGCGTGCGCGCCTTTTATGTCCGAGCAATCTACGGCACGGAACTATCGACATATGCAAATGAGGCAGCTGCAGCAGCAGCGGGCCTAACGTCAGGCCGCTTTTATAAGTCGGCCGACGGCATCGTACGAGTTAAGCTTTAAAGGAGTAGAGGCGGCGCGGGCGTGTTCGAGCGCCCCCGCCGCCAGCCAGGAGGCCATACGCCAAGTCACGTAATGGTGAACTCGCGACGTCACAGGGGTGCCGGTCACTGCTTGCTCAATAGCTTGCCCGGCAGATAGTCCATAAGCTGGTCCACGCGCGTGGCGATTGCCCGCCATGTCTCGACGCCCTCATGGTCGTTTAATATCGCCAGTTCCCCGATCCGGGAGGCGACGTGCAGCGGGGCCTTGCCCCCGTGCTGCTTGATCACCCGCTGCGCGCAGGCCCATAGCTCCTAATCTGTCAACAGTGATCGTCTCGAACCCGCGCATGGGCGCGTAGCCCATATGGTGCGAGGAGGCGGTTCGCATCCTCTGGGGACCGGCAGACCACGATGGTTCCGGCCTTAAGTCCACTGGTCAGGTGTGTATAGCTGACATCGCCTGCTTCACACCGGTCTTTCACGGCGATCAAATCGTCCTCGACACAGACGGCGTTGGCGATATCCCTCATTCGCTCGTCCATGCAGTTTCCGCATCATCCAGCGCCTCGAAGCTGTCGCCCTCCGCACTAGCCTCCTGCAACCGCTTGCGCAGTTCGTCCGGCTTCGTGCTGGCGCGAAACCGGGGGTCGGCCTTCGCCGACTTCGCAAGCGTGCCTATCCAGTCGTCCCGCTTCGTCTGCTTGAGTAGCCAGGCTCCAAAGCCTTCGCCCGACTCGTTCGTGTCCATGCGCAACTCCATCGGAAAAATGGCTAAGATGGTCCACGATGGAGGCTTGGGATAGCGCCGGGAAAACTTTATTTATTTGGGGGCATCCGTGGGGGCACTAGCCCGAATTGAAACGTCGGAACCGACGGTTTCAAGCTAATGCAGCATGCTTTTTCAGTAGGTGCCGGGCCCACCAATTCCCTTCGCCTCGCCTGGTGCGAGCCGAAGGGCTTTATCCGCCGGTGCTCCAAGCTCCGCCATGGCGCCCGCCTGCTTTCGCACGCGGCCTTGCCCTCTCCGCCGATGCAGCCATCAGCCGGAAAGGGCAAAGCCGGATCAGGCCATATGCCGGGCCAGGCCGTTGGCGGCCGACAGCACGGCCTTGACCGACGCCGTGGCGACGTCGCTGTCCATGCCGACGCCGAACAGGGTCCGGCCATCAGGGGTGCGGCATTCGACATAGGCGGCAGCATTGACATCGCTCCCCGCGCCGACCGCATGTTCGCTATAGTCGGCAATCTCCAGCTCGACCCCGAACTCGTCGCGCAATGCGGACAGCACGCTGGAGAGCAGGCCATTGCCCCGGCCCGACACACTGCGGGTTCCGCCCTGATAGCCGATCTTTCCGGTGAAGATGCGATCGCCCGCCACGCCGGTTTCATGATAATCGAGCAGCTTGTAGGGCTGGTCCGACACCAGGCAATAATGCCCCTCGAACGCCTGCCAGATATCGGCGGCATTGAGTTCGCGGCTGGTTTCATCGGCCAGCGCCTGCACCACGCGGCTGAAATCCGCCTGCATCCGCTTGGGCAGTTTCAGGCCCTTGTCCTGTTGCAGCACCCAGGCGACCCCGCCCTTGCCCGATTGCGAATTGACGCGGATCACCGCTTCATAATCGCGGCCCAGATCCTTGGGATCGATCGGCAGATAGGGGACATCCCAGATCAGGTCGTTGCGCGCATCCTGCGCGGCGAAGCCCTTTTTGATCGCATCCTGATGGCTGCCCGAAAAGGCGGTGAACACCAGTTCGCCGGCATAGGGATGGCGCGGATGGACCGGCAACTGGTTGCAATATTCGACCGTCTGGATGACGGTGTCGATATCCGAAAAGTCCAGCGCCGGGTTGATCCCCTGGGTGTACATATTGAGTGCGACCGTCACCAAGTCGCAATTGCCGGTGCGTTCGCCATTGCCGAACAGGCAGCCTTCGATCCGATCGGCCCCGGCCATCAGCCCGAGTTCCGCCGCCGCGACGCCGGTGCCGCGGTCGTTGTGCGGATGGAGCGAGATGACGACGCTGTCGCGGCGCGAGATGTTGCGGCACATCCATTCGATCTGGTCGGCATAGATGTTGGGCGTCGCCGCTTCGACCGTCGCGGGCAGGTTCAGGATCAGCGGCCGGTCCGGCGTGGGCTGGAGGACGTCCATCACCGCCTCGCAACATTCCAGGCTGAAATCCAGTTCGGCGGTCGAAAAGGTTTCGGGCGAATATTCGAAATGCCAGTCGGTATCGGGCTGTTTGGCGGCATTGTCGCGCAGCAGCTTGGCGGCATTGAGCGCGATGTCCTTGATCTGCGGCCGATCCATCTGGAACACGATGTTGCGCCAGGCGGGCGACACGGCGTTGTAGACATGAACGATCGCACGGGGAGCGCCGCGCAGCGATTCAAATGTGGTGGCGATCAGGTCGGCGCGCGCCTGCGTGAGCACCTGGACGATGACGTCGTCGGGAATAGCGCCATCCCTGACCAGGCCGGAAATGAAGTCGAACTCCGTCGCGCCGGCGCTGGGGAAGCCGAGCTCGATCTCCTTGACGCCGATCTTGATCAGCAGGTCGAAGAAGCGGCGCTTCTTTTCCGCGTTCATGGGATCGATCAGCGACTGGTTGCCGTCGCGCATGTCGGTCGACAGCCAGCGCGGCGGCGCGGTGATGACGTTGGAGGGCCATTGGCGGTCGGGCAGGTTCACCTGCGGGAAGGCGCGGTATTTCTGGCTTGGATCGGTCAGCATCATCGGGCAGTTACTTCTTCATGCGAACGAGCGCGCCGCAGCGGCTCGGTTAACGACTATCAGCGATGGGAAGCCCTTAGGCGTATCGTTGCTGCCCATAATCGAAAGGCAGCCGAAAAACCACGCCTAAGGGCGTGTAAGTCGTAGCAAGGAAAGAAGCGCGAAGCTCTGCATGATGAAGCCATCATAGCCGCGTCGGGCCGGGGGCGTCCAGTTGTTTTCTTATCTGCAACGCTGCCCAGGCCCGCCATCCCCGCAGTCGCGGGAATGACGGGGACGCATGAGGCAGGGCAGCTTTATTTCTGGAAGGCGGCGATAATCTTGAGTTCTATCGCGTCGCCAACCATCGGCACGCCATAGCCCATGCCGAAATCGCTGCGCTTGATGGTCGTGGTGGCGACGAAGCCGATATTCTCCTTGCCGCCCGCCATGGCAGGGGCCTTACCCGCGCCGTAAAATTCGGCATCCAGCGTCACCGGCTTGGTGATGCCCTTGATCGTCAGATTACCCATGATGTCCGCTCCGGTCGCGCCGTCGGGCTTTACGCCGGTCGACACAAAGGTCGCCTTGGGAAATTTGGCGGTATCGAAAAAGTCGGGCTTGGCGAGATGTTCGTCCAGCTTGGCAATGCCGGTCCTGATATTGGTGACGGGGACGTCGATCGACACCTTGGCGGCGGTCGGGTTCTTGGGATCAAGCGTCAGCGTGCCGGTGGATTCGCTGATGACGCCCATATTGTTGGAAAAGCCCATATGGTCATAGGCAAAGACGATCTGGGTATGGCCGGGGTCGACGGTGTAGCTGCCGCCTGTGACTTTGGTCGCATCCTTGGTGCCCGGCGCGGCCATCGGCGCTTGCGCGATCAGGACGGTGCCGCCGGTCAGGGCGACGAGGGCGGCGGCGGGGATGAGGTATTTTTTCATGCGGGACTCTCCGGAAAACGATCAAGGGGCACAGCCACAATAGGTTGCGCCCCTCGATTGTTCCAGACCCGTAACCGGAAACGGATCGTTCCGGGTCGGAGTGGATGGGTCACGGCGTTGAAACCGGCCATCCACGGTTCATGCCGCGATCAGTTCTTGTCCTTGTCCACCAGCTTGTTGGCGCCGATCCAGGGCATCATCGCGCGCAGCTGGGCGCCGGTCTTCTCGATCGGGTGCGCCGCTGCCAGCTTGCGCGCGGCCTTCAGCTCGGGCTGGCCGGCGCGGTTGTCGAGGACGAAATTCTTGACGAACCGGCCCGACTGGATGTCCGCCAGAACGCGCTTCATTTCCGCCTTGGTTTCGTCGGTGATGATGCGCGGGCCAGTGGTGATGTCGCCATATTCGGCGGTGTTGCTGATCGAATAGCGCATGTTGGCGATGCCGCCTTCATACAGCAGGTCGACGATCAGCTTGGTTTCGTGCAGGCATTCGAAATAGGCCATTTCCGGGGCGTAGCCCGCTTCGACCAGGGTTTCGAAACCGGCCTGGATCAGGTGGGTGACGCCGCCGCACAGCACTGCCTGTTCGCCGAACAGGTCAGTTTCGCATTCTTCCTTGAAATTGGTTTCGATGATGCCGCTGCGGCCGCCGCCCACGCCCGAAGCGTAGGAAAGGGCGACATCATGCGCGTTGCCGGTCGCGTCCTGGTGGATCGCGATCAGGCAGGGCACGCCGCCGCCGCGCTGATATTCGCTGCGCACGGTATGGCCGGGGCCCTTGGGCGCGATCATGATGACGTCGACGTCGGTGCGCGGCTCGATCAGGCCGAAATGCACGTTGAGACCATGGGCAAAGGCCAGCGCCGCGCCGGGGCGCAGATTGGCGTGAATGTCGTTGGCGTAGATTTCGGCCTGATGTTCGTCGGGCGCCAGGATCATCAGCACATCGGCCCATGCAGCGGCATCCGCGTTGGCCAGAACCTTGAAGCCCGCGCCTTCCGCCTTCTTGGCGGATGCCGAACCGGCACGCAGCGCGATGGCGACTTCAGCAACGCCGCTGTCGCGCAGATTTTGCGCATGGGCGTGGCCTTGCGAACCATAACCCAGGATGGCGACCTTCTTGCCCTTGATCAGGCCGATGTCCGCGTCACGATCGTAATATACCTTCATTGTCCGTATCTTCCCTTTTCATATCCTGACCCTCTCCCTGGAGGGAGAGGATACGAAGACTTGAGCCGACCGGCCCCAGTCGAAGTTGGTGAGGGGGAACCACCGGGAGCAGGGGAGCCACGCTCGCCCTCACCCTCCCACCGTTGCGCGGCGGGCCCCTCCCTCTCCCGGTGGGAGAGGGGTTAATGGCTTAAATCGCTTCTTTCCCCCGGATCAGCCCGACAACACCGGTGCGGCCGACCTCGACCAGTCCGATCTGCCGCATCAGCCCGACGAAATTGTCGACCTTGTCGGTTGTCCCGGTGATTTCGAAAATAAAGCTTTCGATGGTCGTATCGACCACCTTGGCGCGAAACACGTCCGCCAGCCGCAGCGCCTCGATCCGGTCTTCGCCGGTGCCCGCGACTTTCACCAGCGCCAGTTCGCGTTCGACATAGGGGCCGTTGTCCGACAGGTCGGTGACCTTGTGGACGGGCACCAGCCGGTCGAGCTGGGCGATGATCTGGTCGATGACCTTGGGCGGGCCGTTGGTGACGATGGTGATGCGGCTGATCAGGTGATCGGGCGTGATGTCCGCCACGGTCAGGCTGTCGATATTATAGCCGCGGGCGGTAAACAGCCCCGCGATCCGCGCCAAGATGCCGGCTTCGTTGGAAACCGTCAGCGACAGGACATGCCGCTCCTTCTGTTCTTCCTGAATATGCATCAGATGGTCGTCCCGGTTTCCTGTTGGTCGCTTTCATGGTTCAGCGACACCATGCCGATCAATGCGAAATGCCACCCGCCGTCCTGGCGGTATGCGAGGCGGGCGGGAAAGCCCACCACCGCGTCGATCACCCGATCCAGCCGCTCGCCCACATATCGCGGGCCTGCCAACAGCCGGCCAATATGTTCGCCATGATAATCGAAGCCATGGTCGAGATGCACTTCCCATTCCCCGTTGTCCGGGTCGACATGGTCGGTGGTCCAGCCGGTCAGTTCGGCCGTGCCGGCGACGCGCTCGAAATCCCAGGGTTCGCTGACATGGATGCGCAGCTTGAGGTGAGCGGTCACACCAGCGCCTTTGCCTCGTCCGACATGATGCCCGACACCATGCTGGGGTCGAGCAGCATTTCGGTATGGGCGGCGCCAGACGGGATCATCGGAAAGCAGTTGGACAGCTTGGCGACGCGGCAATCGACGATGACGGGGCCTGGCGTGTCGATCATCCGCTGGATGCCGGCCTCCAGGTCCTGGGGTCCCTCGATGCGGATACCGGTCCAGCCATAGGCTTCTCCCAGCTTCACGAAGTCTGGCAACGAATCGCTGTAACTGTTTGAATACCGGCTTTCATAGGTCAGTTCCTGCCACTGGCGAACCATGCCCATATATTCATTGTTGAGGATGAACAGCTTGACCGGCAGGCGATACTGGCTGGCCGTGCCCATTTCCTGGATGTTCATCTGGACCGAGGCATCGCCGGCGATGCACACGACCAGGCTGTCGGGATTGCCGATCTGCGCGCCGATCGCGGCGGGAAAGCCATAGCCCATGGTGCCAAGACCGCCGGAGGTCAGCCATTTGTTGGGCGCATCGAAATGGAAATGCTGCGCGGCCCACATTTGATGCTGGCCGACTTCGGTGGTGATGATGACGTCGCGACCGCGCGTCGCGCGATACAGGTCTGCCACCGCCCGCTGCGGCATGATTTCCGTCCTGCTGTCGGCATAGTCGAGGCTCTGGCGCGCTTGCCAGCCCGCGATCCGCGCCCACCATTCGGCAAGGTCCGCCTTTTCATGGCCACGGCTTTTCCAGAGCGCCACCATGTCGGCGAGCGCGCTGGCGACATCGGCGACGACGGGCAGGTCGACGTCGACCGTCTTGTTGATCGAACTGCGGTCGATATCGATATGGATCTTGCGGCTGTTGGGTGAAAAGGCGTCCAGTCGCCCGGTGACCCGATCATCGAAGCGCGCGCCGACGCAAAGGATCAGGTCCGCCTGATTCATCGCGAAATTGGCTTCATAGGTGCCGTGCATCCCCAGCATTCCAAGCCACTGGGGCGAGGAGGCGGGAAAGGCGCCCAGGCCCATCAGCGTCGAGGTTACAGGCGCGCCCGTCAGTTCAGCCAGTTCGCGCAGCAGGCGGGAGGCTTCCGGCCCGGAATTGATGACGCCGCCGCCGGTGTAGAACACCGGGCGTTCGGCCGCCGCGAGCATTTCAACCGCGCTGTCGATGGCGGCCGCGTCCGCCTTGATCTGCGGACGATAGCTGGCATGGTCGAACTTGTCCGGCCGCTTGTAGGGCGCGGTCGCGATCTGGACATTCTTGGGAATGTCGATGACGACCGGGCCTGGGCGGCCGGTGGTGGCGATGTGAAAGGCTTCGTGAACGACGCCGGCGAGCTTGCCGGGGTCCTTCACCAGATAATTATGCTTGGTGCAGTGGCGCGTGATGCCGATCGTGTCCGCTTCCTGAAAGGCGTCGGTGCCGATCAGTTGCGTTGGAACCTGGCCGGTGATGACGATCATCGGGATCGAGTCCATCAGCGCATCGGTGATGCCGGTGACGGCATTGGTGGCGCCGGGGCCGGACGTGACGAGGACGACACCGGGCTTGCCGGTCGAACGGGCATAGCCTTCCGCCATGTGCGTGGCGCCCTGTTCGTGACGGACCAGCACATGCTTCAGGCTGGGATGATTATAAAGCGCGTCATAGATGGGCAGTACCGCGCCGCCGGGATAGCCGAAGACGACCTCGACCCCCAGGTCGATCAGGCATTCAACCAATATGTCCGCGCCGCTCTTTTCGGCCACGTTACGTCCTTCCGATCCATCAAGGCTGCGCCTTTGCGTCACACACTGCCATAAGGCAAGGTCGGCCCTCTATTTATTATAAAGTGCCGCGTCAACCCATATTATTGTAACTTAATTACGAATTCGTCTATGATTTTATCATCAATCACTGATCCATGTCGGGGCCAGTCGGCCGGCGGCTGATTGGCGAACCAGGTATATTGGCGTTTGGCATATTGCCGGGTGCTGATCCGCGCCCGCTCGATCATCGTTTCGCGGCTCATGTCGCCGCGCAGATAGGCGCTGATCTCGGGCACGCCGATCGCGCGCATCGCCGGCAGATCGGGCGACAGGTCGCGGCGCACAAGCGCTTCGACTTCACCGATCGCGCCCATGTCGACCATCTGCGCGAAGCGGGCGTCGCATCGGGCGATCAGCCAGTCGCGCGGCGGCAACAGAACCAGCGGGTGCAGCGCGACGCGACCGGCGATGCCGCCAGCCTTGTGGCGTTGCCATTCGGACAGGGCGCGTCCGGTCGAGCGCATGACTTCGAGCGCGCGGGCGACGCGGCTGGCGTCGGCTGGCGCTAGGCGCGCGGCTGCGGGCGGATCTTCGCGTGCCAGCGCCGCATGAGCATCCGCGACGGGCATTGCGCGGACGCCGGCGCGAATGGCCGGGTCGATATCCGGCACCGGGGCGATGCCGTCGATCAGCGTTCGGATATAAAGGCCGGTCCCCCCGACCAGGACCGGCAGGCGGCCTTGCCCGTGGGCGCGGTCGATCTCCGCCCGCGCCTCGGCGGCCCAGCGGGCGGCGGTGCAGGCTTCGCTCGCATCCACATGGCCGTAGAGGCGATAGGGCGCCGTGCTCATTTCGGCCTCGTCGGGGCGCGCCGACAGGATCGACAGGTCGCGATAGACCTGGCTGGCGTCGGCGTTGATGATCACGCCATTGGCGGCGCGGGCCAGGGCAAGTGCGATCGCGCTCTTGCCGCTGGCGGTCGGCCCGGCAATAAGCGCGAGCCTTGGGCGGGATTCGCCGCTGTCGGTGTCAGGAGTGTCCATGTTCGTCGCGACCTTAGTGGCAAGCGCCTCGATGGGGCAGGGGGATATTGCCGCCGCGCGCGACAGGCTGAACGATGCGCGATGCGCGCCGGGGGACCTGGCCTGGCTGGAACAGGGCAAGGCGGCTGATCTGTTCTTCGCCGCCGATCCGGTTGCAGCGCGTGCGGCGCTGACCGGACTGGGGCAGGGCATCGACCTGATCGTCCAGCCGGTGGCCCATCGGCAGAAAAGCCTGCTGATCGCCGACATGGATTCGACGATGATCACTGTGGAATGCATCGACGAGCTGGCCGATTATGCCGGAATCAAGCCGCAGATCGCGGAGATAACCGAGCGGGCGATGCGGGGCGAACTCGACTTCGCGGGCGCTCTGCACGAGCGGGTGGCGCTGCTCAGGGGGCTGGACGATGCGGCCATCGACAGATGCCGTGCCGAACGGGTCGTCATCATGGGCGGCGCCAGGGCGCTGGTCCGCACCATGAAGGCGCGGGGTGCGCGCACGCTGTTGGTGTCGGGCGGCTTTACCCGTTTCGCCGAGCCGGTGGCGAGCGAGATCGGCTTCGATCATGCCGTGGCCAATGTGCTGGACATAGATGGGGGCCGGCTGTCCGGCACTGTGTCGTTGCCGATCGTGGATGCCGCGCGCAAGCGAGCGGAACTGGAAGCGGCAATTGCCGGGGGCATCGACCGCGCGCTGACGCTGGCGGTCGGCGATGGCGCCAATGACATTCCGATGATCGAGGGCGCGGGACTGGGGGTTGCCTATCATGCCAAGCCCAAGACCCGAGCGGCGGCCCATGCCGAGATCGTGCATGGTGACCTGTCGGTCCTGCTCTACGCGCAGGGGATCGCCCCCGCACAATGGATCGGCGATTGAACGCGCCCTCGGTTTATCGTGGTAAATCCACTGTTCGGCGTCATTACTCAAGAGTAATGGTATAGACGAGCATCCTTGGTCGTTACCCGGCTGCTGCGGATTGCAGCATCGAAAAGAGCGGCCGCTGGAAGCTCCTTTCGGAACGGGCCGCAGAGGAGATATTATGAAGACCATCAGCCATATGGCTCTTGCCGCCGCGGGGATGCTGTCCCTTGCGGCCTGTGCTTCCACCAATGAACCCATCGCTCCCGCGCCGCCGGTCGGCCCCGGCGCGATCATGGGAACGGTCGCCGCCGATCGCGACGGCGACGGTATCGTCGATGGCTATTACAGCGCCGATGGCGTCTATCATGCCGTGATGGGTCCGCCGTGCCCGCCGCCGCCGCCGCCGCCGCCGCCCACCCGTTCGGGGGAACGCGGCTGAAATCTGCATCTGTCGGGACGCGGCGCAACCGCCGCGTCCCCCTTCGTCTCATGGCGCTGCTGCTGATCGGCATGACGCCGGCAGCCGCCCTTGCTCAGCCGCCGACCGCCGACAGCGCCCGAAGTAGCGTTGCCGCGGAAATAGCGGGGCAGGTCAGCGGCAAGCTGAAGGATTTTTACAGCGCGCGCGGCTATTGGCCGGTCTGGATCGATGGTGAAACCGTCGGAGCGCAGGCCGACGACCTGCTGGCGCTGATCGAAACGTCGCAGTTGGACGGTCTCGATCCGCGCGATTACGACCCGCGCGGATTGCGTCGCGCGATCGAGGAAGCACAGAGCGGCGAGTTTCGGGCGCTGGCGCGCGCCGAACTGGCGTTGTCGCGCGCGTTTGCCGCGCTGGTCGAGGATATGCGCCGCCCTGCGAGGGGCGCGACGATGCGCTATCTGGACGAGGAACTGGAGCCGCGCCGCGCCGATCCTTCTGCCATATTGCGGCAAGCCGCGCTCGCGCCCTCCTTTGCGGATTATGTCCATAATGCCGAGTGGATGAGCAACTTCTACATGCGGCTGCGCCATGCACGCGCGCTCTATGACGATGACGGCCGGCGGAGCGATCATATCGACGTGCCGACCGGCAGGACGCTGAAGCCGGGGATGAGCGGCGCCGATGTCGAGGCTCTGCGGGAACGGCTGGGTCTGCATTATGAGGGCGGCTATGACAGGGCGCTGGCGGCGCGCGTGCGCAGGTTTCAGGCGGTCGAGGGACTGAAGGACGATGGCGTGGCCGGGCCGCAAACGCTGGCCGCGCTCAACCGCGATCCCGGCGAGCGGCGCCGTCTGCTGGCGATCAATCTGGAGCGCGCGCGGCTGTTGCCGGGGCCATGGGTGCGGCATGTCGTGGTCGACGCGGCCTCCGCCCGGCTATGGTATTACAGCAATGGCGCACTTGACGGCACGATGAAGGTCGTGGTGGGCGCGCCCGATAGCCAGACGCCGATGATGGCGGGCATGGTTCGCTATGCGACGCTCAATCCCTATTGGAACATCCCGTCCGACCTGGTCGAGCGCACCGTCGCGCCCAGGATATTGAGGGGCGCGTCGCTGGTGGGAATGAAATATGAGGCGCTGTCCGACTGGAGCGCCAATCCGCGCCGATTGAACCAGAGCGAGATCGACTGGCAGGCGGTGGCGGCAGGGGCGCAGGAGGTGCGGGTCCGTCAACTGCCTGGCGGCAACAATGCGATGGGCCAGGTCAAATTCATGTTCCCCAACGATCTGGGCATCTATCTGCACGACACGCCCGCGCGCGACCTGTTCGCGAGGCCAGCGCGCCAGTTCAGCAACGGCTGCGTGCGGCTGGAAGATGCGCAGCGCCTTGGCCGCTGGTTCTTTGGCGAACGCCTGGCGAGCGCGGACAATGCGCCTGAACAGCATCGTCCGCTGCCCCAGCCGGTGCCGGTTTACCTGACCTATTTTACGGCCGTGCCCGAAGGCGACGGGGTGCGGTTCATCGACGATGTCTATGGGCGCGATGGCGACGAGCCCTAGCCATCACATCTTCTTGAGCAGGCAATCCGCGCCGGCGGCCTTGATGCTGGCGCACAGCCGTCCCGCGTCGGCGGCATTGCCGAGCGGCCCGGCCTGAAGCCGCGTCACATTGCCGCCCTTTACCAGGAAAGGCTGGTAGGCTGAAAGTCCGCTGACCCGCGCGGTCAGCCGGCTCCACAGCGCGCGCGCATTGGCTTCTTCGCCGAACGCGCCCAACTGGATCCGGTAAGCGCCGCCCTTTGCCGGGGCGGGGATTGCGGCAACCGCGCGGGGCGCGGGCTTCGTCGCTTCGCGAACAGGCGGCGGCGCGGTGCGCGGTTGCGCCACCGGTTCGGCCAGCGGTCGGTTGAGGTCGGAAGGCGGCAGGCTGGTCGTGCGGACGCTGGAAGGCGCCGGTCGCACCACCGGGCCTTGGGGCTTGGGTGCCGGGCCGGTCGCGAGCGCGCCCGCCTTCGATTGCCGTTCCAGATCGGCTGCCAGCGCAAGGCCCTGCCGGCGCTGGGCTTCGGGCACGAATTTGTCCATCTGTTGCAAGCTGGTCGTCGCCTGCGGCAGGCCGGAGGCAGAGGCGCGGGTCATGAACGCATAGGCGCGCACCCAATCCTTGCCGACCAGGTCGCCGTTGAACAGGCTGGTGCCCACGATATATTGCGCGCGCGGTTCTCCACGCGCGGCGGAACGCTGAAGATAGGGCATTGCGCCGGCGCGATCGCCCTGCTGGAACATCAGCAGCCCCAGATTATCCTCGGCGCGCAAATGCCCCTGGCCCGCAGCCTTGCGATACCATTCGAGCGCGGCGGACAGGTCGGTCTGGACCCCGCGCCCCAGCTTGTGCGCCTGGCCCATGTTGAACTGGGCATCCGGGTCGCCCGCGGCGGCGAGCGGCCGCCATTCGCTGATGGCGCGGGCATAGTCGCCCTGTTGCCATGCATCGACGCCGGCCTTGACGTCCGCCAGCGCTGGCGTGGCAACTGTCGCTAGACCGACCAATAGCAAATGCGCCCACCGACCTGCCATATCTACATGCTCCTGTAACTATCTTCGCCAGTGCTAAAGCAGAATAAGGTTAATCGCGAATTAGCATAAGTGCCCGAATCTCAACACGGGATTAACTGTTCGCGCCCGCTTTTCGAAAAGTGGCCACCTGCTTAACCAATTTTTAGGCGCGACCATGGCATTGCCATCGGGAATTGAATTTCCTGGGGGGATTTGCGTGCGCGTTCTAGCACTGGCATCGCAGAAAGGTGGGTCGGGCAAAACGACTCTTTCGGGCCACCTTGCCGTGCAGGCGCAACTGGCCGGCGCCGGCCCGGTGGTGCTGATCGATATCGATCCGCAAGGCTCGCTTGCCGACTGGTGGAACGAGCGTGAGGCCGAATTGCCCGCCTTTGCCCAGACCACCGTCGCCCGCCTTGCCGCCGACCTCGAAGTGCTTCGCCAGCAGGGCTTCAAACTTGCCGTCATCGACACGCCGCCGGCCATCACCATGGCGATCCAGAGCGTGATTTCGGTAGCTGAACTGATCGTCGTGCCGACCCGGCCCAGCCCGCACGACCTGCGCGCCGTGGGTGCGACCGTCGACCTGTGTGAACGTGCCGCCAAACCGTTGATCTTTGTCGTCAACGGGGCGACGCCCAAGGCGCGGATCACGTCGGAAGCGGCCGTTGCGCTGTCGCAGCATGGCACGGTCGCGCCTGTCACGCTGCACCATCGCACTGATTTCGCCGCGTCGATGATCGACGGGCGAACGGTCATGGAAGTCGATCCCAGGGGAAAGTCCGCAGCCGAGGTGACGACGCTGTGGACCTATATTTCCGATCGTTTGGAAAAGAATTTTCGCCGCACCGTCTTTTCGGTGCCGGCCGGAAGTGCCGGCGTGACCGGCAACCCCCGTCCGCTCGGTGGCTTTGGCCGCCGCGTCGTCAGCCAGTGAGGGGAGAAGCACCCATGGCCGAACCCAAATCCTTCGCATCGCTGACTTCGGGCCTGCTGGCGCGCAAGGGATCGGCGCAACCGGCGATGCGACGTCAGCCGATCGCGGGCTTTGGCGGGGGGGCGAGCAGCAACCTTGCTGCACATCATGAAGATCTTGGCTGGAACGACATGGGCCATGACGCCCCGCCGCCCGCCGATATCCGCCCGCATGCGGGCCTGACGCCGATGGCGTCCGTGGCTCCGGCAATTGTGCCGCCGGTCGTGACCGAACGGGTGGAACTGGCCAGGCGCGTTGCCCGCACGCACAAATCCAAGGCCGCGCGCCCTGTCGCGACCGCCGGGGCGCTGGCCCGCAAGGCAGCGTTCACACTGCGGCTCGACAGCGACCGGCACCTCAGGCTGCGCCTAGCCTGCGCGCTGCAAGGGCGTTCGGCGCAGCAGATCGTGACCGATGCGCTCGATGCATTTCTCAACAGCCAGCCGGAAGTCGAACGACTCGCCGGACAGTTGCCGCGTCGCCGCGGCACCAATTGAACGAAGGGTGGATAGGCAGATGACGCGGAACAGTTTCGGAAGGGCGGCGCTTTCCTCGCTGCTGATGGCGACCACGATGGTCGGTTGCAGCGGCGCTGCATTCACGGACCGGCCCTCGGCCGGGGCGACGAAGGAACAGCAGACCGCCCAGAAGCTGGCTGCGGCGACCGAAAAGGCGCTGGCGGCACGCGATTTTGATCGCGCGCTCACTTCGGCGGAGGCGGCCGTCGCAGGCTATCCCCGCGATGCCACGCTGCGCCAGTTGCTGGGGCGCGCCTATGTCGCCAACGGCCGGTTCGTATCGGCCGAAACCGCGTTGCAGGATGCCATGACGCTGGGCAAGAGCGATGCCCGCACGATCATCAGCCTGGCCCTGGTCAAGGTCGGCCTTGGCAAGAATGATGAAGCGCGCGGCCTGATCGCCGCCCACGCCGAAACGTTGCCCGCCGCCGACTATGGCCTTGCCATCGCGATGGCCGGCGATCCGGTCGAGGGCGTCAATATATTGAGCCAGGCGATCCACGATCCGTCGGCGACCGCGCGTACGCGCCAGAACCTCGCTTACGCTTATGCTCTTGCCGGGCGGTGGAAGGATGCGCGCGTGATGGCGGGTGAAGACCTGCCGCCGCTCGCTGCCGCGCAGCGTGTTTCGCAATGGGCGACGATGGCCGATCCCGCCATGGGCGCCCAGCGCGTCGCGGTGCTGATGGGCGTTGAGGTGAATGGCGTCGATGCCGGCCAGCCGGTCGCGCTCGCGCTGGCGCCCCAGGCTCCGAGCGAAACGCCGCAGGCCTTCGCCGATGCCGCCGCCGACACGCCGCCAGCGACGGACGATGCGCAACCGCCGTTCGAAATGGCCGCGGTGCAATCCGTGCCCGTCCCGGCCGCGACCCTCAAAGCGCCGATCATCCAGGCGGCGCCGGCACCGGTCCGTACCGCCGCCGATGATTTCGTCGTCGAGGAGAAGGGCAAGCGTTCGAGCGCCGCGCCCAAGCCAGTGAAAGCCGCCAGGGCTGCCGTGCGGAATGCGGCGCCGGCGATTGCGACGATGCAGAAGGCGGCCTTCATCAAGCCCGTCGGCAGCGGCGCAAGCAATTGGGTGGTTCAGTTGGGCGCCTATGACAGCGCGGCGATCGCCAAGGAACGCTGGACGCGGATGGCGACCGTCAACAATAATCTCGCCGCATTCCCCGTGCTCACCAGCAGCGCGACGATCAAGGGTAAGAGCTTCCATCGCCTTGCGGTCGGCGGCTTCGCCAATCGCGCCGATGCGTTGACGATGTGCCGGACGATCCAGGCGCAAAAGGGGCAATGCTTCGTCCGCGAAGGCGCGCCGGGTGCGACGCCGCAGCGTTGGGCGGTAGCGACCAGGGGCCGTCAGTACGCCTCACGCTGATCGACAGCGATCATTTCATGAAGGGCGGCACGTTCCCTAAAGGAACATGCCGCCCTTCATGATTCGGCGCACGCGGCCCTGAACTGGCACGCGGTCGAAGGGGGTATTGCCCGCCGATGCCGCCATCCGGGTCGAATCGATGATCCAGGGCGCGTCGGGATCGATAAAGATGAGGTCGGCGGCGTGGCCCGTGGCAAAGTCGCCGGCGGCCACGCCCAGGATGCGCGCGGGATTGCCGCTCAGCAGCGTCATCAGCCGGTTCATCGTGACATGCCCATCGCGCACCAGATTGAGCGACAGGGCGAGCAGGGTTTCCGCCCCCGCCATGCCGGCGGCGGCGTCGGCGAAGGGCAGGCGCTTGTCTTCGGGACCGCGCGGGTCGTGGCTGGATGTGATCACATCGACGGTGCCGTCCGAAACCGCCGCGATCGTCGCCTTGCGATCATCCTCCGAACGAAGCGGCGGGGACAATCGGGCAAAGGTGCGGAAGTCGCTGACCGCATTGTCCGACAGGAACAGATAGGCGGGGCTGGTGCCACAGGTGACGCGCAGCCCTTGCGCCTTGGCGGCGCGCACCTGCGCGAAGCCGTCGGCGGTCGTCACCAGCCGGAAATGGATTGCCGCGCCGGTTTCGCGCGCCAGCATCACGTCGCGCGCGATCGCCATGGCTTCGGCGCAGGCAGGCGCGTTGGCGAGGCCAAGCCGCGTCGCGGTTTCGCCGCTGGTGGCGACCGCATTGCCCGTCAGGCCGCCGTCTTCGGCATGGGCAATGACGGTCAGGCCCAGGCCCGATGCGTAGGACAGGACGCGCAACATGACGCCGGAGTCCGCGATCCATTGCCGCCCGGTGCCCACCGCCATCGCTCCGGCCGCGCGCATCATGCCGATTTCGGCCAATTCCCTGCCCGCCAGGCCCCGCGTCGCCGCCGCGATGGGATGAACCCAGAAATCGGGCTTGCCCGCGCGTGTCGCCTGCCGGATCAGGCCGGCATCGTCGAGCGGCGAAGACTGGTCGGGCATCAGCGCGGCGCGTGTCACGCCGCCGAAATGGAAAGCGGGCTTGTCGGTGCTGAACACGCCAAGGTCGATCAGGCCCGGCGCGACGATCAGGCCCTGCGCGTCGATCCGTGCGGCATCGGCGGGAACGTCGATCGCGCCGGCGGCAAGGATGCTGTCGCCCTCGATCAGGATCGTGCCCGGCGCAACGGCGCTGCCGGCCGGATCGGCGAGGCGGCCGTTGACGATGGCGGTCCGGCTCATGCCCAACCCTCCACGCCGCGCGCCGATCGGGTCAGCACGTCAAGGCAGGCCATGCGAACCGCGACGCCCATTTCGACCTGTTCGGTAATCGCCGATCGTTCGGGATGGTCCGCGACGCTGCTGGAAATTTCGACACCCCGGTTCATGGGACCAGGATGCATGACCAGCGCATCGGGCTTGGCCAGCGCCAGGCGATCGGGAGTGAGGCCATGGAGCATGTGATATTCGCGCGGCGACGGGATGAACGCGCCGTCCATCCGCTCATTTTGAAGCCGCAGCATCATGACCACGTCCGCGCCTTCCAGCCCGGCGGCCATGTCGGTGAAGGGGGTCGCGCCCAGCATGTCGACCTGCGCCGGCATCAGCGTGGACGGCGCGACCGCGCGCACCTGCGCCCCCAATGCCGCGAGGCACAGCATGTTGGAGCGCGCGACCCGGCTGTGCAGCACGTCACCGCAGATCGCGACCACCAATCCTTCGAAGCCGCCCTTGCGCCGACGGATGGTCAGCGCGTCCAGCAGGGCCTGGGTCGGATGCTGATGCCAGCCGTCGCCGGCGTTGAGCACCGGGCAATCCACCTTGTCCGCGATCAGCCGGACCGCGCCTGAGCTGCCATGGCGAATGACGATGACGTCGGCATACATGGCGTTGAGCGTCATCGCCGTGTCGATCAGCGTTTCGCCTTTTTTGACGCTCGACTGGGCGGCATGCATGTTGACCACGTCCGCGCCGAGGCGCTTGCCCGCGATTTCGAACGACAGCAAGGTACGCGTGCTATTTTCGAAGAAAGCGTTGATCTGGGTCATGCCGGCCAGTCGATCGTCATGCTTGCGTGCGTGACCCCGGTTGGCCTGCACCCAGCCCTCGGCCTCGTCGAGCAGGAAGCGAATTTCCCAGGGTTTGAGGTCCGCGATCGACAGAAGGTGGCGGTGCGGGAACAACGCCCGCCCGGTCAGGCCGGTCGTGGAAGGGGCGGTGGTCGTTTCGGGCATGAAGCGAGGCTTTAGGGGAGGGGGCGGGGAAGGGCAAGACGGCGGCTCATGACGCCCGCTCCAACCGTTCGAGCCACGCCCGCGCCTGCTTGGGTTCGCCCACGGCGGTCGATTTGACCGGTCCGCGCGACGCCAGAAATTCCGCATGCAGCGCGAACGGTTCCATGAACAGCGTCTCGCGGATGGCGTCTATCTCTTCGCCAAGCTCGGTAAGGGCCGCGATGGTCGGTGCGGCGGCGGCTTCGATCTGGCGGTCCTTCTGGTGGCCGAACAGGCCCCACTTGCCCGCCGCCGTCACCTTGAGCGCAGCGATCAGGGCTTCGCGATAGTCGCTTTCCAGGATTGCGCGCCGCGCATCCAGTCGCTCCAGCCTGTCCGCGCGCGCCATCAATGCTCCATCCCCGCGACCAGCCCGTCGATCGCGCCCTGCAATATGTAACTTGCCGCCATCTTGTCGATCAGCACGTCGCGGCGTGCGCGGCTGGCGTCCGCCTCCAGCAGCGTGCGCGTGACGGCCTGGGTCGACCAGCGCTCATCCCACAGCAGGATCGGGAGCCCCAGATCGGCCAGATTGCCCGCAAAGGCGCGCGAGGACTGGCTGCGCGGCGATTCGCTGCCGTCGAGATTGAAGGGAAGGCCGATGACGATGCCCTTTACCTGCTGCTGCGCGATGAAATCGGCAAGGGCGAGTTTGTCCCTGGTGAACTTGGTCCGGTTGATGGTGTGGGCGGGGCTGGCGATCGACCAGCCCGCATCGCACAGCGCCAGCCCGATGGTCTTGGTGCCCACGTCCAGACCGATCAATCGCCCGCCCTGGGGCAAGGCCGCGCGAAAGGTCGGGCGATCCGCCGTGACGAGGCTCATGACTTCAGGAAAGCCGCGAGCCGCCGCCGCGCATCTTCCCGGACGTCACCCCAGAACAGGCTGTAATCATACACATGGTAATTATTGCCGGGCAGCGTGAATGGCCCCATGTCGACCGGCTCGCCGATCATCAGCACGCCGCTGGTGTCGCAGCGCGCGGGGACGATGCCCTTGAGCAAGCGCGGCGGCTTGCCCTCGTCACGGCTGTCGAGCGTGCCGCGATTGGCGCTCGCGGGCGCCGCGCCGTTGAACGCGCCGGTGATCGGATTGGTGCAGAGCATGTGCGTGCCCTTGCGCGGCCGGCCGGTGTAGCCCGCCTTGCGTACGAAACTTTCGATCACGGCCGAAGGATCGGCTGGCTCGGCATAGCTTTGCCAGCCGACGATGCAGTGACCCTGGTCACGTCCCGCGCAGGCGGGAAGGCCGAGCGCGGGAAGATCCGCCTCCACCGAAATCGGCCAGCCCACGGCATAGACCGCCGCGACACGGTCCGCGACCGGCTGGCCCGCCACCTTTTCGCGCAGGAGCTGGAGCAGATGCCGGGTTCCCTGGCTGTGGCCGGCGAGGATCAGCGGCCCTTGGGGATTGGCCTTGAGAAACGTGGCGAAAGCGGCTGCGATATCGCGATAGGCCGCGGCCAGCGCCAGGTCGGCGTCCGGCCGGTCGGTCAGGAAGGCGCCGATATTGGCCTGGCGGTAGCGGGGCGCCCAGATCGAACCCACGGCGTTGAAGGCGCTCGCCTGACTGCCGACAAAACGGCGCGCGATGGCGAGCGATTCCCGGTCGTCCAGCGCCATGTTCCAATGGGCGTCGCCCAATGTGGTGATGTAGGAGGTGGGATGGATGAAAAACAGCGCGACCTTGCGCTCGACGGGCGTGTCGCGAATGCCCGCCGGCGTCCACAGCGTCGGATTGTCCCTGGCGATGTCCGGCCGGGCGATCCACATCGCCGAATCGTCATAGGCGTTGGCCGGCAGCGGAGAGAGGGCAACAAACGGTTCTCGCGGCACCATCACGATGCGCATCAACTGTGTACCCCAGATGCGATAGGCCAGCAGCGCCGCGATCACCAGCACGACCAGCCCGGCGATGATATAGAGGAACTTGCGAGCCAACGGCCACTCCGTCTGTATTGCGTGGCGCTGCCGCCATCGTGCCGCCTGTCTGGCGCAAGCGCCGGGCGCACGCAAGGGCGGCGGTCGCACGTAACGTACGGGGTTGAAGCGGCGATACGCGGATGCTAGCGCCCGGCCATGTCCATAGACCTTGCAACCGTGAAAAAGATCGCCAGCCTGTCGCGCATTTCGGTGACCCAGGACGAGGCGCAGGCGATGGTGCCCGAACTCAACAACATCCTTGGCTGGGTGGAGCAACTGGGTGAGGTCGACGTGACCGGCGTCGAGCCGATGACCGCCGTCATTCCCAACCATCTGCGCCTGCGCGAGGATGCGATCACCGACGGCAATGTTCGCGACAAGGTGCTGGCCAATGCGCCGCAAGCCGAACATGGCTTTTTCGCGGTCCCCAAAGTGATCGAGTGATCGATCCTCGACCCCTTCTGGCCGAGCTTGTCGAAGCCTGGCCCTTTGTTGAAATGAAGTGCGGCCCTTCGACAGGCTCAGGGCGAACGGAAATCTGGTTATGACCAACCTCACCGATCTTACCGTTGCGGAAATCCGCGATGGCTTCCGCGCGGGCGATTTTTCGGCACGCGAGGTAGCGCAGGCGTTCAACGCCAATGTCGCGGCGGCCAAGGCGCTGAATGCCTTCATCGTCGAAACGCCGGAAAAGGCGCTGGAAGCGGCAGACGCCGCCGACGCCGCGCGTGCGTCCGGCGACGCCAAGCCACTGTCGGGCGTGCCGATCGGCATGAAGGACCTGTTCTGTACCGAAGGCGTCCAGACCACGGCGGCCAGCCACATGCTGGAAGGTTTCGTGCCGACCTATGAATCGACCGTGTCGGCCAAATTGTGGGCTGCGGGCGCCGGGATGCTGGGCAAGCTGAACCTCGATCAGTTCGCCATGGGATCGTCCAACGAAACCAGCTATTTCGGCAATGTCATTTCCCCATGGAAACGCGGCGGCGGCGACAATGCGGCGCTGGCCCCCGGCGGATCGTCGGGCGGATCGTCGACGGCCATCGCCGCGCGGCTCTGCCCGGCTGCGACCGGCACCGACACCGGCGGGTCGATCCGCCAGCCCGCCGCTTTCACCGGCATTGCGGGCATCAAGCCGACCTATGGCCGCTGTTCGCGCTGGGGCATCGTGGCGTTCGCCAGTTCGCTCGACCAGGCCGGGCCGATGGCGCGCACCGTGCGCGACAATGCGTTGCTGCTGGAGGTGATGGCGGGCTTTGATCCCAGGGATTCCACCTCTCTCGACGTCGCCGTGCCACAGTGGGAAGCGGGATTGTCGAGCGATCTCAAGGGCAAGACGGTCGGCATTCCCAAGGAATATCGTCCAGATGGCCTGAACGCGGAAATCGCGGCGCTGTGGGACAAGGGCATCGCATGGCTCAAGGACGCAGGTGCGAACGTGGTGGAAGTGTCGCTGCCGCATACCAAATATGCGCTGCCGACCTATTATATCATCGCGCCCGCCGAAGCCTCGTCCAACCTCGCCCGTTATGACGGCGTGCGCTATGGCCAGCGCGACCTGCCCGATGGCGCAGGCTTGCAGGACATGTATGCCGCGACCCGCGCCGCCGGTTTCGGGCCGGAGGTTAAGCGCCGCATCATGATCGGCACCTATGTGCTGTCGGCCGGTTTCTACGACGCTTATTATACCCAGGCGCAAAAGGTCCGGGCGCTGATCGCGCGCGATTTTGAACGGGCGTTCGAACAATGCGACCTGCTGCTGACCCCGACCGCACCAAGCGCGGCCTTTACGCTGGGCGAAAAGCAGGCCGATCCGCTGGCGATGTATCTGAACGACGTGTTCACCGTGCCCGCCTCGCTCGCCGGGCTGCCGGCGATGAGCGTGCCCGGAGGGCTGGACTCGCAAGGCCTGCCGCTGGGCTTACAGATCATCGGCAAGGCGCTGGACGAGCAGACGGTGCTGAACGCGGGGCTGGCGATCGAGGAACGGGCTGGCTTCGTCGCGCGGCCGGACAAGTGGTGGTGAGATGAGTGGCGGTATCGTCATTGTTCTAGTCTTAGGAGTAATCGCAATTGCGCGGGCTAAGCTGGGCGACGTCACTTACGACAAGATTGTGGTCACGGCCTTTAAGTGGTTGTTTGGTTTTGCTGCGATCTTCTTCATTGGAGCTTACATATCCAGCCACGCTTTTCACTAGGTTAGAGAAAGATCAATAACCGTATTAACCTATCGCATCCGCGTCATACCCGGTGATTGAAGATAGGGTTGCAAAGTGTTACCTTGGTAACACTGGAGATTGGGTAATGAACGCGCAGAGCAAGGTCGAAACCGGGACCATGACAAGCAAGGGGCAGATATTGATCCCCAAGGCCATGCGCGACGCGGTGGGTCTGAAGCCGGGGTGGCCGTATAAGGTCACGGTAAATGCCGAAGGTCAGGTGGTCGTCGCACCTTTGGGGTTTGGTCCGGAGGATGCGGAAGAACGGGTGCGGCGGATGCGGGAAGGATTGATGGCCATTGCCGGCAAATATCCAAATCCTGACGGCATGAGTACCGATGAATATATGCGGGAACTAAGGGGTGATTACGAACCGTGATATTGATCGATTCCAATGTTTTGATTGACATATTGGATCGTGATCCGAGATGGTTCGACTGGTCTTTTGCTAGGCTTGAAGATGCCACCGCGATGGGCAGCGTATTCATTAATCCAGTCGTTGTGGCCGAAATCGCTCCTCAATATGGTGACCTTGATGATTTCATGATCCGCATGGTCGCCATGGTGATTGGTTTTGAAGTGCTTGATGCGCGTGCGGCTTTCAACGCAGGATGCGCCTTTCAGAAATATCGGCGAATGCGTCCCGGTGATACACCCAAAGCGATTGTTGCCGACTTCCTGATCGGCGGTCATGCCCAATCCGTTGGCGCCACCATCCTGACTCGCGATCCGCGCTTCTATCGCAGCTATTTTCCCGGCGTGCCGTTGATCACGCCTTCAAAGGACGACTGATGACTGAATCAACCTATCGCATCCAGGGCGCAACCGGTGAGTGGGAGGTCGTGGTCGGCCTGGAGGTCCATGCGCAGGTGACGTCGAATGCCAAGCTGTTTTCCGGCGCGGCGACCGCGTTCGGGGCGGAGCCGAATACGCAGGTCAGCCTGGTCGACGCGGCGATGCCCGGCATGTTGCCCGTGCCCAACCGCGAATGCATCCGCCAGGCGGTGCGCACCGGCATGGCGATCGACGCGCAGATCAACAAATGGTCGCGCTTCGACCGGAAAAATTACTTCTATGCCGATCTGCCGCAGGGCTATCAGATCAGCCAGCTCTATCACCCGATCGTGGGCGAAGGGCAGATCGAGATCGTGCTGGACGAGAAGAATCCGGACACCAGCGCCAAGGTGATCGGCGTCGAGCGCATCCATGTCGAACAGGATGCGGGCAAGCTGATGCATGACCAGCATCCCACGCGCTCCTATGTCGATCTCAACCGGTCGGGTGTTGCGCTGATGGAAATCGTGTCGCGGCCCGACATGCGTTCTCCAGCGGAAGCAGGGGCTTATCTGGCGAAGCTGCGGACGATCCTGCGCTATGTCGGGTCGTGCGACGGGAATATGGACCAGGGTTCGATGCGCGCTGACGTCAATGTTTCGGTGCGCAGGCCGGGCGGTGAACTGGGCACCCGGACCGAGACGAAGAACGTCAATTCGGTGCGCTTCGTCATGGCGGTGGTCGAACGGGAAGCGAGCCGTCAGGTCGATGTGCTGGAGGCCGGCGGCAAGATCGTGCAGGAAACCCGCCTTTACGACCCGGACAAGAATGAGACGCGGTCGATGCGGTCGAAGGAAGATGCGCACGACTATCGCTACTTCCCCGATCCCGACCTGTTGCCCTTGGTGCTGGACGATGCTTTCCTGGACGAATGTCGCGCCTCGCTGCCCGAACTACCCGACGTCAAGCGCAAGCGCTATGAGCAGGCGCTGGGTCTGTCGCCCTATAACGCCGCGACCCTGACCGCCGACGCCGATACCGCGCGCTGGTTCGAGACGCTGTTGGCGCAGAGCGCCGCCGCCCAGAAAAAGAGCGAGAGCGACGTCGCCAAGGCGGCGGCCAACTGGCTGCTGTCCGACCTCTATGGCGCGCTCAACCGGCTTGGCAAAAGCCTGGAGGACAGCCCGGTCAGTCCGGCGCAGGCCGCCGAATTGCTGGCGCTGGTCGCGGACGGCACGTTGTCGGGATCACTTGCCAAGCAGGTGTTCGAGATCATGCTGGAAACCGGCGACGGGGCGGGCAAGATCGTCGAGGAAAAGGGCCTGAAGCAGACGTCCGACACCGGCGCGATCGAGGCGGCGGTGGCCACGGTGCTGGCGAACAATGCCGACAAGGTCGAACAATATCGTGGCGGCAAGGAAGCGCTGTTCGGCTTTTTCGTCGGTCAGACGATGAAGGCGATGCAGGGCAAGGCCAATCCGCAGGTCGTCAACGAACTGGTGCGCAAGGCGCTGGGCTGATCGTTCAACGGCGCATGAGCCAAATGACGTGGCCGGTCACTGCCCAGGCCGCGCCACCCGCTTGCCCTTGGTGCGACTGGTGAGGTGAAACAGGCCGCAGCGGTCGCAGCGATAATGGCGCAGCGCGATGCTGGCGGTGCGCGGGGCCAGCAGCGCAGCCGCTTCCGAAGGGAAACGGGCCTTTTTCAGGCAGATGCTCAGCCGCGTGCGCAATGCAGGCCGCCTTAACGCAGCGCGGACATGATCAGCGCCCAGACCCCGGCATCCTCACGCGTCGCCGCTTTGGGCGCGCCAAGGCCGCGACATTCCAGGCAATCGGCACGCACGCCATTGCCCGCCAGCATCGCCCGAACGTCGCCGACCGCCTGCATCGCCCACAAACGCTGCGCCCGCGCGGCGCGGCCGAGCAGGTCGCGCGCGGCGGGGGCGGCATCTTCGTCGCCTTCGCGCATCTGTTCGATGAACCGTATGATACGATCGGGTTGCTTTTCGATGCGGTAGGTCCGCGCCTTGGCCGGATCGAGCTTCGCGAGTTTGGCCGCCTCGGCCACGGCGTCTTCCAGGCCACCGAAGCGATCGACAAGGCCGATCTGCCGCGCGGTGCCGCCGTCCCACACGCGGCCCTGCGCAATAGCGTCGATCTGGGCAGGCGATTTGTCGCGCGCCTTGGCGACCAGCCCCACAAAGCGGCGATAAACATCTTCGACACCCATCTGCATCACCGCGTCGAATTGCGGTGTCGTTCCGCCGGCAAGGTCGGGCTGGCCCGACAGCGGCGTGGTGGTAATCCCGTCGGTGGTAATGCCGATCTTTGCCAGCGTTCCTTCAAAGCTCGGCAGGATGCCGAAAACCCCGATAGACCCGGTGACCGTGCCAGGTTCGGCGAAGATGACATTGGCCGGTGTCGCCACCCAATAGCCACCGCTCGCCGCGACATTGCCCATCGAGACGACCACGGGCAGACCGGCATCCCTGGCCGACTGGATCGCGACCCGGATCTTTTCCGACGCCATCACCGATCCGCCGGGCGAATCGATGCGGACGACCAGAGCCTTGAGCGCCTTTTCCGCCAGCGCGGTATATAGCAGGTCCGATATCGTATCGCCCGCCGCCGTGCCCGGCCCCGCTTCGCCATCGACAATGTCGCCCGCCACGGTCAGAACGCCGATCGCGCCATCATCGGCGGGCCGGTGCGCTTTGGCGTAGGTGCGCAGGTCGATTGCGGCAAAGCCTGTCTTGCTCGCGTCCGCTTCTTCGCCAGCAACCTTGGCCACATGCGCCTCGAAGCTCGCTTCGCTGCCCAGCCGGTCGACCAGGCCCGCCGCCAGCGCCGCCTGCGACAGATTGCCGCCGGTCGCCCGCGCGGCCGCCGCCGGATCGGCCATGTAACCGGCGAGTTTCGCCTTTGGCCGCGCCTTGGCGACTTCATCCTGCCAGTTCTGCCACAGGGCGCCGGCCAGCGCGGTGTCGGCAGCCTTTGCTTCGGGGGACTGTTCGGTGCGCGTGAACGGCTCGACGAAACTCTTGTAGGTGCCGACGCGATAGACATGGGCGTTGACGCCCAGCCGGTCGATCAATCCCTTGTAATAGAGCCGCGAACCGCCGGGGCCGGCCAGCGCGACGCCTCCCAGCGGATCGACCCAGATTTCGGACGCATGGGCGGCGAGTTGATAGCCATCATCGGTGTAGATGGTGGCAAAGGCATAGACCGGCTTTTTCGCGGCGCGCAGGCTGTCCAGCGCCAGGCCGACGCGCGACAGCGCCACCTGTCCAGCTCCCATGAAGCCATCCAGATCGAGCACGACCGCCTTCACCTTGGCATCGTTTTTCGCGGCGTCCAGAGCGGCGACGATATCGGCCAGCCGATATTCCCTGGTTTGCGGTCCCGAGCCGGCCAGCAGCGAAAACGGGTCGATTTCGGCGGGCTGTTCGACAATCGTGCCGTCGAGGTCGAGCAGCAGCGCGCCGCTCGACACGGCGCTTCCGGGCGTGGGGGCCATCGTCAGCGCGGCATAGAGCAGGCCGAAGAACAGGAGCAGAAGCAACAGCACCAGCCCGTCCTTGACCGCCCCCAATATGCGCCAGATGCCTTTGATGAACGCCACGCCGGTCTCCTCGATTGGGCCAAGCGCTACCCCATCCCCCCCACGACTGCAATCTTGCGCCGCCGGGCTCAGCCGCTATGGGGATGCGCGATCATGTAGTCACGGAGACGCCGCCCCATGCCCACGCTCGTCCTCATCCGCCACGGCCAGTCCGCCTGGAACCTGGAAAACCGCTTCACCGGCTGGTGGGACGTGGACGTGACCGAAAAAGGGGTGGAGGAAGCGCGCGCGGCGGGCCGGCTGATGAAGGACAAGGGTCTCGATTTCGACACCTGCTTCACCAGCGTCCAGACCCGCGCGATCAAGACGCTCCATCTGGCGCTGGAGGAAATGGGGCGGCTGTGGTTGCCGGTGGAAAAGGACTGGCACCTCAACGAGCGGCATTATGGCGGCCTGACCGGGCTGGACAAGGCGGAAACCGCCGCCAAGCATGGCGAGGCGCAAGTGAAGATCTGGCGCCGCAGCTTCGACATTCCGCCGCCGGTGCTGGATGCCGGCAGCGAATTCGACCTGTCGAAGGACCGCCGCTATGCCGGCATCGCGATCCCGTCGACCGAATCGCTCAAGGACACGATCGCACGCGTGCTGCCCTATTGGAACAGCCGGATCGCGCCCGAACTGAAGGCGGGCAAGCGCGTGCTGATTTCCGCGCACGGCAATTCGCTGCGCGCGCTGGTCAAGCATCTGTCGGGCATCCCGGATGACGAAATCACCGAACTGGAAATCCCGACCGGCCAGCCCATCGTCTATGAACTGGCCGACGACCTGAGCGCGATCGACCGCTATTATCTGTCGGAGCGGTGACGAGACCCCAGGGATTTGGCCGTCCGGAATATAACTGCGAGTTATATTGCCCGCGGCGCTTGCGCCCGTTAAGGACCGTCGCTTTCCGGGTCAGCAGGGAAGCATCAGGCCATGGGCGGGGTTGAGGTCGGCATCATCATGGGGTCGCGGTCCGACTGGGACACGATGCGGCATGCGGCCGAAACGCTGGATGCGCTGGGCGTGCCCCATGAATGCAAGGTCGTTTCCGCGCACCGCACGCCGCAACGGCTCTATGACTATGCGACGGGCGCCGTTGGCCGTGGGCTCAAGGTGATCATCGCCGGCGCGGGCGGAGCGGCGCATCTGCCGGGCATGGCGGCTTCGATGACGCGGCTGCCGGTGCTGGGCGTGCCGGTCGAATCCAAATCGCTCAAGGGCATGGATTCGCTGTTGTCCATCGTCCAGATGCCCGGCGGCATTCCGGTTGGCACATTGGCGATCGGCAAGCCCGGTGCGATCAACGCGGCGCTGCTTGCCGCCGCGATCCTCGCCACCAGCGACGATGCGCTTGCCGACCGGCTCGATGGCTGGCGGACAAAGCAGACGGCCGACGTGGCGGACAGCCCCGAATAAGATGAACTGCATCGCTCCTGGTTCGACAATCGGCATATTGGGCGGCGGCCAGCTTGGCCGGATGATCGCCGTCGCCGCCGCGCAGCTTGGCTATCGCACCCATATCTATGCGCCCGAAGACAGCGGCCCCGCCGCGGACGTTTCGCCGCGCTGGACCCGCGGACGCTATGAGGATGCCGCCGCGCTCGCGGCTTTCGCCGGCACGGTCGATGTCGTGACCTATGAGTTCGAGAATATCGACCCGGCCGCGATCGAAACGCTCGCAGGTCGAACCCTGGTTCGCCCCGGCGCGATGGCGCTGCGCATCGGCCAGGACAGGTTCATGGAGAAACGCTTCGTGTGCGACCTGGGCGGGGTCACGGCGCCCTTTGCCCCGGTCGATAGCCTGGACGACCTGGAAGCGGCGATCGACGCGATCGGCAGCCGCGCGATCCTCAAGACCAACCGCATGGGCTATGACGGCAAGGGCCAGGCGCGGCTGAATGAGCCGGGGGACGCGGTGGGCGCGTGGAACGCGATTCAGCGGCGAAGCGCCATCCTGGAGGGGTTCGTCACCTTCGCCGAGGAATTTTCTGTCATTCTGGTGCGCGGAGCGGACGGGGACATCCGCTTCTGGGATTCCACCGCCAACGTGCACGAGGACGGCATTCTGGCCACATCCTGCCTGCCCGCCGGACCGCTGATCGAGGGATATCTGCCCGCCGCCCGCGCGCTCGCGCGCAAGGTGGCCGATGCGCTCGATTATGTCGGCGTGCTGACGCTCGAATTCTTTGCCGCTGCCGACGGCCCGGTATTCAACGAACTCGCGCCGCGCGTCCATAACAGCGGCCACTGGACGATCGAGGGCGCGGTGACCAGCCAGTTCGAAAATCATGTCCGGGCGATCTGCGGCCTGCCGCTGGGCGATACCGCCCTTGCCGCGCCGCGCGTGGAGATGCGCAACCTGATCGGCGATCAGGCGAGCGACTGGGCCGCGATCCTGGCCGACCCGGCCAACCACCTCCATCTCTACGGCAAGGGCGAAGCGCGTGCCGGGCGCAAGATGGGGCATGTGACGCGGTTGACGCGGTGAGCGCGAAGCCGGAAATCGTCCTTGTCCTCGCGCGCGCCGACAATGGCGTGATCGGCAGGGACGGGGCCCTTCCGTGGCGACTTCCCGCCGACCTGCGCCGCTTCAAGATGCTGACGCTTGGTCATCCGATGATCATGGGCCGCAAGACATTCGACAGCCTGCCCGGCCTGTTGCCGGAGCGACGCCATATCGTGCTGACCCGCGACGCCGCGTGGCGCGGGACGGGGGCGGAGGTGGCTCGGTCGGCCGATCAGGCGCTGATCCTCGCCAATGCGCCTGCGATCATGGTGATCGGCGGCGCGGACATCTATCGCCTGTTCCTGCCCCGCGCCGATCGAATCGAGCTGACCGAAGTGCATATCGACGCCCTGGGCGACGCTGCAATCGCCTATCCCGACCCTGCGGACTGGCGTGAAACCGCGCGCGAAGATCATGCCGCTGTGGGGGATCATCCCGCATTCAGCTTCGTCACATTTCGCCGCCGCGATGCAGCAGCGCCGATGGGCAAGGTCTAGGCCGGCTCATCCCATCGACAGGCAGAGCCGCGATCGCCACCACCGTGATGGCCGGCCTGACGGCGCTCTGCCGCGCATTGCCCAATGGCGCTGCCGCCCCTATAGGCCGCTTCCATGCAGCGGCTGGACAGCAGTGCCCCGGTGCCCGCGGAATTCCGCGGGGCAATCGTGGCGCTCGGCAATTTCGATGGATTTCACCTTGGTCACCAGGCGGTGGTCGGGCGCGCGATCCAATGGGCGCGCAGCGAGGGTCGACGCGCGATCGTCGCGACGTTCGATCCGCATCCCATGCGGCTGTTCCATCCCGATGCGCCGCCGTTCCGGCTGACGACGCTCGACCAGCGCGAGCGGCTGTTCGCTGCGGCCGGCGCGGATGCGATGCTGGTGTTCAATTTCGACGCGGCGCTGGCCGCGCTTGGCCCCCATGAATTCGTGGCGGGCATGTTGCGCGACCGGATCGGGCTGGCCGGCGTGGTGACGGGCGATGATTTCACCTTCGCCAAGGGCAAGACGGGCAATGTTGCCGGGCTTGCGGAGATCGGCGCGTCGCTGGGCATCGTCGCCCAGGCGGTGGGCGCGGTGCGGAGGGATGATGGCCTGCCCGTTTCGTCCAGCAGGATTCGCGAGGCATTGAAGGCCGGCGATTGCGCAACCGCGACCCGGCTGTTGACTCGGCCCTTTGCCATTCAGGGGGTCGTCCAGCATGGCGACAAACTCGGTCGCACGATCGGTTATCCCACCGCCAATGTCGACATCGGCAACTATCTGCGGCCGGCCTATGGCATCTATGCGGTGCGCGGGCTGTTGCCGGACGGGCGCGTGCTGGACGGCGCGGCCAATCTGGGCATCCGCCCTACCTTTGACCCGCCCAAGGAACTGCTGGAGCCGCATTTCTTCGACTTTGGCGACAATCTCTACGACCAGCCGATCGAGGTGCAACTGATCGAGTATCTTCGCGCGGAAGCCAGGTTCGACAGTTTGGACGCGCTGATGGCGCAGATCGACCGGGACTGCGCCCATGCGCGGCAAATCCTTGCGGCCACGCCCCACGTCGCGTAGGGCACGCGCTGACTTTTTCTCCGTTCGGGCTGAGCGAAGTCGAAGCCCTTTACTGAGCGTAGCGAAGTGCCTCGGCTTCGCCTCGGCAAAGCCCTTCGATTTCGTTCGGGGTGAACGGTTTATTCATTGACCGGACCTTTCATGACCGACGCCCCAGATTATAAATCCACTGTCTTCCTGCCGCAGACCGACTTCCCGATGAAGGCCGGCCTCGCGCAGAAGGAACCGGCCATCGCGGCGAAGTGGGACGCCATGGGCCTCTACGACCGCCTGCGCGAAAAGCGCGCGGGGCGCGAACGCTTCATCCTCCACGACGGCCCGCCCTACGCCAATGGCGACATCCATATGGGCCACGCAATGAACAAGGTGTTGAAGGACATCATCGTCCGCAGCCAGTCTTTGCTCGGCAAGGATGCGCCCTATGTGCCCGGCTGGGATTGCCACGGCCTGCCGATCGAATGGAAGATTGAGGAGGAATATCGCAAGAAGAAGCTGAACAAGGACGAGGTGCCCCCGTTCGAGTTTCGCGCCCAGTGCCGCGCCTATGCCGATAAGTGGGTGGACGTGCAGCGCGAGCAGTTCAAGCGGCTGGGCGTGATGGGCGACTGGGCCGATCCGTACCTGACCATGAAGTTCGATGCCGAAGCGACGATCGTTGGCGAGCTGCTGAAGTTCGCCGAAAGCGGCCAGCTTTATCGCGGGGCCAAGCCCGTCATGTGGTCCCCAGTCGAAAAGACCGCACTGGCCGAGGCCGAGGTCGAATATGAGGATGTGACGTCGACGCAGATCGACGTGGCGTTCGAGATCGTGGACGCGCCGAACGCGCCGGAACTGGTCGGCGCGCATGCAGTGATCTGGACGACGACGCCCTGGACGATTCCGGTGAACCAGGCGATCGCCTATGGGGAAGAGATCAGCTACGATTTGATTGAATGGCGAGGAGAGCGCTATCTTGTCGCATTCGCTCTTCAACCTGAATTCATGAAGCGTATTGGCTATGAGCCACAATCAGGCGAAGGTCGATTGGAGGGGATGTATTCCGGTTCCAAGCTCGCCGGCGCCACCGCCCGCCACCCGATGCATGCGCTCGGCGGCTTCTTCGCTGAGCCGCGCCCGTTCCTCCCCGGCGATTTCGTCACGACCGACGCGGGCACCGGCCTTGTCCATATGGCCCCCGACCATGGCGAGGATGACTTTACGCTGTGCAAGCAATTTGCACCGACACTTGGCACGAAATCGCTCCCGCTAGCTCCGGTATTCGCGGTGCAAGGCGATGGGACTTATCGTGACGACTGGATTTGGCCGCAGGACAAGTCGCTGTCGGTCATCAACAAGAAGCTGCTCGCGCCGGACGGCCCGATTTGCAGCGATCTCAGAGCCGCGGGCGCGTTGCTTTCCGCCCGCAACGATGAAAGCACGCGGCACAGCTATCCCCATAGCTGGCGTTCGAAGGCCCCGCTCATCTATCGCTGCACCCCGCAATGGTTCATTCCGATGGATACGCCATCCCCACACTCAGTCATGCCGGCGCAGGCTGGCATCTCAGGCGGCGGCGCGCACATGCTTGAGACCCCAGCCTTCGCTGGGGTGACGGCGGGGGAGGGAGGCAACGGCCCGACCCTGCGCGGTGTCGCGCTCGACGCCATCGCCAATACCCGCTGGGTGCCGGAGCGCTCGACCAACCGCATCCGCTCGATGGTGGAGGGGCGTCCCGATTGGGTCATCAGCCGCCAGCGCGCCTGGGGCGTCCCCATCGCCCTCTATGTCCATCGCAAGTCCGGCCAGTATCTGGTTGATCCGGCGGTCAATGCCCGCATCGTCGAGGCGTTCAAGCTCGGTGGCGCGGACGCCTGGTTCGGGGCAGACCATCAGGCTTTGCTCGGCCCGGACTATGACCTTGCCGACTATGAGGTCGTGAACGACATTCTCGACGTCTGGTTCGACAGCGGCTCGACCCACAGTTTCGTCATCGAGGCGCGCTATGGCGAAGGCGTGCGCGCCGACCTCTATGTCGAAGGGTCCGACCAGCATCGCGGCTGGTTTCAGTCCTCGCTGCTCGAATCGAGCGGCACGCGCGGCCGCGCGCCCTATGACGCGGTGCTGACCCACGGTTTCGCGCTCGACGGCACGGGCAAGAAGATGTCGAAAAGCCTTGGCAACGTGGTCGATCCGCTCAAGATCATGAGCGAGAGCGGCGCGGACATATTGCGCGTCTGGGTCGCCAGCACCGATTATTTCGATGACGTGCGCATCGGCAAGGAAGTGCTGGCCGGATCGTCCGACGCCTATCGAAAATTGCGCAATACGTTCCGATACATGCTCGGCGCTCTTTCCGATTTTTCGGAAGAGGAACGGGTGGCGGTGGCCGATATGCCGGAGTTGGAGCGCTACATGCTCCATCGCCTCGCCGAACTGGATGCCGAACTGCGCGCCGTGGTCGACAAGGCGGCGGGCAGCGAAAGCTGGCTGGAGTTCAGCCGCTACACCCGCGCGCTGTTCGATTTCGCCAACAGCGACCTGTCGGCCTTCTTCTTCGATATCCGCAAGGATTGCCTCTATTGCGACGCGAAGAGCGATTCCAAGCGGCGCGCCTACCGGACGGTGCTGGACACGCTGTTCCACGCGCTGATCCGCTACGTCGCGCCGATCATCCCCTTCACTGCTGAGGAAGTGTGGCAAAGCTGCTTTCCAAGCGACGAAGATAGCGTGCATTTTCTGGAATGGCCTGATGTCAATCGTCGCTGGATCGACCGTCATCTTGGCGAGAAATGGGCCAATCTGCGCGTCAAGCGCGAGGAAGTGAACGAAGCGATCGAACCGCTGCGCCGCGAAAAGATCGTCCGCTCCAGTCTGGAAGCCGACGTGACCATGGGTGAACTGGTCCCCAGCGACGGTGTGAACTTCGCCGAAGTCGCCATCGTCGCCCGCATCGAAATGGGCGTGGGCGACGGCATCATCGTTCGCCCCAGCGAATGGCACAAATGCGGCCGTTGCTGGCGCCTGTTGCCCGAAGTGACCGAAGATGGCGCGTTGTGCGATCGTTGCGATGCGGTGCTGAAGGAATGAGCCGGTATTTCCTCCTTCGTCATCCTGAACTTGTTTCAGCATCCATTCTGCCCCAAGGGAAAATTCCGCGTGGCGAGGAATGGATGCTGAAACACGTTCAGCATGACGGCTGTTTTTGAGGCTAGCTAAGTGTCCACCCCCTTCAACCACCGCCCGCTGGGCATCACCGTCGTGACGGTCACGCTCGTCCTCGACCAGCTGATCAAATATGCCGTGACCTATCCGCTCGCGCTCAAGAGCCGGGCGGGGGAGGGCATCGACCTGCTGCCGATCTTCCGCCTGCGCTGGCTTGAAAATCGCGGCGTGTCGATGGGCTTCTTCCACGCCGAAACCGATATGATGCGCTGGGCGCTGGTCGGCATGACCATCCTGATCGCCACTGGCGTTGCGGTCTGGATGTGGCGGGAAAAGGCGCGGCAGGATGTCTTCGCGCTCAGCCTGGTGCTGGGCGGGGCCATCGGCAACATCATCGATCGCGTGCGGCTGGGCTATGTCATCGACTATGCCGACCTGCATTTTGGCGAATGGCGGCCCTTCCTGATTTTCAACCTGGCGGACGCCGCCATCACCATCGGCGTGCTGATCCTGCTTGCGCGGGCGCTGCTGCTGCGCGAGAAGAGCGCAAAGACGGAGACTTCGAACTGATGCGTAAACTGATCCTCGCCGCCGGCCTGCTTTCCACCCTGTCCGCCTGCGGTTCGACTGGGCTGTTCGACCGTGAGCGTCCCGATGAGTTCGCGGTGTCGCGCCAGGCGCCGCTGGTGATTCCGCCCGATTTCGCGATGGTGCCGCCGGCGCCGGGCACGCCTTCGTCGACATCGGTCGATTCGAGCCGCGCCGCCATGGAAGCGATGTTCGGCGGTCCCGCGATGCGTTCGGCGACGGAAGCCGCCGCGCTGACAGCGGCTGGTCGTTCGACCGCGGTGCCGGGCATCCGTTCGTCAGCCGGCGATCCGGGCACCGAAGTCGTCGACAAGGGCGCGGTCACTCGCGACATTATCGCCGCGCCCGAAGGCGATGGTCAGGACGCGCGCGCGGCGACCGCCCAATAGGCCCTGACAACCCGGCGCTGCGGCCCTGTGGCGGATCTCGCCTCAAGCCCGTGCGCCAGCGTCCAGTCCCGCGCTGTTGTGCCGCAGCGCGGTCAGCACCGTATCGACGATCGCATCGGCATCCAGCCGGGCGTCGGCATATTGTTTTTCGGGCTTGTCCTGATCCTGAAAAATGTCGGGCAGCCGCAGGGTGCGGATCTTGAGGCCCGCGTCGGTCAGGCCAAGGTCGCTCGCCAGCGTCAGCACATGCGCGCCAAGGCCACCGATCGCGCCTTCCTCCACCGTTACCGCAACTTCATGCGTGACCAGCAGCCTGCGGATCATCGCTTCGTCCAGCGGCTTGGCGAAACGCAGGTCGGCGACCGTGGTGGACAGCCCCTTGGCCTCCAGCGCTTCCGCTGCCTTCAAGGCTTCCTCCAGGCGGGTGCCCAGCGACAGGATCGCCACCTGCCGGCCTTCGCGCACGATCCGTCCCTTGCCGATCTCCAGCCGCTGGGGCACGGTGGGGAGCGCCACGCCGGTGCCGTTGCCGCGCGGATAGCGGACTGCGATCGGGCCGCTGTCATGGACGGCGCAGGTGTGGACCATATGCACAAGTTCGGCCTCATCCGCCGCCGCCATCACCACCATGTTGGGCAGGGTGGCGAGATAGGTGACATCGAAGCTGCCCGCATGGGTGCTGCCATCCGCGCCGACGAGGCCTGCGCGGTCGATCGCGAATCGCACCGGTAGGTTCTGGATGGCCACGTCATGCACGACCTGGTCGTAGGCGCGCTGAAGGAAAGTCGAATAGATGGCGCAGAACGGCCGCATCCCCTGTGCGGCGAGGCCAGCGGCGAAGGTCACGGCATGTTGTTCGGCGATCCCCACGTCAAAGCTGCGATCGGGAAAGGCGCTTTCGAACTTGTCGATGCCGGTCCCTGAAGGCATTGCGGCGGTGATGGCGCAAATCGTGGGATCGCGCTCGGCTTCGGCGATCAGGGCCTGGGCAAATATGCTGGTATAGCTGGGCGGTCCCGGCGGGGCCTTTGCCTGTGCGCCGGTGATGACGTCGAATTTTTGCACGCCATGATATTTGTCCGCCGCATTTTCGGCCGGGGCATATCCCTTGCCCTTTTGCGTGACGACATGGATCAGGCACGGCCCCTCGGCGGCATCGCGGACATTTTCGAGCACGGGGATCAACTGGTCGAGATTATGGCCATCGACCGGGCCGACATAATAGAAGCCCAATTCCTCGAACAGGGTGCCGCCCATGGCCATGCCACGGGCGAATTCATCGGTCTTGCGCGCCGCATTGTGAAGCGGGCGGGGCAGCTTGCGCGCCAGCCGCCGGGCAAGATCGCGCAGGCCCAGAAATTCGCGGCTCGTCACCAGTCGCGCGAGATAGGCCGACAGCCCCCCGACCGGCGGCGCTATCGACATGTCATTGTCGTTGAGGATGACGACCAGCCGATTGCCGGCTGCGCGCGCGTTGTTCATCGCCTCATAGGCCATGCCCGCCGACATCGCGCCGTCGCCGATCACCGCGATGCCCTTGCCCGGTGTGCCCGCGAGCTTGTTGGCTACCGCGAAACCGAGCGCGGCGCTGATCGAGGTCGAGCTGTGCGCGGCGCCGAACGGGTCATATTCGCTTTCGGACCGCTTGGTGAAGCCCGAAAGGCCGCCGCCCTGACGCAGCGTGCGGATCCGGTCACGCCGTCCGGTGAGTATCTTGTGGGGGTAGCATTGATGGCCCACGTCCCACACCAGCTTGTCGCGGGGCGTGTCGAACACATAATGGATGGCGGTGGTCAGTTCCACCACGCCCAGGCCAGAGCCGAGATGACCGCCGGTAGACCCGACCGCCGAAATTACCTCCACCCGCAATTCGTCGGCCAATTGGCGCAGGTCCGAATGGTCCAGCGTGCGCAGGTCGGCCGGCCAGGGCGCGCGATCCAGCATGGGGGTAGGGGGCAGGTCGGTCATGGGATCAGGATACTCCGGTCCTTGCCTTGGCAGGCATAGCGCGAGCGATCAACCCGCGTCAGGCGGCGCACTTGGCGCAGGTGCCCAATATCTCGATCACCGGCCTTTCGGCGCGAAAGCCCTGATGCGCGGCAACGGACCGCACATCGCCTGTCACCTTGTCATTGTCGATATGGGTGGCTTCCCGGCAGACGCGGCAGACCAGAAAAATGCAGTCGTGATGACAGCCCGGATGGGCGTTGGCGATATAGGCGTTGGCGCTTTCCACCCGCATCGCGATGTTGTTGGCGACGAACAGGTCGAGGATCCGATAGACGCTGTTGGGCGCGACGCGCTTGCCGCGCGCCTGCGACACGGCGTCGGCAATGTCATAGGCCGATGCCGGCTTTTCCTTGCCTGCCAGTACATCGAATATGGCGGCGCGCATCGGCGTCCACTGTTCGTCGCTCGCCTGGAGAGTCGCGCGCGCGGCATCTGCGAGCTTGGCGCCCTGCGGCTCCTGGTGGTGATGGTGCTGGCCCATCGCTCCTATCTAGGCGGCGTGTGACCGGGCGGCAAGTCCGGTGGAGCAGGGTGCCTAATTGCGCAAGATCCAGCGACTGGCGAGCGCCATGAGCACGAAGCCGACGGCAGCCGCGGCGATATTGGCGGCAGCCGCGCCGATGGGGCCGTAAAGCGGCAGCAGCAGCGTCAGCAACGCCAGCAGCAACATGGTCGTTACAAGGGTGATGCGCAGCGACAGCGCCGCCGCTTCGGTTGCCATCAGCAGCGGGCGATAGCTGACGCCGACCAGATCGATGGATGCGGCGATGCCCAGCATCAGCAGCAGCGGATAGGCGGGCAGGAACGCGGGGCCGGCGATCAGTTCCAGCAATGGACGGCCGATCAGGAGGATGAGCGCCACGATCACGACGCCCGCGATCATTGCGAGCCGGTTGGTGCGCCGGAACAGCAGGCGCAAACCGTCCGTGCCCTGCGCCGTCCGCGTTCGAGCGAGTTCCACGAATATGCTGCGGGACAACAGACCCGAAATCTTCGTGAGGGCCACGGCGAGCTGATTGGCGAGGCGATAGAGGCCTGCGCCTGTGGGGCCGGTGAACAGGCCGATGATCAGTACCGCCATCTGCCGTCCGACGCTGGCCAGCGTCGTTTGCAGATTGGTGGATATGAGGAACGTGACGATCCCCGGATTTTCGCGCCGCGCGTCGAGCGCCCGCGCCTTGCGCCAAGAACCGGTTCGCCCGCGTGCCTCGCGCAGCGCCAGCCACCAATAGACCGCGGCGCACAGCAGTTCGGCCGCGCCCCACGCGATCAGGTAACCGCGAATCGAATGGCCCGCGCCCAGCACCACCAGCGCGCCAATCATCCGTCCGACAGGGATCATCGTGTCGGCAAGCGTGTCGGTGTCGAACCGGTCGAACAGCCGCAACAGGCCGGTAGGGGTCGAACGGATGGTGAGCAGCATCACCGCGCAAAAGGCCATGGCGTCGACCGCCATGTCGGTCGACAGCTCCATCATGTCGCCGAAGACCAGGATGATGAGCGCCGCCAGCAGGCAGCCGATCAGCGCCGCGGCCATATCGATCAGGATGCAGAAACGCACGAGCCGGGCGAGCGCATCGCTCAAGCCGGCGGCCAGGTGACCCTGGCCGTATCGGACGATGATCTGCCAGCTATCGAACGTCATCAGCGTCCGGATCGCCTGCGCCGCGCTCAGCACCAGCGCGAAGCGGCCGAAATCGGCCACCCCCAGCGTGCGGGTGACGATGGCGAGATAGGCGAGGCTGAGCACCGCGCCCACGCCCTTGCCGCCCAGCAGCCAGCCGGTGTTGGCCAGGATGCGGCCAAAGCCTTCATGCCTGTCGCTGTCTCCGCGCCGCGCCTTCACCCGATCCCGCCCTTCAATCGCACCCCACTGTCCGGCGTTCATCTAGAGCCGCGTGCCGCAAACGGCAAATCCGGTCGGCAAGGCTGTATTTGACGCGCGCTTTGGGCTAAAGGCGCGCGCCATGAGCATCACCAAAGCCATCATCCTGTCCGCAGGTCAGGGATCACGCCTGCTGCCGCTGACCCGCGACGTGCCCAAATGCCTGATCGACCTTAACGGACGCACCCTGCTGGGCTGGCAGGTCGCGGCTCTGGTCGCCAATGGCGTCACCGATATCGTCGTCGTCACCGGCTTTCGCACCGAGCGGGTGGAAGACCATGCGCTTGAACTATATCGCGATACCGGCGCGCGGGTGCGGACGCTGTTCAATCCCTTTTTCCAGGTCGCCGATAATCTGGGCACCTGCTGGATTGCGCGAGAGGAAATGGATCGCGATTTCATCATCCTGAATGGCGATACCATCGTGTCGGCCGAAATCGTCGCGACGCTGATCGCCGGCGCGGATTCGCCGATTACCGTGACGGTCGACGTCAAGGCGGACTATGATGATGACGACATGAAGGTGAACCGGGATGCCGACGGCAGGCTGCACCATATCGGCAAGCGGCTGCTGCCCCCAGACACCAACGCCGAATCGATCGGCATGCTGGCCTTTACCGGCGAGGGCCCGGCGATCTTCCGCAATCAGGTCAATCAGATGATGCGCACGCCCGAAGGGGTGGAGCGGTGGTATCTGCGCGCGATCGACATCATTGCCAAGGGCAACCGCGTCGGCACCGCGTCGATCGAGGGAATGGACTGGCAGGAAGTCGATTTCCCCCAGGATGTCGATGCGGCAATCGCGCTGACCGCCAGGTGGACGAAAGAAGGACGCTACGCGAAATAGGGTCTGAGCAACGCCAGCAAGGCGTCGCGCTGCCCCTCGTCCAGTTTTACCGCCGCCGCCAGATCGGGTTGGCCGGGCCAGCCGGCATCGGCAATGGTCAGGCCTGCCGCGATGCGTTCGCCCTCATAACGGGGCAGGACGTGGAAATGGACGTGCGGGTCGACCATCATCAGCATCAGATAATTGATGCGTTCATAGCCGATGGCTTGGTGCAGCATTGACTCTATCGATGCGGTGACGGTCTTGAGTTCGGCATGAGCCTGGGCCGGCAAGTCGCCGAATGCCGTGGCGTCGCTCTTTGCCGCGAGGATCAGCGAACCCAATGTCGGCTGGGCCGGGCGGAGCAGGATCAGCCAATGGTCGAATTCCGCGACCAGGGTGGCGGGCCAGCCGAATTTCGCAATCGTGTCGTTCATGCCTGTTCCAGCCAGGACCGGATGGGGGCCAGCCGGACCCGCGCCATCGCCTGCGCGAGCCGGACGGCATGGAAAACCAGCGACAGGGCGGTCCACACCGCCACGGCGATCAGGCCGATATCCGGTCGCCCGACCAATGTGGCGACGAACAGCAGCACCATGTTGGGATTGCGCCGCGCCGTAATCAGGCGGAAATCGGAATCCACCTTCTGCCACACATGGATGTGCATGCCGTACAGGCGCATGAACGCGCCTTCGATCAGCCGTTGCACGACATAGCCGATCAGAATGATCGCAAGCGTCCATTGGAGCACCTCCGGCTCCAACGGGCGGCCATAGGCGATAAGGCCTACACCCCACGCCACCCACCAGAAGGGCGGGTGGACCAGGTCGATGCCATGATCGAAGACATTGCCCCATTTGGAGGATGTGACCGTGCAGCGCGCCAGCTTGCCATCGACCGTGTCGAGCACCATGAACCCGAGGCCCATCGCCATGCCGGACCAGAAATGACCGTGCCAGAAGGCGACCGTAGCCAGAACGCACAGAATGGCGCCGATCGCCGTCACCATGTTGGGCGTCATGCCGATGCGAGCGGCGATACGGGTCAGCACCAGCGCCCATTCGGGCCACAGATATTTGGTGAGAATATCGGTCACGCCCTTATAGGCGCCGAAATAGCTGGCCCGTTCGGCCGCGCGCAAGGTTGCGGGAGTAAGCGGCATCGCGAAGGGCTGTTCGCGCTTGCGAAGCTGTTCGTTGAGGATGCTGGCACCGCCTTCCATGGGCATGGGCGCGAGCGTGACGTCCGATGACAGCGGCGTGCCGTCCCGCATCGCTGCCTCCGCCGCCGCGCGCTCGGTGGCGTTGCGGCAATGGGCGATGACCGGCACGCCCGCCAGCGTCAGGGCCGTGCCGGGATGCCGGGCGAAATGGCGCAGCCATGCGGGATCGAAGGCATGGGTGCAACTGGCCAGCAGCGCCGGGACCGCGCCGTCGCCCGCTTGCCCCGCAGGCAGCTTCATCGCGCGCGCCAGACGACGGATGCGTTCGGCCGTGGTGATGCCCCAGAACAGGGTGGAATTGTCGCCCACCGGAATGACCACCGGAACCGCTTCTGTCATTGTTCGCCCTTAGCTTGTATCCGGCCCGTTCGAGGCGACCCGCTGCAAACATGGCCTTTACTGCAACGGTCGCCATTCGCAAATGCGCTTTACAATCGCACCATTCGGCGCAAGATCGCGCGGGGGATATCAGATGAATTTTACCGCTTTGATGCGTGCTCTGCCGGACGATTTCCGGCTGACTTTGGCCGATGTCGGTTCGGCTGGTGGTATTCACCGGCGCTGGACACCGCTGCGCCCGGTGGTTTCCGCTCTGTTGTTCGAACCGCGCGAGGGCGGCGATATCGAACGCAAGGGCGCCGACAGCGTCTACCCGATCGCGCTCGGCGAGCGAGCGGGTCGTGCGACGCTGAACATCACCGCTTTGCCCAATATGTCCTCCACGCTGATGCCCAATGCGGCGCGGCTGGCGCGCTATCGCAAAAAGGGCGCGCATACCCACGTCCAGTCCACCATCGACATTCCGGTCGATGCGCTGGACGCGGTCGCGACGAGGGACGGGTGGACGGTCGATGCGCTGAAGGTCGATACGCAGGGCAGCGAGATCGAAATCCTTCGCGGTGCGACCGCGACCTTGTCTGGATCGGTCATACTGGCGGAGGTCGAGGTTTCCTTTTTCCAGCGTTATGCGGGGCAGGCGCTGGCATGGGACATCGTTGCCTTCATGGCCGCGCAGGGATTTGAGCTGCTCGACCTGTCGCGCCTCAAGCGCTATCGCCAGATCAACAGCGCAGGGATAGGCAATCGCAGCATGGGCGGCGGGCAGCGCGCCGGGCAATTGGCCTATGGCGACGCGATCTTCCTGATGGGGGAGGAGCGGTTGCTTGCCCGAATCGCATCGGAATCGCCCGAGGCGGCAGAAGCGACCGCGCTGAAAGCGATCCTGTGCCTGCTGGTCTATGGCAAAGCCGATATGGCGGCCCACCTGTTCGACGCCACGCGCGCCGCGATTGAACCGGCGCGTGCCACGCGGATCGCCGCCGCATTGCATTCGCTGGGGCGCGGACCGCTTCGCGAAGGCATTTTGCATCATCTTTTGGACTATTTGTCCCGCCATGTCTGAGGCGGATGGCCTGCGCTTGCATCTGGGCGGTCCCCACGGTCCGCCCCGACATCTGCGCAACCTGCTGCGGCAGAAGATTGACGCCGTGCCTGCCGGCGGCGAGATTGTCTGGGCGACTTATTATTTCCGGGATCGCGATCTGGCACAGGCGCTGCTGGATGCCCACCGACGCGGGGTGCGCGTTATCCTCCATATCGAGGGCCGCCCCCGCCGCGTGTCCGTCAACATGCATGTGATCAAAATGCTGCGGGAGCTGGGATCGGGTCTGCACATCCACGCCCCGCGTCTTGAAACGCTGTCCGGTGTGCACCCCCATCTGCACAGCAAAATCTATTATTTTTCGCATCCTGCCCCCTCGGTACTGGTGGGATCGTTCAATCCATCGGGCGACGTCCCCGAAGACAGCGCCGTCATCGCCGAGATCGGGGACCAGGACAGGGGGCATAATCTGCTGGTCGAACTGTTCGATCCGGCAATGGTGAATGCGTTGCGCCAGCATGTCGAGGGTCTGGATCGCCCGCTGCTGCGCCTGCGTGCCGACCAGAACCGGCTTGTGTCGTCCGGCCGAACGAGCGCCTGGTTCTACCCGAGGCTTCGTCCCGCGATCATCGACCGCCATCTGGCGACCGTCTCCCAGGGCGCCCGGATCGAAGGCGCCATATCGCATCTGAAAAAAGGCTTCCTGGTGGACGGTCTCATCGCTGCGGCGCGGCGCGGTGTCGATGTGCGCATTTTGGTGCACGATACCGAACGGCGCGTGCCCGGCGCGACCGTCGCCGCTCTGGCTGGCGCGGGGATAGAGATCGCCCGCTACGTGCATCCCGAACGACTTCCTTTGCACGCAAAATTTCTGCTGATCGACGAGGCTAGGGGCAAAACCGCCTATTTCGGCAGCTTCAATTATAACCCGCGATCACGCTATCTGAACCATGAAATTCTGCTGGCCAGCCGCGATCCCGCTCTCCACCAGGCGCTTTCGGATTATTTCGGGCGGATAAGGGATGAAGGGTCGGCGCTTGACTAAGCGGTTCCCATATAGTTGAGGGAGCACTGACTGGAATCACGGGATTACAATGGACATGGCCGAATTTGCGTTGCCCAAGAACAGCGTCATCAGCAAGAAGGGCGTTACGCACAAGGCCCCGGCCGGTGCCACCAACGTCCAGGCGTTCAAAGTCTATCGCTACGATCCCGACTCCGGCGAGAATCCGCGCTACGACACGTTCGAGATCGATCTTGATACCTGCGGGCCGATGGTGCTCGACGCACTGATCAAGATGAAGAACGAGCAGGACCCGAGCCTGACATTCCGCCGCTCGTGTCGCGAGGGTATTTGCGGTTCCTGCTCGATGAACATGAACGGCAAGAACGGTCTCGCCTGCACCACCGCGATCGAGGATTGCGCGGGCAAGGAAGTACGGATCACGCCGTTGCCCCACATGGACGTGATCAAGGATCTGGTCCCCGACTTCACCCATTTCTACGCGCAGTATAATTCGATCCAGCCGTGGCTGAAGACCGTGTCGCCGCCGCCTTCGGGCAAGGAGCGCTTGCAGTCTCCCGCCGATCGCGAAAAGCTGGACGGCCTGTACGAATGCATCCTGTGCGCCTGTTGCTCGACCAGCTGTCCGTCCTATTGGTGGAACAGCGACAAATTTCTTGGCCCCGCAATCTTGTTGCAGGCCTATCGTTGGCTGGCGGACAGCCGTGACGAATATACTGGCGAGCGACTCGACGAGCTGGAAGATCCGTTCCGCCTCTATCGCTGTCACACGATCATGAATTGCGCCAATGTGTGCCCCAAGGGCCTGTCGCCCGCCAAGGCGATCGCCGAAACCAAGAAGATGATGGTCGAACGGCAGCTCTGACGTTCGTGGACGACATGATGGGAATTGCTCGGCGCGTGACCGAAGGGCCGCGCGCCGGATGGTCCCGATGGGTCGAACCCGTGCCCGATACGTTTCTGTCGCTGCTGGGGCCGATATTCAGCCGGTCGATCGGCGATGGACGGGCGCTGGTGGAACTGGACCCCCGGCCCGATCATCGCAATCGTGGGGGCGCGCTGCACGGCGGCTTCCTTGCCGCCTTTGCCGATCATGCCTATTTTTCCGGCCTGGTGGCCATGGGCCGTCAGGATCAGGCGAGCGCGGTCACCGTCGATCTTTCGATGCAATATCTGGCCGCCGGCAAATATGACGAGCCATTGCGCGCCGACGTCGAATTGCTGGCCGAAACCGGTCGGCTGTTGTTCATGCGGATGACCATGTCGCAGAGCAGCGGGCCGGTTGGCGCATCGACTGCGACCCTGCGCAAGGTGCCCCCGCCGCGATGAGCCATGTGATCGATCGGTATCGCGCGCTGGTCACGGCGGGCGAGCTAAGGGCCGATCCCGACCAGGAAGCGGGCGCAAGGCGCCTGGACGGCTTGCAACGGGAACTGGAGGCCGCGCCGCCGCGTGGATCGACGCTGTGGAAGATGCTGCGCAAACCGCCCGAAGCGCCGCGCGGAATTTATATGTGGGGAGGCGTCGGCCGGGGCAAGTCGATGCTGATGGACCTGTTCTTCGACATGGTGAAGATCCAGCGCAAGAAGCGCGCCCATTTCCATGAATTCATGCTCGACGTCCATGCCCGGCTGGCGGAGGCCCGCAAATCGGAAAGCGGCGATCCCATCCCGCCGGTCGTCGCTGCGCTGGCCGACGAGGCACGGTTGCTCTGCTTCGACGAGATGGTCGTCAACAACATGGCCGACGCCGCCATCATGTCGCGCCTGTTCACCGGGTTGCTGGCGGCGCGCGTGACCATCGTCACCACGTCCAACCGCGCCCCCGACGATCTTTACAAGGATGGCCTCAACCGCCAGCTGTTCTTGCCTTTCATCGACCTGATCAAGGAGCGGCTCGATGTCATGACGCTCAACGGGCCGACAGATTATCGCAGGGACCGACTGGGCGACGCAGCCTTGTGGCACGCGCCCAATGGCGAGGAAGCGACCTCCGCGCTCAGCACTGCCTTTTTCCGCCTGACCGATTATCCGCCCGGCGATCGCGCCCATGTGCCCTCGGAAGATATCCCCCTGCAGGGGGGGCGCACGCTGCACGTGCCCAAAAGCCTGAAGGGTGTCGCGGTTTTCTCGTTCAAGCGGCTGTGCGCGCAAGCGCGGGGCGCGCCTGACTATCTGGCGATCGCGCGCAAATTCCACACCGTGATCCTGGTGGGCATTCCCGTCCTTGGCCCCGAAAATCGTAACGAGGCGGCGCGCTTCGTCACGCTGATCGACGCCCTTTACGAATATCGGGTGAAATTGCTGGTCTCCGCCGACGCCGGCCCTGCGCGGCTCTACCCCGAAGGCGATGGCGCGTTCGAATTCGAGCGCACCGTTTCGCGGCTGATGGAAATGCAGTCGGACGCCTATCTGGAACTGGGCCACGGTCCCAAATAGCCGTTGCCGGCCCGTCTGCCTGTACTTTCCCAAGAGAAAACAACCCGGACGCCTCCGCAAAGGGAAGGCGTCCGGCAGGTGGCCGCTGCGGGTAATTCCCGGACCAGGGTAGGAGTCCGGGGCGGCAGCGGCGTCGGAAACAGCCATAATGCAATTGCGAATTAGTTGCAAAGATAATTTTCATCTTCGCGGTTTGTTGGTTGAAACGTCAACGATATCGGCCTAAGCGGTCGGCAATTCCAAAATCCACGACTTGGAGGATGACTGTACATGGCCCGTAAGAAGATCGCGCTCATCGGCGCTGGCAATATCGGCGGTACGCTGGCGCACCTCGCGGCGCTCAAGGGGCTGGGCGACATCGTCCTCTTCGACGTCGTGGACGGCGTGCCCCAGGGCAAGGCGCTCGACCTGTCGCAATGCGCCTCGGTCGAAGGGTTCGATGCCAAGATCACCGGATCGAACGACTATGCCGATATCGCTGGCGCGGACGTGATCATCGTCACCGCCGGTGTTGCGCGCAAGCCGGGCATGAGCCGCGATGACCTGCTGGGCATCAACCTGAAGGTCATGAAGGCCGTGGGCGAAGGCATCGCCGCCAATGCGCCCGACGCTTTCGTCATCTGCATCACCAATCCGCTCGACGCGATGGTGTGGGCGCTGCGCGAATTTTCCGGCCTGCCGCACAACAAGGTCGTCGGCATGGCCGGCGTGCTCGACTCGTCGCGCTTCAATCATTTCCTGGCCGAAGAATTCAAAGTTTCGGCCAAGGACGTCACCAGCTTCGTGCTGGGTGGCCATGGCGACACGATGGTCCCGGTGATCGAATATTCGACCGTCGCGGGCATCCCGGTTCCCGACCTGATTAAGCAGGGCCGTTCGACCAAGGAGCGCATCGATGCGATCGTCGCGCGTACCCGCTCGGGCGGCGGCGAGATCGTCGCGCTGCTCAAGACGGGCTCTGCTTTCTACGCGCCCGCGACCAGCGCCATCGCGATGGCCGAATCCTATCTGGGCGACAAGAAGCGCCTGCTGCCCTGCGCCGCCAATCTGACCGGCCAATATGGCGTCGACAACCTTTATGTCGGCGTGCCTGTGATCATCGGCAAGAATGGCGTCGAGCAGGTCATCGAGATCGAGTTGAACGACGAGGCCAAGGCTAACCTCCAGGTGTCGGTCGACGCGGTCAAGGAACTGCTTGAAGCCTGCAAGGCGATCGATCCTACGCTTGCTTGATCCCGTTCCCGGCCCTGGCCGGGGATCAATCCCATCGACCGATCCGTGCCCCGGCCATCGCCGGGGCGAAATATAAAGGACAGAGGCCGTTTATGAGCATTCTCGTCAACAAGAACACCAAGGTCATTACCCAGGGAATGACCGGCGCCACCGGCACCTTCCATACCGAGCAGGCGCTCGCTTATGGCACGCAGATGGTCGGTGGCGTGACGCCCGGCAAGGGCGGATCGACCCATATCGGCCTGCCCAATTTCGATACCGTGGCCGAAGCCAAGCACGCGACCGGCGCCACCGCGTCGGTCATCTACGTGCCGCCGCCATTCGCGGCTGATTCGATCCTCGAAGCGATCGACGCCGAGATCGAGCTGATCGTCTGCATCACCGAAGGTATTCCGGTGCTGGACATGGTCAAGGTGAAGCGTTCGCTTTCGGGCAGCAAGTCGCGCCTGATCGGCCCGAACTGCCCCGGCGTCCTGACCCCCAATGAATGCAAGATCGGCATCATGCCCGGCAGCATCTTCAAGGCTGGCAGCGTCGGCGTTGTCTCGCGCTCGGGCACGCTGACCTATGAAGCGGTGTTCCAGACCTCGAACGCCGGCCTTGGCCAGACCACGGCCGTCGGCATCGGCGGCGATCCGGTCAACGGCACCAATTTCATCGACGTGCTGGAACTGTTCCTGGCCGACGAGGCGACCAAGTCGATCATCATGATCGGCGAAATCGGCGGCGACGCCGAGGAGCAGGCCGCGCAGTTCCTGATCGACGAGGCCAAGAAGGGCCGCAAGAAGCCGATGGCCGGCTTCATCGCGGGTCGCACGGCGCCTCCGGGGCGCCGCATGGGCCATGCCGGCGCGATCGTGTCGGGCGGCAAGGGCGATGCGGAAAGCAAGATCGCGGCGATGGAAGCAGCCGGCATCAAGGTTGCTGCCAGCCCGTCCGAACTTGGCACCACCCTGCTGGAAGTGCTGAAGGGCTGATAGCCCACTGGTGGCCGGGCTGCACCCCGGCCACCCTTTGCCGAACCGCCCTATGCACGCGGCACGGATGGGACGAGACGATATGGGTTACGAACATCAGGATTTTCCGTTGGAGCAAGAATCCGATCGGGGACCGAGCTGGGCAAAGTCCAACTGGCCGCCGCTCGATACCGACGACCTGACCGGAGCGCTCGATCCGACGCAGATGCAGGTGGCGGTGAAGGCTGCGGCCAAGGCTGCCGGCAAGGTCGCGTCGGACGCCGATATCGCGCAGGCAGCGGAAGATGCGATCCGCGCCCAGATGCTGATCCGCACCTATCGCGTGCGCGGACATCTGGCCGCCAATCTCGATCCGTTGGGCCTCACCCAGCGTGACCTGCCCGCCGATCTCACGCCCGAATATCATGGGCTGACCGACCTTTCCAAAAAGGTCTATCTGGGCGGTACGCTGGGCCTCGACTATGCGACGGTCAGCGATATCGTCGCTATTCTGCGCGCCAATTACTGCGGCAATGTCGGCCTTGAATATATGCACATCGCCGATGTCGAGGAACGCCGTTTCCTCCAGGAGCGGATGGAAGGCAAGGACAAGGAAATCATCTTCACGCCCGAGGGCAAGAGGGCGATCCTGGCCAAGGTCATCCAGGGCGAGCAATATGAAAAATTCCTCGGCCGCAAATATGTCGGCACCAAAAGGTTCGGCCTCGATGGCGGCGAATCCATGATTCCCGCGCTCGAAGCCGTCATCAAACATGGTGGCGCTTCGGGTGTGCGCGAGATCGTCTATGGCATGGCCCATCGCGGCCGGCTCAACGTCCTTGCCAATGTGATGGCCAAGGGCTTTCGCGTGATCTTCCACGAATTTTCGGGCGGCACAGCCAACCCCGAGGATGTGGGCGGATCGGGCGATGTCAAATATCATCTCGGCACGTCGACCGACCGCGAGTTCGACGGCGTGAAGGTCCATATGTCGCTGGTGCCCAACCCTTCGCATCTGGAAACGGTCGATCCGGTCGTTCTGGGCAAGGTTCGCGCGCAGCAGGTGTTCCGTGACGATCTGGCCAGGCATGAACAGGTGCTGCCGGTGCTGATCCATGGCGACGCCGCGTTCGCGGGGCAGGGGATCGTCTGGGAATGCCTCGGCTTTTCCGGCATTCGCGGCTACAATACCGGCGGCTGCATCCACTTCATCGTCAACAATCAGGTGGGCTTTACCACCAGCCCGCAATTCGCCCGATCGTCGCCCTATCCGAGCGACGTTGCAAAGGGCGTCCAGGCGCCGATCCTGCACGTCAACGGCGATGATCCCGAGGCGGTGACCTTCGCCTGCAAGCTTGCGACCGAGTATCGCCAGACCTTCCATCGCGACGTCGTGATCGACATGTGGTGCTATCGCCGCTTTGGCCATAATGAAGGTGACGAACCCAGTTTCACGCAGCCGCTGATGTATGCGAAAATCCGCCAGCATCCCGCCGTCAGCCAGGTCTATGCGACCCGCCTGATGGAAGAGGGCGTGGTTACGCAGGACTTTGTCGACAGCGTCACCAACGAATTCGTCAACCATCTGGAAGAGGAATTCGAGGCCGCCAAATCCTACAAGGCGAACAAGGCGGACTGGTTCGCCGGTCGCTGGTCGGGCCTGCACAAACCCGCCGATGCCGAAACCACGCGCCAGAATGTCGATACGGCGATTTCGCCCAAGCTGTTCGACAGTCTGGGCAAGACCCTGACGACGGTGCCTGAAGGACATAATGTCCACAAGACGCTGAAACGGATTCTCGAAGCCAAGGCCGAAATGTTCAGGTCAGGCGAGAATTTCGACTGGGCTACCGGCGAAGCGCTGGCCTTTGGCTCGCTGCTGACAGAGGGCTATGGCGTGCGCCTGTCGGGCCAGGATTCAGGCCGTGGCACGTTCAGCCAGCGCCATTCGGTCTGGGTCGATCAGGACACCGAAAACAAATATATCCCGCTTTCCACGGTCCGTCACGGTCGGTTCGAGGTGCTCGACAGTCCGCTGTCCGAATATGGCGTGCTGGGCTTCGAATATGGCTATGCGCTGGCTGATCCCAAGAGCCTGGTGCTTTGGGAAGCGCAGTTCGGCGATTTCGCCAACGGTGCGCAGATCATCTTCGACCAGTATATCGCGTCTTCCGAAAGCAAGTGGCTGCGCGCCAACGGGCTCGTCTGCCTGCTGCCGCACGGCTATGAAGGGCAGGGGCCGGAACATAGTTCGGCCCGTCTGGAACGCTTTCTCCAGCTGTGCGCCGAGGGCAATATCCAGGTTGCGAACATCACCACGCCGGCCAATTATTTTCACGTCCTGCGTCGGCAGATGCTGCGCTCTTTCCGCAAGCCGCTCATCATCATGACGCCCAAGTCGCTGCTGCGGCACAAGCTGGCGGTGAGCAAGGCGACCGATTTCCAGGGCGATACGCATTTCATGCGCATCCTGTCGGACACCAATCCGGCGCCCGATGCGGATACCAGGCGGCTGGTGCTCTGTTCGGGCAAGGTCGCCTACGATCTGATCGAAGCGCGCGACGCGGCCGGAGACAAGAATACCCAGATCGTTCGGATCGAACAGCTTTATCCTTTCCCGACCGAAGCGCTCGCCATTCGCATCAAGCGGATGACGAACCTGGAAGAGGTGATCTGGTGCCAGGAGGAGCCGCGCAACAATGGCGGCTGGTTCCATGTCGAACCCTATATCGAAGAAGCGCTGACCGATGCGGGCAAGGCGCCCATGCGCGCGCGCTACGCGGGCCGCAAGGCATCCGCGTCGCCCGCCACCGGGCTTGCCAAGCGCCATGTCGCCGAACAGGGCGCGCTCGTCGCCGATGCGCTGGGCCATAGCGTCCGCGAAGAAATCCGCCGCCAGAAGAAAGGCTGAACAAGCTCATGGCTACGCAAGTCAAAGTCCCCACGCTGGGCGAATCCGTCACCGAAGCGACCGTTGGCCAGTGGCTCAAGAAGCCGGGCGATGCGGTCAAGGCCGATGAGCCGATCGTTTCCCTGGAAACCGACAAGGTGGCGGTCGACGTGCCTTCGCCGGTCGCGGGAACGCTGGGTGACATCATCGCCAAGGAAGGCGACACCGTAAATGTCGGCGCGTTGCTGGCGACGGTCAACGAAGGGGCTGCTGCTGCTCCCGCTGCAAAGGCCGAAGCCGCCGCACCCGCGCCGGCGGCGTCCGCGCCTGCCCCGGCGGATGACGAGGATGGCGGCAACCTGACCCTGTCGCCTGCCGTGCGTCGCATGGTTCTGGAACATGGCCTCGATCCCAGCAAGATCAAGGGCACCGGCAAGGATGGCAGGCTGACCAAGGATGATGTGACGGCTGCGGTCGCCGCCGGCAATGCCAAGGCATCTGGCGATGTCGCGCCCGCCGCGGCCGCGCCCGCCGCTTCGCCATCGGGTCCCAGCCGCGCGCAGGAGCGGGTCAAGATGACGCGCCTGCGCCAGACGGTGGCCAAGCGTCTCAAGGAAGCGCAGAACACCGCCGCGCTGCTCACCACCTTTAACGATGTCGACATGACCGCCGTCATCGAGGCGCGCAACAAATATAAGGATCTGTTCGAAAAGAAGCACGGCGTACGCCTGGGCTTCATGGGCTTCTTCACCAAAGCGGTGACGATGGCGCTCAAGGACATACCGGGCGTCAACGCGCAGATCGACGGCGACGAGATCGTCTATAACGATTTCGCCGACATTTCCGTTGCCGTGTCCGCGCCCAACGGCCTGGTCGTCCCTGTCATTCGCAATGCCGAGTCGCTGAGCGTCGCCGAGATCGAAAAGACCATCGGCGCCTTCGGCAAGAAGGCGAAGGACGGCTCCATGACGATGGAAGATATGAAGGGCGGCACCTTCACCATCTCCAACGGCGGCGTGTTCGGTTCGCTGATGTCGACCCCGATCATCAACCCGCCCCAGTCGGCGGTGCTCGGCCTGCACCGGATCGAAGACCGTCCGGTCGTACGTGACGGGCAAGTCGTGGTCCGGCCGATGATGTATCTGGCGCTCAGCTACGATCATCGCCTGATCGACGGCCGTGAGGCGGTGACCTTCCTGGTCGCGGTGAAGAACGCGATCGAGGACCCGACCCGGCTGTTGATCGACCTGTAAAGGTCGAACCCACGGCATCACTTCCGTTCGGGCTGAGCCTGTCGAAGCCCTGTCCTTCCTGCTAAGGACAAAAGAAAACGCGCAGCCCGTCGACAGGCTCAGGGTGAACGGAGATTGGTATGGCTGAGCAGCAATTCGACTATGACGTTCTGGTGATTGGCGCCGGACCCGGCGGCTATGTCGCGGCGATCCGCGCGGCGCAGCTGGGCCTGAAGACGGCGTGCGCGGAAAGCCGGGCGACACTGGGCGGCACCTGTCTCAATGTCGGCTGCATCCCGTCAAAGGCGCTGTTGCACGCGTCCGAACTGTATGACGAGGCCGCCAACGGTACGCTCGCCAAGTTGGGCGTCAAAATCGACAAGATGAGCCTCGATCTTGCTACCATGCAGGGGCAGCGGATCGAAGCGGTCACGGGACTGACCGGTGGCATCGAATATCTGTTCAAGAAGAACAAGGTCGATTGGCTCAAGGGTCTTGCGAGCTTCACCGGTGCCAATACGGTGGAAGTTGCGGGCAAGAGCGTGACGGCGAAGAATATCGTCATCGCCACCGGGTCGTCGGTCACGTCGTTGCCCGGCGTCGCTGTGGACAATGACGGCGGCAAGATCGTTGATTCGACCGGTGCGCTGGAGCTGAACAAGGTTCCGGGTCATCTCGTCGTCATCGGTGGCGGCGTCATCGGGCTGGAACTGGGCAGCGTCTGGCGCCGGTTGGGCGCCAAGGTCACCGTCGTTGAATATCTGGACCAGATCCTGCCCGGCATGGACGGCGAAGTCCGCAAGGAAGCCAACAAGATCTTCAAGAAGCAAGGCATCGAATATCGGCTCGGAACCAAGGTTACGGGTGCGGAAGCGGGCAAGAAAGGCGTGACCCTGACGGTCGAACCGGCAGCCGGCGGTGACGCGGAAACGATCGAGGCCGATGTCGTGCTTGTGTCGATTGGCCGCCGGCCGAACACCGATGGACTTGGCCTCGACAAGATCGGGCTGGCGCTGAACGCGCGCGGCCAGATCGAAACCGATCATGAGTTCGCGACCAAGGTTTCCGGCATATGGGCGATCGGCGACGTTATCCCCGGCCCGATGCTGGCCCACAAGGCGGAGGACGAAGGCATCGCCGTCGCGGAGAATATCGCCGGCCTGACCGGCATCGTGAATCATGATGTCATTCCCAGCGTCGTCTATACCAAGCCTGAGATCGCGGGCGTCGGCCTGACCGAGGAAGCCGCCAAGGAGCGCGGCGCGGTAAAGGTCGGCAAATTCCCGATGCTCGGCAACAGCCGCGCCAAGACCAATCATGAGCCGGAAGGGTTCGTGAAGATCATCGCCGACGCTGAAACGGACAAGGTGCTGGGCGTATGGATCATCGCCACCGTGGCCGGCACGATGATCGCGCAGGCGGCGCAGGCGATGGAATTCGGCGCATCGAGCGAGGATATCGCCTATACCTGCCACGCGCACCCCACGCACAGCGAAGCGATCAAGGAAGCCGCCATGGCGGTGATGGGCAAGCCGATCCACATCTGATCGGACCAATCCTGCTTCACATGAAAAGGCCCTGTTCGCAGGGCCTTTTTATTTGTCGTCAGATCATGGTGCCGGCGAGAGCGCTCCCCATGTGGGCAGCCGTGCCGCCGCCGCCTGTCCGCCGGGCAGGCCGCCCATCATCCATCGCCCGCGCCCGATGTCAGAGTGCCGACAGCAGCAACGCCGGCCCGATCGTGGGATGCGGTCGTTTAATCGTCGCTTTGCCATTCTTCCGATGTTAGCGACGGAATATTGCGCGAAGTCGTTTCCGAGAAAGGCCGTCCCATGTCTCTGCCGCCGCTTCTGCAAAGCCTGTCGCTTCCATTGATCGGCTCGCCGATGTTCATCATTTCGCGGCCCGCACTGGTGGTTGCTCAGTGCAAGTCGGGGATAGTCGGCGCCTTTCCCTCGCTCAACGCGCGACCCTCGGGCACGTTCGAACTTTGGCTGCAACAGTTGCAGTTGGCGCTGACCGACCGGGACGCACCCTTCGCCGTGAACCTGATCGTGCATCGCTCCAATCCCCGGCTGGAGGAGGACCTGGCCTTGTGCGTGCGCTATCGCGTGCCGATCATCATCACCTCTCTTGGCGCGCGCGCGGATGTGAATGCGGCGATCCACAGCTATGGCGGCATCGTGCTGCACGACGTGATCGACAATCGGTTTGCGCGCAAGGCGATCGAAAAGGGCGCGGACGGGCTGATCGCGGTCGCGGCCGGCGCGGGCGGCCATGCCGGCACCCAGTCGCCCTTTGCCCTGATCGAGGAAATCCGCGCCTGGTTCGATGGCCCCCTGGCGCTGTCGGGCGCGATCGCCACCGGACGCAGTATCGCGGCGGCGCGTGCGGCCGGCGCGGACCTGGCCTATGTCGGATCGGCCTTTATCGCGACACAGGAAGCTGACGCCAGCCAGGCCTATAAGCAGGCGATCGTTGAAGGATCTGCCGCCGATATCATCTATTCCGACCTGTTCACCGGCGTCCATGGCAATTATTTGCGCCCCAGCATCGTCGCCGCGGGCCTCGACCCCGACAATCTGCCCAGTTCCGATCCGGGCGCGATGGATTTTGGCAGTCTGGGCGGCGACAAGAAGGCGTGGCGGGACATTTGGGGATGTGGGCAGGGGATCGGCGCGGTTTCGGAAATACTCCCCGCCGCATCGCTTATCGCACGGCTGCGCCGCGAGTATGACGAAGCGCTTGACCGGCTTTGCGCGGGGCATTGAACGGGCGCGTCTTCACGCCGGGACGTTGCTGTCCTACATGGTAGGCATGAACGCTCCCTTGTATAATAATGACATCCTGCGTCTTGCCACCAGCATCCCGCACCACGGTCGGCTGACCGACCCTCAGGCAAGCGTCGAGAAGCGTTCGCCAACGTGCGGGTCGCGGATAACCGCTGATGTGCGCATGGCTGACGGGCGGGTCGCGGACATGGGTCTGGAGGTCCGCGCCTGTGCATTGGGGCAGGCGTCGGCCGCGCTGATGGCGGGCCATGCGATCGGCCTCAGCGCCGCCGAACTGGAACAGGCGCGCGACCAGCTCGCCGCCTATCTTGCAGGCGCCAGTGACGATCTCGATTTCTGGCCCGGCCTCACGGTGCTCGCTCCTGCACGGGCCTATCCCGCCCGCCATGCCTCGATCAGGCTGGGGTTCGAAGCGATCGCCGAAGCCGCCCGCATGGCTGACGCCTGATGTTCGCCATTTACGCGACGGCGGCCCATGCCGCGCCATCGGCGACCGACATATTGCTGACCGAAGGCGTTGTCCTGCTGGGGGCGGCGGTGGCTTTCGTCCTTCTGTTTCGCCGCTTCGGCCTTGGCGCGGTGCTTGGCTATCTGGTCGCGGGCGCCGTGGTCGGGCCGCAAGGCCTGGGGCTGGTCGGCGGCGGCGAATCCAAGCTTGCCATCGCCGAAATCGGCATCGTCTTGCTGCTTTTCCTAGTCGGCCTGGAACTCAACCCGGCCCGATTGTGGCGGCTGAAACGCGATATTTTCGCCCTTGGCCTGGCACAGGTGGTTCTGTGCGGGTTCGTCCTGACGGGTCTCATCTTCCTTGCCACGGGCTTCACCCTGGGCGCGGCGCTGGCGCTCGGCCTGCCATTGGCGCTGTCATCGACGGCGCAGGTGTTGCCCGGCCTCAAGAGCAGCGGCCGGATCAACTCGCCCTTTGGCGAGAAAACCTTCTCGATCCTGCTGTTCCAGGATCTGTCCATCGTTCCGCTGATCACCATCATCGCCGCCCTGTCGCGCAACCCGGCCGACGCCGCCGGTCCGCCCGGCTGGATGATGGCCGCTTACACCGTTGCCGCGATCGTTGGCCTTGTGCTTGCCGGTCGCTTCATCCTTGGCCCGCTGCTCCGTCTGGTCGGCGGCCTTGGCGAGCGCGAATTGTTCGTGGTCGTCGGGCTGTTCACGGTGATCGCCGCCGCCGCCCTGATGCACAGCCTGCATCTGTCGACCGCGCTGGGCGCATTCGTGGCCGGTGTGATGCTGGCCGATTCACCCTATCGCCACGAAATCGAATCGGATGTCGAACCGTTCCGCTCGATCCTGCTCGGCCTCTTCTTCCTCGCCGTGGGCATGGTGCTCGACATCGGCGCTGTGCTTGCCAATCCGCTGTTCGTCCTGGGCTTGGCGGCGATGCTGGTCGCGACCAAGACCGCGATTATCGCCGGCCTCGCGCGCCTGTTCGGCATGGACTGGAAGCCTGCCGTCGGTATGGGCCTGCTGCTCAGCCAGGGCGGCGAGTTCGGCTTTGTCCTTTTCGCCCAGGCGCAATCGGCGCTGCTTATCGCGCCGGAGGCCGCCAGCCTGTTCAGCGCGATCGTCACCGTATCGATGGCGACCACGCCCTTCCTGATGCTGTTTGCCCGCCGGTTGGAATTTGCCCTGCCCAATGGTGGCGAAGGGCTTGCCGGCCCGGACGAGGCGCCACAGGGCAGCGCGATCATCGTCGGCTATGGCCGCTTTGGCCAGACGGTCGCGCAGATGCTGATGGGCCACGGTTTCGAAGTGACCCTGATCGACAAGAAGCCGGCGCAGATTGAAAGTTCAAGCCGCTTCGACACGCAAGTCTATTATGGCGACGGCACCCGCATCGACCTGCTCCGCAGGGCCGGGGGCGACGAAGCCCGACTGATCGCCTTTTGCATCGACGATCCTCATCTGGATGCCCGGCAGTTGGGACCGGTCGCCGAGGCCTTTCCGCAGGCGGCATTGCTCGTGCGCGCATTCGATCGCCGCCAATTGATCGCTTTGCAGGACATGGATGTCGCAGGGGTGGTCCGCGAAGTGTTCGAATCGGCAATCTGCATGGGCACTCAGGCCCTGGAGTCGCTGGGCGTGCCCGAAGCGGAGATCGCCGAGGTCGAGCGGCAATATCGCGAAAACGACCGGCAACGGCTCGAACTCCAACTCGAACATGGCAATTTGATGGCCGCCAAACATCTGATATTCCTGCCGGGTCGATCGATGCGGCTGCTCACACGGGGAGATGAAGCCCGATGATAGGCTTTTTGGCGGCACTGTCGGGGGCGCTAGCCGTCGCGGCAGGCGCGTTCGGCGCGCATGGAGCGAGCAGCCCGCAAGCGGCGGACTGGCTACGCACCGGCGGCCTGTATCAGTTGATCCACGCGGTTGCCGCCATCGCCATCATGGGCGTGGCACGCGGCCCGGCGATGCTGCTGCTGGCTGGCGGCGCGATTTTCGGGCTGACACTCTATGCCATGGCGCTGGGCGGGCCGCGATGGCTGGGCGCGGTGACGCCCATCGGCGGTTCGCTGCTGATCGTCGGCTGGCTATGGGCGGGCTGGATCTACTGGCGGTCCTGATCCAGGAACGCCGCGACATCGTCCAGCAGCACATCCTTCGACAGGAACGTCTTGCCGATCGCATGCGCCAGCAGGAAGGGAAGGGTGCCCCCGGCCATCTTCTTGTCATGCAGCATGTGCGCGACCAGCGTCCTGCCGTTGCCGGTCACATCCGCGCTGGCAAGGTCATAGGGCAGCCCCACGGCCTTGAGATGCGCCGTCACTCGTTCCGCGTCGGCAGCCGAACATAGGTTGAGTCGCGCCGAATAGCGGAAGGCCAGAGCCATGCCCGCCGCCACGCCCTCGCCATGCAGCAACCTGTCGGAAAAGCCGGTGTCGGCCTCCAGCGCATGGCCAAAGGTATGACCCAGGTTGAGCAAGGCGCGCCGCCCGCTCGTCTCGCGTTCATCGTCCGCGACGATCGCGGCCTTTGCCCGCACGCTTTTTTCGATCGCATGGAGCCGGGCCTGCGGATCGCCCGACAACAGATATTCGCCTTGCCCTTCGCACCAGGCAAAGAATTCGGCATCGTCGATCAGGCCATATTTGACGACCTCGGCATAGCCGGCGCGCACTTCGCGCGGTGGCAGCGTGTCGAGCGTGGTCGGGTCGATCAGGACGAAGCCAGGCTGGTGGAACGCGCCCACCAGATTTTTGCCCGCGCCGGTGTTGATCGCGGTCTTGCCCCCTACCGAACTGTCGACCTGCGCCAGCAGTGTCGTGGGCACCTGAACGAAGCCGCAGCCGCGCTTGAGGATGGCGGCGGCAAAGCCCACCAGATCGCCTATCACGCCACCGCCCAGGGCGATGATATGATCGCCCCGTTCGATTTCCAGCATCAGCAGCCGGTCGATCAGCGCCTCCAGCTGGCCCCAGCTCTTGGTCCTTTCCCCCGGCGGCAGGATGATGGTTTGGACCGCGATGCCGGCGCTTTCCAGGCTAGCGGTCAGCCGGGGAAGCTGCGCCTGTGCAACCTGTTCGTCGGTCACCACCGCGAGCCGCCCGCCCCGCGCAAACCGCGCCAGATGCATGGCCGCGCGATCGAGCGCGCCATCTTCGATCAGGATGTCGTAACTGCGCGCGCCCAGCGCGACGGGCACTATCGGCATTGGTTCAGTGCTTCCATGATTTTGTCTACGGCGGCTTCGTGCGGCGCGGCAGCGCTTTTTACATGAATCGGTGCCTGCGCGTAGACCGGATTGCGCACAGCCGCCAACTGCATCAGCACCTCGCGCGGATCACGATCCTTCAATAGCGGCCGGCCTTCGCGGCGGGACACCCGATCGACCAATATGTCGATATCGGCGTCCAGCCAGATCGCTATCGCCTGTTCCAGTATCAGCGCGCGGGTATCGTCCTGCATGAATGCGCCCCCGCCGGTGGCGATCACCTTGGGCGCGCCGTCCAGCAGCCGGCTGATCACCCGTCGCTCGCCGTCGCGAAAATGCGCTTCGCCATAGCGTTCGAACATTTCGGCGATGGTCATGCCCGCCGCTTTCTCTATCTCCTCGTCTGCATCGACGAAGGACAGGCCCATGCGCGCGGCCAGCCGCCGACCGACGGTCGACTTTCCCACCCCCATCATGCCCACCAGCACGACCGGCGCGTGCGGAGAATTGGATTTGATGTTTCGCTGCATTGCGAGCGGGGCTATACAGCCCCCCGTCGCTGAGGCAAATCGCAACTTTGGCCGGGTCGCCCGGCCGCAGAAGGACTCATGAAAAGCAACCGCAACTTTGGCAGTTTTCAGGGCGCATCGCGCCGCGGCACACGGCTGCCGATCGTTCCGATCGTTCTGGTCGCGATCATCGTGGGGCTGTTGGCGCTGTTCTGGTCGCGTGGCGGCGAACAGGCGCAGACCCGCGTCGAAAAGGTCATTCCCGCCGAAAAGTTGGGCAAGTAACCCTGCATGAGGTGGGAGCGGGGGAATTGGAAATGGGCGGCGGGTGCAGCCGCGCTGGCGCTGGCGCTGCCGGTCGTCGCGCAGGATGCGCCTGAATCGCTGTTGCCGCCGGGTTTTGGCGATCCGGCGCCAGCGCCTGCGCCTTCACCCACGCCGGGGTCGCCCGCGCCCACGGGCGCGTCGCCCCCGGCCCTCGCCCCCACCGACGTTCTTGCGCTGACCCCCGCCGGCGCCGATGCGGCCAATGCCGCCGAAACCGCCATGTCCGAGGAGGAACTGGCGGCGGAAAAGGCGAAATATGACCTGCCCGATACCGCGCGCCGTTCGCTTGATCGCATCGGCCCGTTGACGCCGCAAGAGCGTGGTTTCGGACCGGACGCCTTTGGCAGTCAGCAAGGTCAGTTTCTTGCCACGCTGATGCGCGAAACCCATGCCCCGCTGGTGTCGCGCTGGGCGTCGATCCTGCTGCGCCGGGCCCTCCTGTCGGCCGTCGACACGCCCCGCGGCATTGAGGGCGCCGACTGGGCCGCCGAGCGTGCCTGGATGTTGCTGCGCATGGGCGAAGCGGATGGCGCCCGGCTGATGGTGCAAAGCGTGGATTCAGATCGATACACGCCCAGGCTCTACGCCATTGCGATGCAGACCTATCTCGCCACCGCCGATCCCGCCGGCTTCTGCCCGCTGGCCGCTGGCGCGCGCCAGACCAGCAAGGAGCCGGCCTGGACGATGAGCGAGCCGATCTGCGCCGCCCTGTCGGGTGATCAGGGTTCGGCCAGCGGTGCGCTCAACCAGGCACAGCGGCGCGGCGTGATCCGCGGCATCGATTATCGGCTTGCTGAAAAGGTGGTGGGGACCGGTTTCAATGCGCGCCGTTCGGTCAAGATCGAATGGGACGGGGTCGACCGCCTGACGGCCTGGCGCTTTGGCCTGGCGATGGCGCTCAATGTCGAAATCCCCGAACCGCTGTTCGCCACGGTGGGATCGCATGTTCGCGCATGGGAAGCGCGCGCGCCCGCTCTGTCGGCGGTGAGGCGCTTGCCCGGCGCCGAAGTCGCAGCGCAACTTGGCGTTTTTTCTTCGGCGGCGCTGGTCGGCGTCTATGGCCAGATCGCGACCGATGGCGATGCGCCTGCCGCGCTGTCCGACCGTGTCGATGCTCTTCGCGCCGCGCACGCCGCGGGAACGGTCGGTGCGCGCGTCGATGCGATGCGGATTTTGTGGGGCGCGGATGAGCGGCCAAGCTATGCCGGCCTGATCGTCACGGCGCGGGCGGCGGCCGCATTGCCGGTGGCAAGGGCCGATGCGCAGGATGTGACCCGGCTGATCGCCGCCATGCTCAGCGCCGGCTATGATCGCAGCGCGGCCAATTGGGCGCGTGCGCTGGGCCAGATCGAAGGCGACACCCAGGACGCCTGGGCGCTGCTCGCGCTCGGTGCGCCCAGCAGCGTCGTGGAAATCGGCGAAGGCAGGGTGTCGAACTATATCGGCGCAGCGGGACCGCAAAAGGGACGGATGCTGCTGGCGGGTCTCGCCGGATTATCGCGGCTGTCGGCACAGAACGCCGCCGAACTCGCCGCTGAAAATGGCTTGACGCTTGCGCCCAACAGCCGCTGGTCGCGCGCCATCGGCGCGGCGGCGCAACGCGGCGAACGTGGCACCGTCGCGTTGCTCGCTGCGGTGGGCATGCAGGCCGCCGACTGGGGCCGGTTGCCGCCCGCGCATCTTTACCATGTCGTCGCGGCGCTTCATCGCGTCGGGCTCGATCCTGAAGCGCGGATGATCGCGGCGGAGGCGATTGCGCGGATCTGATTCGCCGCCGGGGCAGGGGCAGGCTGCCAATGCGATAACGTCGGATGACAGGGCGCTGATCGACCGTTTCCTTGAAATGATGGCGGCCGAGCGCGGCGCATCGCCCAATACCCTGCTCGCCTACCGGACCGATCTGACCGGTGCGGCCGCGATCATGGGCACGCTGGCGCAGGCACCCAAAGCCGCGCTTGCCGATCTTCCCGCGGCATGGGCCTCGCTGGCTGCGTCGACGGTCGCCCGCAAAGCGTCGGCGCTGCGCGCATTTTATGCGTTTCTGGCCGAAGAAGGCTTGCGCGACGATGATCCTTCAGCGGCGCTTCCGCGTCCCGCTACCCGGCGCCCGCTGCCCAAGGTGATGAGCGCCGCCGATGTCGACCGCCTGTTCGCGGTGATCGCGGGGCGCCTTGCCGCCGATCCGCCTGCGCGGCTCGACCTGCGCCTGTCTGCGCTGGTGGAATTGCTATATGGTTCGGGCCTGCGCGCCACCGAACTGGTTTCGCTGCCGCGCCGGGCGCTGTCGGCCGATCGGCCGTTCCTGATCCTTCGGGGCAAGGGCGGTCGAGAACGGCTGGTGCCGATTTCCGACCGCGCCCGCGCCGCCGTCGCGGCCTGGCTGGCGCACGTACCGGCGGATTCGCCCTGGCTGTTCCCTTCGGGCAGGAGCCATCTGTCTCGTATCCGCCTCTACCAGATGATAAAATCGCTCGCGGCAGCGGCCGGCATTCCGCCCGACCGCATCAGCCCCCATGTCCTGCGCCACGCCTTTGCCACGCATCTGCTGGAAGGCGGTGCGGATTTGCGCGCGCTTCAGGCGATGCTGGGCCATGCCGATATCGGGACGACCCAGATCTACACCCATGTCGACAGCCGCCGGCTGGTGGAACTGGTCAACAGCCGCCACCCGCTTGCAACGATGACGCCTCGCCGTTGACGCCGCGCGCCGCGCCGCCTAACGCCATGCGCCATGGTCAGCTTTCTCGAATTCGAAAAACCCGTGGCGGAACTTGAAGCGCGCATCACCGAACTGCGCGCCACCGCTGACGTCGGCGACATCGACATCGGCGCCGAAATCGACAAGCTCGAACAACGTGCGGCCAAGCTGCTGGTCGACACGTACGACAAGCTCACGCCCTGGCAGAAGACCCAGGTCGCCCGCCACCCCGATCGTCCGCATTTCAAGGATTATGTTGCGGGCATGTTCGACAATTTCATGCCCCTCGCCGGCGATCGCGCCTTTGGCGATGATCAGGCGATCATCGGCGGCTTCGCTACGCTCGACGAACGCCGCGTCATGGTGATCGGCCATGAAAAGGGCGACGACACCGCCAGCCGCGTACGGCACAATTTCGGCATGGCCAAGCCGGAGGGTTATCGCAAGGCGATCCGCCTGATGGAACTGGCCGATCGCTTCGGCCTGCCGGTGGTGACGCTGGTTGACACGTCGGGCGCTTTCCCCGGCATCCAGGCCGAAGAGCGCGGCCAGGCCGAAGCCATCGCCCGCTCGACCGAAGCGTGTCTGGCCCTGGGCGTCCCGATGGTGGCAGCCGTGGTGGGCGAAGGCGGATCGGGCGGCGCGGTCGCGCTTGCCGCCGCAAACCGCGTGTTGATGTTCGAACATGCCGTCTATTCGGTGATCTCGCCCGAAGGTTGCGCCTCGATCCTGTGGCGCACCGCGGACAAGGCAAGCGACGCCGCCACCGCCATGCAGGTAACGGCCCAACACCTCAAGGCGCTGGGAGTCATCGACCGCATCGTGCCTGAACCGATGGGCGGCGCCCATAGACAGCCGGTCGAAGCCATTGCCAGCCTGGCCGATGCGATCAGCCAGGAACTCGATATCCTGGCCCGAATGGACCCCGCAGCGTTGCGCACCGATCGCGCCGACAAGTTCCTGGCGATAGGCGCCTGATGCTTTGACGCATCGCATGTCGGAACGGTAAGGTCTGTCCCTCGTTACGCTGTGACAACGGCAGCAGGAGGGGTCATTCATGAAGCGCCGCATCTATCTGACCGCAGCTGTGCTGGCCTTTGCCGGCACGCTGGCGATACCCGCGACCGGCCAGCAAAACACGATTCGCACGGTTTCTTCTATCAGCGCGCAGGATAAGGCCGCGGGCGCCAAGCAGCATCCCCAACTGCTGGTGGAATTTGGCGGAGCTTACACAGGACCGCAGGCGCGCTATGTCGAGAGCGTCGGCAGGCGCATTGCCGTCCAGTCGAACCTTTCCAATGCCCAGGGCGATTTCACCGTCACCCTGTTGAATTCGCCGGCCAACAACGCTTTCGCGATTCCCGGCGGCTATGTCTATGTCACCCGCCAGTTGCTGGCATTGATGAATGACGAGGCGGAGTTGGCGGCCGTACTTGGCCATGAAGTCGGCCATGTCGCCGCGCTTCATGGCCAGCGGCGTCAGCAGGCGGCGCAGCGCAATGCCATCGGCGGCACATTGCTTCAGGTGCTTACCGGCGCGCTGCTCGGCGATTCGGGCATTGCCGGCTTATTGCAAAAGGGCATCGGCACCGGCAGCCAATTGCTCACCCTCAAATTTTCCCGCACCCAGGAATATGAGGCCGACGATCTCGGCATCCGCTATCTCGGCACCGGGGGCTATGATCCGCGCGCGCTGTCCTCGATGCTGTCGTCGCTGGCGGCACAGAGTGCGCTCGACGCACGCACGAGCGGCAGTGCGCGATCGATGCCGCAATGGGCGAGCACGCATCCCGATCCCGCTGCGCGCGTTGCGCGCGCCGCCAAAAATGCGCAATCCATCGGATCGCGGTCCGTCGTGCGCAATCGCGACGCTTTCCTGAACGCGATCGACGGAATGATTTATGGCGACGATCCCAAGCAGGGCGTGATCGACGGCAATCGCTTCCGTCACCCGGACCTGCGACTGACCTTCGCCATTCCTTCGGGCTATGGCATGGAAAATGGTACGGATGCGGTGACGGTATCGGGAACGGGCGGCAAGGCACAGTTCAGCACCAGCAGCTATTCAGGCAATCTGGACGCCTATGTAAACGGCGTTTTCGCCGCGCTTGCCGGCCAGAATGCTACGATTCCGGCAGGCGAAACGCGCCGCACGACGATCAACGGCATTCCCGCAGCCTACCGTACGATCCGCGCCAACACACAGTCGCGGCAAATCGACGCCACCGTTTTCGCTTATGATTTTGGTGGCGGCAAAGCCTATCATTTCCTGTTGATGACGCCGGCGGGGCAGGGGCTAGGCGGCTTTGTGCCAATGGTGGAGTCGGTCCAGCGCCTGTCCGCGCAGGAAGCTGCGGCGATCAAGCCAAAGCGGATCAGCGTCGTTACCGTCCGTTCCGGCGATACCGTCCATACGCTGGCCAAGCGGATGGCCTTTGCCGACCAGCAACTCGATCGTTTCCTCACCCTCAATGCCCTGACCGCGCAAAGCGTGCTGCGCCCGGGCCAGCGGGTGAAGATTGTGGTATGACGCAAAAAGGGGCGGCGGAATTGCTTCCGCCGCCCCTTTATCGCTAACGCAGTCGTGGCTTATTTCAGGTTGCCGCCGACATTGTTGAAGGTGCTGCCCAGCTTCGTGCCCAGGCTGGTCATCGCGCCAATGGCGGCGACGGCGATCAGCGCGGCGATCAGGCCATATTCGATTGCGGTGGCGCCCTTTTCGTTCTTCTGCATCTTACGGATGAACTTCATATCATGTCTCCTTGCTGGAATTACCGTAACTACCCGGCCGCCCCGTCTTTGGATTAGGTCGACAGTCAGCGGTTTAGGGAAATGAGGTTGAAGAAAGTTTAATAGGAACAAAGATTGTCAAATCGGGATGGTTAATTTGCGAGAACTTCTGTCGAAACATTGTTCCACATGCCCGTGGTCTTGTTCGCGACATTGCTGAGAGCGGCGATCATGGCGAGCACGATCATCGCGATGATCAGGCCATATTCGATGGCAGTCGCACCCCGAACGCAGGCAAAAAGCCGGGATTTTCGTATTTTTATGATCACTTTGTGCATACGAATCCCGTTCGGTTGCAGAACGGCTGCAGTTGTAAATCAGACAGGGTTAATAAAGCTCTTCACCGGAGGCTCATGAGCGTAGATTTCCCGATATTCGTCGTTGCCGCCGCGTTAATCGACGCCGACGGCCGCGTGCTGCTGCAACAGCGCCCGCCGGGAAAATCGATGGCAGGGCTGTGGGAATTCCCTGGCGGCAAGGTAGAGTCCGGCGAAACGCCCGAAGCGGCGCTGATCCGCGAGTTGCAGGAGGAACTGGGGATCGAAACCCACGCCAGCTGTCTCGCACCGGCGACCTTCGCCAGCGAGCCGCTTGGGGCTCGGCATCTGCTGATGCTGCTTTATGTCTGTCGCAAATGGAAAGGGATCGCGCAGCCTCACCATGCGAGCGCGCTCAAATGGATGCACCCTGCGCAAATGTATGCGATGCCGATGCCGCCGGCGGACCTGCCGCTGATCGGCATGCTCGACGCCCTGCTATAGGCGGCGCCTGGCAAAGGCGGCGCCGCCCGCTCTCGCCTATTCCTCGCCGGTCGGTTTGCTCTGCAACTGAATGTAATTCTGGATACCCATGCGTTCGATCATCTCGAACTGGGTTTCCAGCGTGTCGATATGCTCTTCCTCGCTTTCCAGGATCATCTGGAACAGGTCTCGGGTCACATAGTCGCGCACGCTCTCGCAATAGGCGATGCCGTCCTTCAGCGCGGGCAGCGCTTCATATTCCAGCGCGAGATCTGCCTTGAGCACCTCCTCAACCGACTCGCCGATTTTCAGGCGCCCCAGCAGCTGGAAATTAGGGAGGCCATCGAGAAACAGAATGCGCTTGGCGACCTCGTCGGCATGTTTCATTTCGTCGATGGATTCGCCATATTCGAATTTGGCGAGCTTCTCGATGCCCCAATGATCCAGCATGCGATAATGCAGGAAATACTGGTTGATCGCCGTCAACTCGTTCTTGAGCACGTCGTTCAGATAGTCGATGACCTTGGGGTCGCCTTTCATGGCGCTTCGCTCCGATGATGGATTGGACAGCGGCATCATAAGCTGCAAGTGCCCGGATGTTAAGGCAAAAATGGCGGATTTCCGCCATTTTCAGCAACGCTAATGCGTGATGGTCGCGATTGGAAGCGCGGTTCCGCTGCGGCTGATTCGCAGTGTCAGGCGGATGCGCGCTCCGCGGCGATAATGGTTCGCGCGAACGGAACGCACTGTCCGCATTTGGGGCGACGGCCGAACCGGGCATAGGCGCTGCAAGGCGTGTCCGCACCGTCGCGGACAGCGTCCTTCAGGTCCTTTTCGCGGATGGCATTACAAACACACACGACCATTTGCTTCTCCTGGAGGGAGAGATAGCGTGACTGATAATGGGTCGCAATAGTAAAATCACTCGCTCTTGCGAATGGATTGCATTTTTCCGGCAGCCAGACTTCGCCAGAGCCACTCGGCGGGACCGGTGGCGAATCGCCGCGTCCACGATGCTGACCAGACCAGCATGATGGCCCAGCCCGTCAGAATGAAGGGCAGCAGGGAGAACGGTGGGAAAAGCCCGAACAGTCCCATGCCCCAACCATAGAAAATCGCGGTCATCAACAGGCTGCTGCCGAGATAATTGGTGAGCGCGAGCCGTCCCGCGGCGCTGATGCGTGCAAGGGCAGAATGCGCGGCATGCCGGCCCGCCAGCCACAGGATCAGCGCAGCCCAGCCGACGACCATCGGAATGCGGAAGGGGAAGGACCAGGCCAGCACCGCCCCCATCGTCCCCAGCGGCGGATAATCGCTGGCCATGACATACAGGCCGAGCGCGACAAGCGGCGGCGTTCCCACCATGAAACAATGGCGAGCGGTGCGGCGATATTGGTCCGCATCCCAGCGGCCCGTCAGGAATCCGCTTTTGAGCATCGCCATGCCCAGCAACATGAAACCCAGCGTATCGAAGCTGGTGAAGATAAGATTGCGAAGCCATTCCACAGGATATTGGCTGATATTGTAACCGACGATGGCGGCAAAGCCGTCCCGATAGCGTTCTTTTTCCGCCAGGATAGCGGGGCTTTGCGGATCGCTCATTCCGCCCATGAAGTCGCTGTAACCCTGCACGAGGGCTGGCGTGGCCCCTGGCGTGGCGGCGGCGCTATGCCACATCATCATCACCACGGCGGTGCTGCCGACAAGCAGAAAATGGACCAGGAAGGCCAGGAATGCCCATTTGACGAGCGCGATCGGTTGTCGGCCCGCAAGGGGCAGGGCGGCGAGGCCAACGACCGCATAGACCATCAGAATATCGCCCCACCACAACAGCAGATAATGGGCGAGGCCGAACAGGAACAGCCAGGCCGAGCGGATCATCTGGACGCGACGACCGTTTCGGCCCGCCATTTCAGCCTTGTCGATCACCAGCAGCATCGAAGCCCCGAAGAGCAGCGAGAACAGGCCCCGCATCTTGCCGTCGACCGCAACGAAGCCGACCAGCCAGGTCAACTTGTCGGCGATCGACAGCGATCCCATGGCGGCGGGGTTGAAATAGGCGGCGCTCGGCTGGGCAAAGGCCGTGATATTCATCCACAATATGCCCATGACGGCGCATCCGCGCAGCACGTCCATGGCGACGATGCGATTGGTGGCGACGGTCAAGGATCGTCCTTTTTGGAAAGGGCTGGCGATACGGGCGGGGCTCTGCCATGCGGACTAGCCATGAATGACATCCGCAAGCAACGGATAAGCCATGCGTTCGGCGCGGCGGCGTCTCGCTACGACGATCACGCCGGGCCTCAGCGGCAGGCGGCGGCGCTGGTTGCCGACCTGGCATATCGTCAAAAGCCGCAGGATGTCGCACGGCTGCTCGAGATTGGCTGCGGCACAGGTTTTCTGACCCGTGACATCCAGATGCGCTGGCCAGGTGCCGAGCTGGTCGCCACCGACATCGCCCCGGAAATGGTGGATCGCGCCGCATGGGGCGGGATGGTCGCCGGCAGGTTTCTGACGATGGACGGCGAAGCACCCGCATTCGACGGACCCTGGTTTGACCTCATCCTGTCCAGCCTCGCCTTTCAATGGTTCGATGATCTGGGCGAAGCGATCGCGCGGCTGTTTGGCCTGCTGCGGCCGGGCGGCAGCCTGATTTTTTCGACCATGGGCGCGGGCAGTTTTGCGCGCTGGCGAACGGCGCATGAAGTCTGCGGGTTCGAGCCGGGCGTGCCGATCTATCCGCGTCTGGATGATCTGCGTGACATATTGCGCGATTATGCTGATGCGTTCGCCTTCGATGAGGACTATTTGCTCGACTGTGGCGATGCGCGGGGCCTTGTCGCTCATCTTCGCGGAATCGGCGCGGTGGTTCCGGTCGAAGGCCGCAAGCCGCTCACCGGGGCGCAGCTTCGGCGGGTCATGGCGTGCTTCGACGTCGACGGCGCGGGCGACAATTATCAGATATTGTTCGGCCGGGTGACGCGGCCGGCGGCCTGATCGGCGATCCTGTGCGTCCGGCAATGTCCATTACCGAAATCTTCAGCATTTCCGGGCAGAAAAGCGGTCAGATCATCCGCTTGCCCTAGGACCTGCCCCTCATGCCCGTCGACACCAAGCAAAAGGTTTCCGTCATCGGCCTTGGCTATATCGGCCTGCCCACCGCTGCGCTCATCGCGCGGGGCGGGGCGCAGGTGGTCGGCGTTGACGTCAGCGCGCATGTGGTCGAAACGGTCAATTCGGGTCGCGTTCATATCGAGGAAGTCGATCTCGATGGCCTGGTTCAGGGCGTCGTCGCACGCGGCAACCTGCGCGCCAGCCTGACCGTCGAATCGAGCGATGTCTTCATCATCGCCGTGCCCACCCCCGTTTCGGAGGATCGCGCGCCCGATATATCCTTCATCCTCAAGGCGGCACGCACCGTAGCGCCCGTCCTGAAGAACGGCGACACCGTGATTCTCGAATCCACGTCCCCCGTCGGCACCACCGAAGCGATGCGCGACCTGTTCGGCCAGCTTCGCCCCGACCTCAAAATGCCGGGAAAGGGCAGTGCCGGCGACATCGCCATTGCCTATTGTCCCGAACGGGTGTTGCCCGGCCGCATTCTCGTCGAACTGATAGACAATGACCGCTGCATCGGCGGCATTACGCCGCGTTGCGCGCGCAAGGCGTTGGGCTTCTACCGCCAGTTCGTGCGGGGCCAGTGCATCACCACCACCGCGCGCGCGGCCGAAATGGTCAAGCTGGTCGAAAACAGCTTTCGCGACGTCAACATCGCCTTCGCCAACGAACTGTCGGTGATCGCGGACGGTATGGACATCGACGTGTGGGAAGTGATCCGCCTCGCCAACCGCCATCCGCGCGTGAACATTCTTCAGCCCGGTCCCGGCGTCGGCGGCCATTGCATTGCGGTCGACCCATGGTTCATCGTCCATGGCGACCCGAAAAATGCGCGCATCATCCGCACCGCGCGCGAAGTGAACGACGGCAAGACCGATCATGTCGTTGCCAGGGCATCGGACCTGGTCGATGCGTTCCCCGGCGAGGACATTGCCTGCCTGGGCCTCGCCTTCAAAGCCAATATCGATGATTTCCGCGAAAGCCCCGCGGTCAAGGTCGCTGCCAGGCTGGCGCGGCGCTATGGCCGCCGAGTCAAGCTGGTCGAACCCTATGCCCAGGCGCTGCCCATGGAGTTTGCCGGCACCGGCGCCGAGCTGATGGATCTCGATACGGCACTGGAACAATGTGGCGTTTTCGTCATTCTGGTTGATCATGACATGTTCAAATCCGTCCCCATCGACGAACGCGCCGGCAAGGCGGTATATGACACGCGCGGGATATGGCCCGACCAGCCAGTGCCGATCATCTCCCCCGCGCCCAGTCGCGCGGCGATGTGACAGCGCCGCGCGCTCGCCTCGTCCCCTACATGATTGCCATGCGCGCGCGGCCCCGCTAGGTCCCGCGCAACGCCCCATTCCGGGCGCTGGAGACAGCAGCGAATGACCGCCCGCACGGGGCAACTCGCCATCGCCGGGAGATACAAGCGCCTGCGCCGGGCGCTGCCGCTCGCGTCCGCGCTCGTCCTGGCGGCCTGCTCGACCGTGCCCGACGCGCCGAAGGGGGAGGCCGCCTACGCGCTGGTGCCGCCGCCGCCAGAGAGGGGCGCGGATCATCGGATCGGCGCGTACGATGTCCTGCGCATTACCGTCTATCGCGAGCCGGACCTGTCGCTGGAGGACGCCGCCGTCGACGCGGCGGGCCAGGTGCGCCTGCCGCTGGTGGGGGACATTCCCGTGGCGGGTCTATCCGCCCATGAAGCGGCCGACGTCATCGCCGGCCGGCTCGGCCAGCGCTATCTCGTCTCTCCGCAAGTCACTATCTTCGTCAAGAAGGCGGTGGCGCGCCGAGTCACTCTCGACGGTGAAGTCTCACGCCCCGGTCTCTATCCGGTCGAAGGACGCATCGGCCTGCTCGATGCGGTGGCGATGGCGGGCGGACCTACGCGCATCGCGCAGCTTGGCGGCATCGTCGTGGTGAGGATCGTGGAGGGCGAGCGCCGTGCCGCGATGTTCGATCTTGGCGCTATCCGAGCGGGCAGGGCCGACGATCCCGAAATATTGCCGGGCGATACCATCATCGTCGGTCTTTCCCGCGCCAAGGCCGTGCTGCGCGACTTGACGGGTGCAGCCCCCGCGCTGACCACTGCCTTCATCGCGCTGGACGTCGACAAGTGAGCATGTCGCCCCGACGCGCACCCGCGGCGACTTCGGCCGGTGATGGCCTAGCCGATGGCGGTCGTGCCGTTCGCTTCGTGGTGGCGGGCGGGGCGATATGGACGGTGGTTCGTCGTCAACGCCTCATCCTGTTCGTCTCGATGGCGCTGTGCATGCTGGCCGGCCTGCTGCTGATCCTGTCATCCACTCCCGATTATCGGGCGACCGCTTCGGTAGAGGTGGAGGATGTGCCGGCCGGCGCGGCGGGAACCGACGGCGGCGGGCGGCCCGGCGCTACCGCATCGGACACCGAATCGCTGATGCAGACCCAGATCCAAGTATTGCGCAGCCGTTCGCTTGCGCAGGATATCGCGCGCGACCTCAAGCTCGCTAGGAGCGACGCGTTCTTCCGCGCGATGGATCGCAGCCGCCCGACCCAGGGGGTGGGCGCGCTCAGCCGTCAGCAGGTGGAGCGCGAGCAGATCACCCAGATGCTGGCCAAGGGACTGAACGCCGAATTGCCTGGGCGCTCGCGCATCATCAATATTGCCTTTACGAGCGCGGACCCGGTTCTTTCGGCGCGCATAGCCAATAGCTTCGCCGATAATCTGATCCGTGCCGATCTGAAGCGCGGCTTTGATTCGGGGGTTCAGGCACGCCGCTTCCTGCTTGGCGAACTGGATGGCGCGCGTCGTGACCTCGAACGCGCCGAGCGCGAGCTTGCGGTCTATGCCGGACGGCTCGACGCCGTCTCGTTACCCAGGGGCGCCGCGCCGCCTGACCGCGATGTCCCCTCTGACAGCGCCACATTGGCGACCCGGCTGGCCCAGCTCAACGCCTTCCGCGCCCAGGCGCTGTCCGAGCGGATCGCCGCGCAGAAACGGTGGGAGAGCGCGCGCAATGCCAGCCCCACCACATTGCCGGACGTGCTTGCCAACGGTGCGATGCAGCAGTTGCTGCAACAGCGTGCGCAGGCGCAGGCCAATCTGGTCGAACAGCGCCAGTTCCGGCAGGACGCCCACCCGCAAGTGCGGGAGGCGCGAGCGCGACTGGCGGTGCTGGACGACCAGATGGACCGCCTGGGCCAAACCATCCGCACCTCGATGCGCGAGCAATATGCCGTCGCGATGCGCGGTGAACAACAGATCGACCGGGAGATCGCCGATATCGAGCGTGCTGCCGATCGCGGACGCGGGCGCGATGTGCAGATCGGGATCATGGAGCGCCAGGTCGACACTTTCCGTACGCTCCACGACAGCCTGCTCCAGCGCTATCGCGACATGGCATCGCAGGCAGGGTTTCAGGCAGGCCGCATCCAGCCGCTGGATCGCGCCGCCGTTCCCGCCCGGCCGACATCGCCCAATATCGGCATAACCTTGCTGGTCGCATCGCTGGGCGGTCTCGTTCTGGGCCTGCTGCTGGTCGCGGCGCGGCACATATTCGATGATGCGGTGACGTCCGCCGAAACGCTGGCCGAGCGTGTCGACCTGCCCCTGCTGGGGTCGGTGCCGGCGTCGGGCGACGGCGATGTGCCGGACGCGGCGATGGTCTTGCCCATCGCACAATCGCTGCTGCTGGCGTCGGTCGACGGTCTGCCACGATCCATCCTCGTTACCAGCGCGCAGGCGCATGAGGGCAAATCGACGATGGTCCATGCGCTGGCGCACGCGCTCGCTGACCTGGGCAAGCGCGTGCTCGTGATCGACGCCGACATGCGCCACCCTTCCCAGCATATATTGTTCCGCATCGGCGGCGCCGGCGTCAGTGCCGTGATGACCGGGCAGGCGACGAGCGAAGACGTCATCGTCGAAAGCGGGGTGCCCAACCTGTGGATCATGCCCTGTGGCGCGATCCCGCCCAACCCGGCCGAATTGCTCGCGACCCCCGCGCTCGACGGGCTGCTGACCCAGGTGCAGGGGCGGTTCGACACCGTGCTGGTCGATGCGCCCGCGATTCTGGGCCTGCCCGATGCGCCATTGATCGCCGCGCGGGCGCAGGCGACCTTGCTGATCATCGAATCGGGCCGCAACCATCATGGCGGATTGCGTGTCGCGGTCGACCGGCTGCGGCGTGCGGGCGGTGTCGCGATCGGCGCGGTGCTGACCAAACAGCAGGGCCGCGACATGGGTTACGACTATCACCGATCCGGCTGAAGCCTGGCCGTCGGGGGTAAACAGGTGAATCCCCTTGCCAGCGACGTGGGCCGGTGCCAATCGCCGGGCGACCGGGTGGCTGAAGGCAGCGCGGTGGCAGGAAGCATGGGCGCGTCGTGACAGTATCGAAGGAAATCGTGCGGCTACGGCTGTACCTGCTCTGTCTGCTGGGCGACATGGCCGGGCTGCTGCTGGCCTTCATGATCGCCAATTGGCTGGTGCTGGGCGCGGTGTGGGGGGAACCCGGAAAACCCCATGGCATCGTCATGTTCGCGATGATCGCGCCGCTCTACGCACTGCTGGCGGTGCAGGGCGGCGCTTATGGCATCCGCATGATCGACAATGTTCGGCGGGGCATTGTCGGGGCGCTCTGGGCGCTGGTTCAGGCCGCCCTGCTGATGTTGCTGATCGTCTATCTGGGCAAGATCGCCGAGCGTCTGTCGCGCCTTACCTTCGTCGCCGGCCTGCTGCTGTCGGCGGGTGGCGTGACGCTGGTGCGCTTCGCGATTGCGCGGCTTGCCGAACGGCTGTTGGGAGAAGTGCCGCATCTGACCGCCGTGATCCTTGACGGTGTCGACATCGACGTCGGTCCTCATGTCGAACTGATCCAGGCAGACGCCGCGGACCTGCGCCCCGAACGGCATGACGCCGACATGGCAGAACGATTGGCGGCTGCGGTGGGCATGGCGGAACGGGTGGTCGTCGCCTGCCCGCTGGAGCGCATGGACGACTGGTCGGTGGCGCTCAAATCCCTGTCGGCACGGGGCGAGATCGTCGTGCCCGAACTGCTGCGTTTCGCCCCCGCGCGGGTGGACGAATATCGGCGTCAGCCGACCATCGTCGTGGCTGGCGGGCCGTTCCAGTTTCGCGACCGCATCATCAAGCGGCTGTTCGACATTGTCGTCGCAGGGTTGGCGACGCTGGTGCTTTCGCCCCTCCTGCTCGGCGCTATGCTGGCGGTGAAGCTGACCAGCCCCGGCCCGGTCCTGTTCCGCCAGCCGCGCATCGGCCGCGATGCCCGGCCATTCCAGATCTACAAATTCCGTTCGATGCGAACGGACAGGACGGATCATCGCGCCGATACGCTCACGCGCCGCGACGATGATCGGGTGACGCGCGTAGGCCGTTTTCTCCGGCGCACCAGCATTGATGAATTGCCGCAGCTTTTCAATGTTTTGCGCGGCGACATGAGTATCGTTGGTCCACGTCCCCATGCAGCGGCGGCAAAGGCCGGCGATACGCTTTATTGGGAAGTGGACGACCGCTACTGGGAGCGGCATTGCATCAAGCCGGGCATGACCGGCCTTGCTCAGGTGCGCGGCCATCGGGGTGCGACCGACCATCATCAGGATCTGATCGACCGGCTCCAGTCGGACCTTGAATATGTCACTGCCTGGTCGATCCTGCGCGACATTCGCATCATCGTGGCGACGCTCGGCGTGCTCGTCCATCACAAGGCCTATTGATGACCCTGTGCATTGTCCTCGGCATGTTGCTGGCATTCAGCCTGATCGGCCTGCTCTGGCCATTCATCTTCTATCCGCTGGTCCTGCGGTTGCTGCCGGCCGTGGCGGACAGGCCACAGCCCGGCCCGGCGCCTTCGGCGTCGCTGCTGTTCTGCGCCTATAATGAAGCTGCGGCCATGCCGGAAAAGCTGGCCAATCTCGCGGCGCTCAAGACGCGGCATCCCGCCCTTGAGATCCTCGCCTTCGATGATGGATCGTCGGACGACACCGCGGTGCAGATCGCCGCTGCGGGGGATTTCGTCACCCTGGTCCGTGGACCGGGGCGCAGCGGCAAGGCGCATGGCATGAAGCAGCTCGCCGCGCGCGCCACGGGCGACATATTGATCTTCACCGACGCCAATGTGATGCTCGATCTCGATGCGATCGACCGGTTGCTGGCGCGCTACGCCGACCCGGCGGTCGGCGGCGTGCTGGGGTCGCTGCATTATGTGGGCGAGGGGGAAAGCGCGACCGCTTCGGTCGGATCGCTCTATTGGCGGATCGAAGAAGCGCTCAAGGACGCCGAATCGCGCACCGGCAATGTGCTGGGCGCGGACGGTTCGATCTTTTCGGTCCGTCGCGCGCTCTATCCCGACTTTCCCGATACGGTGCTTGACGATCTGACGGTGTCGATGGCGGTCATTTTCGCCGGACGGCGGCTGGTCAAGGCGCGCGACGTAATCGCGCGCGAGCGGCTGGTGGCGGCGCGTGGCGACGAATATCGGCGCAAGGTCAGGATCGCGGCGCGGGCATGGCATACCCATGGGCATTTGCGGCCGCAGCTGCGGCGCATGGCGGCGGTCGATCGCTTCAAATATGCCTCGCGCAAGATGTTGCGCTGGTTTGGCGGGCTGTTCCTGATTACCGGCGCGCTGGCCGCAGGCGCGCTGGCGTGGCTCGTGTCGCCCTGGCTGTTGCTGGGACTGGCGCTTGCCGCAGCGCTGCTGCTGGCGCTCGGTTTGTCGATGCGGCGCGGTCCTCTCGCGTCAGTAGTCGACATACTGATCGCTTACGCTGCGACCTTGCAGGGCGTGGTGCGCGCGATGGGCGGCGGCACCTTCGTCACATGGGCCCCGGCCAAATCGCGCTGATCCCTCTCGCAAAGCGGCGCGCTTATAGTATAGGCGGGCGCTTTCATCCCCTGTGGAGAGCGGCGTGATCACCTTCCAGCGGGCGGCCAAGGCTGTCGGCAAGCATCTTTCCCGGATGATTTTGCGCGCGCGAACGATGCTGGGCGCGCCGCGCGTGCGCGCCTGCGCCGCGTGCGGGCGCGATGTCGTCGGCTTTTTTCGCTATGGCGACAATGGCGACTGGGGCTGCCCTGCCTGCGGCGCGTCGCCGCGTGAAAGGCTGATGCACTATCTGCTCGATGCCGGCACGATCATCGTGCCCCAGGGCGGCGCGGTGTTGCATCTGGCGCCCAATGAAGCGAGCCTCGTCACGCGGTTTTCGGCTGCTGCCGGCGACTATGTGCCCGCCGATCTCGATCCGGCGCGCTATCGCGTGCCCGGCATGGTCCGGGTCGACTTGATGACGCTGGCCGACGAAGCCCGTTTCGACATCGTCTATGCCAGCCATGTGATGGAGCATGTTCCAGACGACATGGCGGTGCTGCGCAACATTTACCGGGCGCTTCGGCCCGGTGGCGAAGCGTGGCTGATCGTGCCGCTCTGGGCCGCGCCGACGCAGGATGGCAGCTTTGCCATGCCCGCGCGCGAACGCGAACGTCGCTTTGGCCAATGGGACCATGTCCGCCAATATGGTCCCGACTTCGCTGACCGCATCCGCGCGGCCGGTTTCGATCTGGATGAGCTGGACGCAGGCGCGGTCGAGCCGGTACTGCGCCATCGCTTCGCCCTCGACGAACGGCTGTTCCGCGCGCGCAGGCGGGCGTGAGCCTGCTCATCCGCGCGGAGGGCTCGGCCCGCCTGCTGGCAGCGGTCAAGCTCGCCAATGTCGCGCTGGTGCTGATCTGGGGCTTTGCCGTCACCTATGTTTTCGTGCGGGTGCTGCCGCTGGATGAGTTTCGCGCCTTCCTGCTGCTCGTTGCCTTCGGCAATTTCACTGTTTCGGCCGAATTCGGCGTCACCACTATCGTCTACGCTCGGTTGCGACGGCACTGGCTGGGCGGAGAGGGCGACGATTACCGTCCCGAGGAACTGGGCTTCATCCTGGCCCTTCTGCTGGCGCTGATCGGGGTTGCGGCGCTGCTGCTGGTGGCGGCGCTGGCCCTTGGCTGGCTGCCGACCATGATGCCAATGCTGTTCCTGCTCTTCTTCCTGTCGGCCTGTTTCAATCTGCCCGCGCTTCTGATCAAGAGGATGCTGGCGGCAAGCGACGCGAATTTTCGATGGGAACTGATCGACTGCGCGCGCCGCATCGCGACGATCCTGCTGCTGGTCGGCGTGCTGCGCGGGCTGGATGTCACCCTGTCTGTCGCCTTGCAACTTAGCGTGACTTTGATCGCGCTCGCTTTCGCGCTTCGCCTGGCCCATCGGCGGCTGAACATGAAGGCCGGGCACTGGCTCGGACTGCGCGTTGGCGGCGGCCATGTACGCGCGCGCTATGTGCGCGACTTGAGCGCGTCGGTCGCCTTCACCCTGTCGGAGGTCGCCGCCTATAATGCGCCCTATTTCCTGATCGCATTGGCGACCCGCGAAGCCCGGCCGCTGCTGTTGTTCGATTTCCTGTTCAAGATGAGCCGCGCCCTGTCGATGACTGTGCGCGCGCTGGTGGAAGCCGCGCTTCCCCGCGCGACCCGCGCCTTCCATGCGGGCGACGCTGTCCGGTTCCGCCAGATCGTGGGCCGGGCGCTGGCCGGTGCAGCGATGATGGCGTTCGCCGCGGCGGTGGGGCTGGCTTTCATCGGGCGCTGGCTGTTTGCGCAATTGTTCGACGGCAAGGCGGCGATAGGCGCTGGCGAAATCGCGCTTGTCGCGCTTGGCCTGGGCGCGCTCGCGATCATGTGCGTCTCGGTCTACATCCAGTCGGCGCTGGGTCGCTTCCGTCATCTGCTCTGGCGGTCGCTACCCTTTCTGGCCGGATCGCTTGCCAGCGTGCCGTTGGCGGCGCTGTGGGTTTCGCGGTTCGATCATATGTTTCTGGCGCTCTATACGCTTACGCTATTGGGGGCGGGCGCGATCCATGCCCATTCGCTGCGGGCGCTGACGCGGACCATCGGCCGATGAAAATATTGATGCTCGATCCGTCGCTCTTCACCGGCCGCTATGACGATTCGCTGTGTGCGGCGCTGGCGGACGTCGGCATGGACGTGACGCTGCTTGCGCGACCGATGCGCGACACCGATGCGATTGCGCCGGAGCGCTACCGCTACGATCCGCGATTTTTCCGCTGGTCGGAGCGGGCGGCGCGCGCTCTGGGCAAGGGTCTTCCGTTTCGCTTGGCGAAGGCGGCCGAATATGCAGCTTTCAGCGCCTTCGGTTCGCTCGCGTCGCTGGCGCGCGCCGACATCGTCCATGTTCAGTGGTTGCCGCTGGCCCCCGTCGACCGCCTATGGCTCGCACGCCTCGGGGGGCGCGTGCCGCTCGTCCACACCGTCCATAACGCCGAAGCCTATCATGACGACGCCGGGCTCCAGGGGCGTGGCTATCGCGCTCTGCTCGACCGGTTCGATGCGCTGATCGTCCACGGCGATTCCACCCGCTCGACGCTCCTGGCTCAAGGCGTGGATGCGAGCCGTCTGCACATCGTCCCGCCGCCGCCGATGCAGATGGCGTCGGCTACGGCTGATGACCTGCGCGCCATTGCTGACCCGATCGCTCCTCGCCTCCTGCTCTTTGGCACCATGCGGACCTATAAGGGGCTGGATCTGCTGATTGCGGCCGCGCTTGACCTGTGGCGTGGTGGGCATCGGTTCGAACTGATGCTGGCCGGCAAGCCGTTCATGGACATCGACCCCCTGATCGACAGCGTTCGTGCGGCGGGCTTTGGCGACTGGCTCAAGACCGAGTTCGATTTCCTGCGTGAGCAGCGGCTGGACGCGCATATCCGCAAGGCCGACATCCTTGTATTTCCCTATCGCCAGATCGATTCGAGCGGCGCTTTCCTGTCGGCGCTGCATTATGGCAAAGCCATGGTGACATCCGACGCCGGCACGTTCGCAAGCATGCCGGATGGCGTGGCGTCGCGGGTTGCCGCCGGAAATGTCGGGGCGCTGGGCCAAGCCCTCTTGCCGCTGATCGAAAGCGCCGCCATCAGGCAGGCGGCCGGTGCGCGCGCGATGGCCTATGGCGTCGCACAGGGCGGGTGGAAGGATACGGCATTGCAAACGATAAACGTGTACAGGGCCGTGGCGCGTCCATGAGCATGGGGCGATATCGGAACGAGCTGCGCCAGCGCTGGTTGGCGTTGCGGCTGGCCTTGCGCGGAGCCATCCACCAATATCCCGAAATCATGGCGCTGCGTCGCTTTCTGGCCGCGTTCGAGGTCGACTGCCTGTTCGATGTCGGCGCGAACAAGGGCCAATATGCCATGACCTTGCGACGCGAGGTGGGCTTCACCGGCACGATCCTATCGTTCGAGCCCAACCCCGATATTTTTTTGGTTCTCAGCCGCAGGGCGGCATCGGATGCCAGCTGGCATGTGTTCAACATGGCGCTGAGCGACTTCGACGGCACCGCCAAATTCAACATCATGGCGGCCGATCAGTTCAGTTCGCTGGAAATGCCCGCCGATGGACAGGACGCGATATTTACGACCCGCAACATCGTCACGAATGTGGTGGAGACAGACTGTCGCCGGCTGGCGAGCTTGCTGCCCGAACTTCAGGCTGCCCATGGATTTTCCCGGCCGTTTCTGAAGATGGATACCCAGGGCCATGACCTTGCGGTGTGCGAAGGGGCAGGGGATGCCCTGGTCCAGATGACGGGTATTCAGACCGAACTGGCCGTGCGGCCGATCTATGACGGCGCCACAGACTATCGCGCGATGACGGATTGGCTGGACCAGCGCGGGTTCGCGCCGTCTGCCTTCTTCGCCAATAACAAAGGTCATTTTCCGCTGCTGGTCGAGATGGACGGCATCTTCGCCAATCGGGCGCTGCTCGCGCGAGCCGCGTGATGGCGGCGCAGGGGATCGATCCGCGCCGCCTTCTGCTCGCGAGCGCGGTCGGTTTGACGCTGTGGGTCGGCGCGACCTTCCTGTGGCATGTGACCTGGGGCACGGGGATGACGCTGGCCGTCATGCTGTTGCTGGATCAGGATTTTCCGGCATTGCTTATCGGGATTTTGGCGCTCGTCCTGCTGACGCCCCTTGGCGTGGGGGGAAGCTGGAAGCTGCCGCCGCCAACGGCCCGCACGGTGTTGCCGCTCGTGGTCCTGTTTGCGCTCGCCGCCTGGGCGGGACATTATCTGCTGTTTCAGGATTATGCGCTGTCGCGTGACGAGGAAGTCGCCCGCTTTGCTGCCGCCTATCTCAAGGACGGCATGCTCGCCCGTCCGATTCCGCCGGAATGGCAGCTCTACCGCCGGGCGATAATGCCGGAATTTTTCGCGCCTTATGGCGTTGGCCATTATTGGGCGGCTGCCTATCTGCCGATCAACAGCGCCATACAGGCGGTTTTCTGGCGACTGGGCGATCCCAATCTGGCGCAACCTGCGCTGCTGATGGGCGGGCTGATCGCCCTATGGCGGATTGCCCTGCGACTTTTCCCAGATCGGCCCGACGCGGTATGGGCGGCGCTGCTGCTGGGCTTCACATCGACCCAGTTGTGGGTCACGGCGATGACCCCTTATGCGATGACGGGCCATTTCGCGCTCAACCTGCTCTGGCTCGCGCTAGTGCTGCGCGGTGGCTGGGCGGGCCATGCCGGCGCGGGGATCGTCGCGATTTTCGCGGCGGGGCTGCATCAATGGCATTTTCCGCCGATCTTCATCGCGCCTTTCATTCTGTGGATGCTGCTGGCACGCCGATGGGGCGCGGCCGCTTTTCATATCGCGGTGCTGGTCGCGATCGTCGTTATCTGGGCCAAGCTGTGGCCTGCCCTCCTGCTCGACCAGCTGGGGCCTCCCGCCGACGTGCGGCCGAGCGCGGGCGTTGTCGACAAGGTCGGCAGCCTGTTCGGCCGCCTTGCCGACAAATGGCAGCCGTTGATCAGCCTCACTCGCTTTGCCGCATGGAACAACCTGCTGCTGGCTCCGCTGGCGCTGGTCGGCATGGCGACGATAGACTGGCGGCGGGCAATCCGGGGGCAGGATATCGCCCTGCCGCTGGCATTGGCGAGCATCGTGGGTTGCAGCCTGGCGCTGGCGCAGGGTTACGGTTGGGGCTTTCGCTATGCCCATGGGCTGATCGGCCCGCTCTGCCTGCTGGGGGGACTGGGATATCTGCGGTTGCGGACGGGGCATGGTATGCGCCTGCTGTGGCTGTCCTGTGGCGTGGCCCTGATGACGGCCGGCTTCCTGGTCTGGCGAACCCATGTTTTCGTCGCGCCCTATGCCGCCAGCCACCGCATGATCCGCGATTCAGGGGCGGACGTGGTGTTGATCGATCCACGCGGCGGCCTGTTCGTGACCGATCTGGTGCGTGGCGCGAACGGGGTGCCGGGCGATCCCATGGTCATGAACCTTGGCATGCTGCGTATGGAACAGGTCGAGCAGCTCTGCGCCGACTATTCGGTTGCCTTGTTCGACCGCACTGAATTCCGTCGCGTCGGCGTGCCGCTGGCGCGCTGGAACTATAGCCGCACCGATGCGCTTCGGCGGCGGATGGACCGGCTGGGGTGCGAACGGCGGGTGTTTTGACTATCGCTGGTGATCGCCCGGATCGTCTTATATTACTGCCCTTTGACGAACACCCGCTTGCCGCCGATCCAGGTTTCCAACACCTGGGTTGCGCCGATCTCCGCCGGACGAGCCACTGAAATATCCCGGTCGATCAGCAGGAAGTCTGCTCGCTGACCGGGCGCAAGGTTGCCGAAACGCTTTTCGGCAAACCCCGCATAGGCCGCCTGCCGCGTGAACCCGTCAAGCGCGGCGCGGAAATCGACGCGCTGCTGCGGCATCCATCCGCCCAAAGGCTGGCCTGCGGTGTCCTCGCGCGTCATGGCGACGGCGATGGCGGGAAAGGGATTGGGACTTTCGACCGGCACATCCGACCCGAACGCAAGCGGCACGCGATTGTCCAGCATCGCCTTCCACGCATAGGCGCCCGCCAGCCGGGCTTCACCCATGCGCGCGCCGGCCATCTTCCAGTCGGACGCTTGATGCATCGGTTGCATCGATGCGACGATGCCGAACTGGCCAAAGCGCGGCAGGTCGGCGGGGCTGACGATTTGCGCATGTTCCACACGCCAGCGCCGGTCGCCCTTGTAGGTTTCCGACAGCTCCGTGATGGCGTCGAGCAATTCGCTGTTGGCCGCATCGCCGATCGCGTGAACAGCGACCTGGAAATTGTCCATCGCCGCCCGGCTCATCATGTTGCGCAGCGCGGTGTCGCCGATCATAGGCAGTCCGCGCTGGCCCGGCGCATCGGCATAGTCGGCCTTGAGCCACGCCCCGCGCGATCCGAGCGCACCGTCGAGCAGCAGCTTGACCCCACCCAGTCGCAGCCGATCGTCATAAAGCCAGGGCGTGGGCTCTGGTCCGGCGATCAGGCTCATCTGATCGACCCCTGCGGCATAGGCCATGATGCGGATGCGCAATGCGCCCCGGTCGGCCGACCGGCGAAAGGCCTGCCAATCCTCGATGTTGGTGCCCATGTCGGCGATGCCGGTGATGCCGGTCGAAAGCAACACGCGCTGCGCCTTTTCCAGCGCGACGTCGCGATCCTTCGCGGCGGGCGGGGGCACGACGCGCGAAATCAGGCTCATCGCCTGGTCCACGAACACGCCTGACGGCTTGCCGGCCGCCATTTCGATGCGGCCGCCGGCCGGAGCCGCGCTTGCAGCGCTGACGCCCGCGGCTTTCATTGCGATGCTGTTGGCCCAGCCGGCATGGCCGTCGATCCGTTCCAGCCAGACCGGTACGTCGCCAACCGCAGCGTCCAGTTCCGCCGCAGTCGGGAAGCGCCCAAGACCCCATGCTTCCTGATTCCAGCCTGTGCCGATGATCCATTTGCGCGCGCTGTTCTCCTGCGCATAGGCCCGGATCTTCGCTTGTGCTTCGGCGAGCGAGCGCGTTTGCGACAGGTCTAGCGTAACCAGGCTGAGGCCGAAGCTCATGACATGGCCGTGCGCGTCGATCAGGCCGGGGATCAGGGTGCGGCCCTTGCCGTCGAGGCGGAAGCTGTACAGCGGCGCGGGCGGCGGATCGCCACGCCGGCGCTTTTTCGCCTTTGCAGGGGCGGGGTCCTCGACCTTGCCCTGGATGAGTTTCTGGACCTTGCCTTCGTCGTCTATGAGCAGCGCGTTGAACCGGATCAGGCGACCGGTGGCGTCGACGGTGATGCCGTTGACATTGTCGACCAGACCGGCGGCGAAAGCGGGGGGCGCGGCCACCGCCAGCAGAACGGCCAGAAAGCGGGCGCCGTTCGCCCGAACGGGTTTGGGGCACGCCGGAGGGTTAATGGGAGTACGGATCATGCGCGCGTGATGCGTCGCACCAGGGCACTGGTGTCCTGCCTGCCGCCGCCCAGCGCCTGCACATCGGCATAGAATTGATCGACGAGCGCGGCCACGGGCAGCGTCGCGCCGTTGGCGCGCGCTTCTTCAAGCGCCAGCCCCAGATCCTTGCGCATCCAGTCCACGGCAAAACCGAAATCGAAACTGTCCTGCGCCATGCTTTCCCAGCGATTGTCCATCTGCCAGCTTTGCGCCGCCCCGCCCGAGATCGCCTCGAAGACGGCGTCCAGATCGAGTTCCGCGGCCTGGGCGAAGCGCAGCGCTTCGGACAGGCCCTGCACGACGCCGGCGATGCAGATCTGGTTGACCATCTTGGTGGTCTGGCCCGCGCCCGCGCCACCGACATGCACGATCCGGGCGGCATAGGCCTGCATGACGATCTTGGCCGCGGTCACTGCCGCTTGCGTGCCGCCACACATGATCGCCAGCTTCCCGGTTTCCGCGCCGATCTGTCCGCCTGAAACCGGCGCATCGACGCTGTGTATTCCCCGGCTTTCGGCTTCCACGAACAATTGCCGCGCGATCCGGGCGGAAACCGTCGTGTGGTCAATGAACAGGCTGCCCGGCTTCATGGATCGAAACGCGCCCTCGCGGCCCAGTGTCACGGTGGAAAGATCGTCGTCCGTGCCGACGCAGCTGATGACGATATCGCAATCTTCCGCGGCCTTTGCCGGGCTAGTGGCCACCGCGCCGCCATAAGCTTCCGACCATCTCTTCGCCTTGCCTATGGAGCGGTTATACACCGTCAGTTCGTGCCCCGCCCTGGCCAGATGCCCGGCCATCGGGCCGCCGATGATACCAAGGCCGATAAAAGCGATTTTTGCCATAGGTCCTGCACGTGAAATTGCGTGGGACTTCGCCATAGGGACCATTTCCCGTCAGTGCCAGTTCCTTAACCCGCAATTTTGCGCTAGTGCGCGCCCATGAACAGGCTGACCAAGATCGAGGGCGCATTGCCGCTGCCCGTTTCCGTGGATGACATATTGGCGGCGCGCGTGCGCATCGCCGGTTCGATCGTGCATACGCCGACGCTGATCAGCCAGACCTTCTCCGACATGCTGGGCTGCAAGGTCTATCTCAAGTTCGAAAATCTTCAATTCACCGCGGCCTACAAGGAGCGCGGCGCGCTCAACCGCCTGCTCCAGTTGGACGATGCCGCCAAGTCGAAGGGCGTGATCGCGGCTTCGGCCGGCAACCATGCGCAGGGGCTGGCCTATCATGGCAAGAGGCTGGGCGTGCCCGTCACCATCGTCATGCCCAACACCACCCCCACGGTAAAGGTGATGCAGACCCAAGGCCATGGCGCGACAGTCGTCCAGCATGGCGAGAAGTTCGACGATGCCTATGCCCACGCCCGGCTGCTGGAAGTGGAGCACGGCCTGACCTTCATCCACCCGTTCGACGAGCCGGAGATCATCGCCGGGCAGGGGACGGTGGCGCTCGAAATGCTGGAGGATGCGCCCGACATAGATACGCTGGTCATCCCGATCGGCGGCGGCGGGCTGTTTTCGGGTATGGGAATAGCGGCGCGGGCGATGAAGCCCGACATCCGCCTGGTGGGTGTGCAGGCTGAACTTTATCCGTCGATGTATGATTATATCACAGGCGCGGACTTGGCCTGCGACGGCGATACGCTGGCCGAAGGGATCGCGGTCAAGCAGCCGGGCGAGCTGACCCGCCGCTTCGTCGAGCGTCTGGCCGACGACGTGCTGCTCGTGACCGAGCGGCGGCTGGAGGAAGCGCTCAGCCTGTTGCTTCAGATCGAAAAGACGGTGGTCGAGGGTGCGGGAGCCGCAGGGCTAGCGGCGCTGCTGTCCTACCGCGAACAGTTTGTCGGGCGCACGGTCGGCCTGGTCCTGACCGGCGGCAATATCGACACGCGGTTGCTTGCCAATGTCCTGTTGCGTGATCTGGCGCGGTCCGGGCGACTGGCACGGCTGCGGATCATCTTGCAGGATCGTCCAGGCGCCTTGTTCCATGTCGCGCGGATATTCGATCAGGAAGCGGTCAATATTCTGGAATTGTCGCACCAGCGGATTTTCACCAACCTGCCCGCCAAGGGCCTTAGCCTCGACGTAGAATGTGAAACCCGCGACCGCGCGCACCTGCAAAGTCTGGTCGCTGCCCTGTGCGAGGCAGGTTACGAAGTTGCGCCGATCGAGGTCGCCTGAGTCGGGGGGGCGATCGGAACCTCGATAGGGCACTGCTGAATCTTTGTTAACGTTTCGTGGTAAACGGGCTTTTCATGGGGCCGGCGGGTCGCCATAGTCCGGTGATGAGCCATCGTTTCGTTCAGCGCTGAATTCGGAGAAGAGAGTGTGAGCGCGCCTTTTCGGTTTCCGCGTTTCTTCGTCACCAACCCGTCGCCATGCCCCTATCTGCCGGGCAGGAGCGAACGGAAGGTTTTCACCGAACTGAGCGGCGACAATGCGTCGGAGCTTAACGACGCCCTGGGCCGCATCGGCTTTCGTCGCAGCCAGAATGTCGCCTATCGCCCCAGTTGCGCGGACTGTTCGGCTTGCGTGTCGGTGCGCGTCGTCGCCGGGGGATTCCGGCCCAACGCGACGCAGCGCAAGCTGATCCGCAGAAACAGCGACCTTAGCGTCACGGCCTGCAAGCCCTGGTCGACCGAGGAGCAGTTCGCGCTGCTTCAACGCTATCTCAACACCCGTCATCCCGGCGGGGGCATGACCGAGATGGACGAAATGGATTTCGCCGACATGGTCGAGCAGACCCCGGTCGAAAGCCATATCGTCGAATATCGCGAACCGGGTGTGGACGGGCGCGTCGGCAAACTGGTGGGTGCCTGCCTGACCGACCGGCAGAGCGACGGCCTGTCGATGATCTACAGCTTTTTCGATCCCGATCTTGAGCATCGCCAGGGTTTGGGCAATTATATCATCATGGACCATATCCTGCGCGCCCATCGCGCGGGGCTCGACTATGTTTATCTCGGCTATTGGGTCGATGGGTCGCAGCGCATGCAGTATAAGGTGCGCTATCGCCCGCTGGAAAAGCTCGGTCGCAGCGGTTGGGTCCGCTTCGATCCGGATGAGCAGGCCAGCGCCATCCGCAGCGCCGCGCTCCGTGACGAACCGCCGTTGCCGGTCGAACTGACGGGCATGTTCCGCAAATAGCCCTATGCCGGGACGACAGACATGAAATTGCCCGGCGCTCTTGCAAGCGACCGGGCATTTTCTCGACGCGACCGGTCAATCCATCACTTGCACTTGCAGGTGCGGCGTATCTTGCGCTTGGCGGAGGGACGCGAATAGACGACTTCCTGGGTGACCGTCGTGGTCGTGACGGCCGGATGGACCGTGACCGTCGTTACCGTGGGTGCCGGATAATACCAGCCGTTCGCGACATAACCGCCATGATGGCCGGGCACCGACGCGTCGGCATAGGGGGGCGCATCATAATCGACGCCCGGCCCGCCGCTGACGGTGCCTTCGAACCGGCCTTCATATTCCCCGTTCACGGTGCGGCCATTCTCATCGCGCCAGGTGCCCGTCCACCGCCCTTCATAATCATATTCATTGCTGGACGTTACGCTATCGTCGTCATAGCCATAGCCATGATCATAGCTGGCACCCGGCCCGCGCGGGCGCGCGCTGTGGCGGCGATCACCTTCTGCCCGGTCGATCACCGCGCCAGCGACCGCACCGGCCGCCGCGCCGACCAGCGTTCCTGCGGTGCGATTGCCGCGGCCAGCGATGCGATTGCCGGCAACTCCACCGACCACCGCCCCGATCGCCGCGCCGCCCAGGCCATCGTCCCGGCGATACCCGCGATCGCCATCATGATAGTCGTCACTGTAGCCGCCTTCGTAACGGTCCCAGTGGATGTCATTGCGATAGTCGTAAACCCGGCCATATCTGTCGGTCATGACCGCATCGTCATAATAGCGCGACCAACCATAGCCATAGGCGGGGGCAGGCAGGCCATAGCTGCCATAATTAGCGATGAAGAAGCTGGGCTGGATCCAGTATCGAGGCAGCACGAAGCCGCGCACCGGACGGCGATAGCCGTTCCAGCCGCCCGGCGCGCGCCAGCCGGCATGCCAACGACCGTTCTGGCGCGGCCCCCAACGATGGTGCGTCATGCCCGGCCGCACCATCGGTTTCATCCCCATCGGCCGATGACCGCCCGCAAAAGCCTTGCCCATTGCGGGCAACGCCACGGCTGCGCTTTGCGCGCGCGCCTGTGACATTGGCCCCGTGCTGGCAATGGCCACCGCCGTGAGGAAGAGAATGGACCGGATCTTCATGCTTGGCACTCCCTGTTCTGCCCTTGCCGGGATCACTCCCGCGCGGAACGTTAACGCGCTGTTTAGCATCCGGTGCCGCGCAGTTCCATGATCCAGCGGCCCACCGGCTGTCCCGAATTGATGCAGATATTCAGCGCAGCCGCGCGCCGATGCGCCCGATCAGCGCTTCCAGCGCGCGCGCGTCCTGTTCATCGAAACGCCCCGGGAGGGGACTGTCCAGATCGAGCACACCGGTCAGCAGCCCGTCGATCACAATTGGAACGACGACTTCGGATGCCGATGCCGCGTCGCAGGCGATATGGCCCGGAAAGGCATGGACATCCGCAACCAGTTGCGTCGAGCGGGTCGCCGCCGCCGTGCCGCAAACGCCCCGGCCGATCGGAATGCGGATACAGGCGGCCTTGCCCTGAAACGGGCCGAGCACGAGTTCGCCTTCGATCATCCGATAAAAGCCCGCCCAGTTCAGGTCGGGCAGGAACTGCCAGATCAAGGCAGCGACATTGGCCATGTTGGCGACGCCATCCGTTTCGCCGGCGGTGACCGCATCGGCGGCAGCCAGCAGATCGGCGTGGATTGCCGCCTTGTCGGCCGCTGTGGTCGCAAAATCGAACATGGATGATGTATAGGAGCGCTGTGCCGGTTCGTCACCGTCAGTCGAACGAAACCCTGCCGCGTCCGGCCTTGACGGCCGCGCGCTTCACTTTCCCGTCCACGCGCCTGGTCTGCGAAGCTCTGGTCGGTTTTGTCGGGCGGCGATGTTTGGGTATTATTGTCGCCTCCTTGATCAGCGACACCAGCCGTTCGCGAACCTCCTGCCGGTTGAGCAGTTGCGATCGCGACGCCTCGCTGCGCAGGATCAGTATGCCATCGCGTGTCATGCGCGAGCCTGCCAGCGACGCCAGCCGGTTTTTTACCGCGTCGGGCAGGTTGGGGGAATTGCCGACATCGAAGCGCAGCAGCACAGCGCTGTCGGTCGTGTTGACATGCTGCCCGCCAGCGCCCGTCGCTCGCGTGAAGCTCTCGATGAGTTCATCGCTATCGATGGAGATGGAGCGGGTGATGGCTATCGCGACCATGGCGCCTGATAACCGATGGCCGAAGCGATCGAAAGTGCCTCATCCATCCCCTAAAGCCCGGCATCGGTCAACAGGGCTTCGGCAAAGCCGGCGGCAGCGAAGGTTGTGGGCAGCGACGCGGTCGCTTCGACCGGGGGCTTGGCGCCGCGCGGCAGGCTCAGGAAGCGGCTGTGCAGCAGCATGGGTTCGCCCGCGTGGCCATAGACCGGGTCGCCCACGATCCCGAATCCCAGGCCATGCAGCGCGTGAACCCGTATCTGATGGGTGCGGCCGGTCTGCGGCGCGAACGCGATCAGCGCGCGGCCATTGACCACCGCCAGCTTGGTCCAGTCGGTCGATGCCGCCTTGCCGCGCGCATGGGGGACCATCCGCCAGCCTTCTTCCGCGCTGCTGATCTTCTTGAGCGGCAGGGCGATGGTGCCGCTGTCCTGTTCGGGCACGCCATCGACGACAGCGACATAGCGCTTGGTTACGGTGCCTGCCTCGAACGCGGCGGCGAAACGCTTGTGCGCCTTGGGATTGCGCGCCAGCAACAGGCAGCCGCTGGTGTCGCGGTCCAGCCGATGCACGGGAAGCGGCCAGCGCTGGAAGCCGAATGTCAGCGAAGCGAGATGGTTTTCCACGCTCATCGCGCCGTCGCGCGGCTGGTCGACCGGCAGGCCGGCGGGCTTGTCGAGGATGATAGCTTCGCCATCGATGAACAGGACATGGTCGGCGAGCAGGGACAAGGATGGGGCACTTTCAAAAAAAGGGGCGAGCGGCGAGGGGGAGTGAGGCAGGTTGACGCCTGGACGGCTTGCTATAGGAGCTTGCAGCCATGGGCGAAAGGGGCAGTAATGGCGTGGGTCGGGACCGGCTCGGCTGGGTCGATGTCGCGCGGGGCATAGGCATCGTCGCGGTGGTGGCTGGCCACGCCGCCCCACCCGGTGCGCTGCGCGACATGATGTACAGCTTCCACATGCCGCTGTTCTTCATCCTGTCCGGCATGTTGACCCGGCCGCGTCCCGTTGGCGAATTTACCCGTCATCAACTGGCGCAATTGCGCCCTTATGCGATTTTCCTTATTTTGCTGCTGACGACCGACCTGCTCGTCGAAACCATGAAGGGCGGCCGCCCGATCTTTCATGACTGGCCCGCCGACATCCTGCCGGTGCTGACGGGCGGGACGGCGTTGCGTGGTCCCTACACGATATTCTGGTTCGTGCCCTGCCTGATGGTCGCGCGCATCCTGATCAACGGCATTCTTGTCCGATGGCCGGAACCGCAACGGGGTGCATGGTTGGTGATCGTCCCGGCTGCGCTGATGCTGGCCTATGGCCTGGGTGCGTGGACCGACACATCGGTGCTTGGGTTGCTCACCGTACCCATGGCCCTGGCGCTATTGTGGGTCGGCTTGGCATGGGAAAGGACCAGCTGGCACCGGTGGATGGTTGTGCCCCTGGTCCTGCTGAGCCTGCCCAGTCTGATGCTGGTATTTCCTTCGCTCAACATGAAGATTGGCGATTATGGATGGCCGATCGCGTCGATGGCAGGCGCGATCGCCACGTCGCTGCTCATCTTCCGTGTCAGCCTATCCTTGCTTCCGCAGCTGGGCTGGCTGGCGGTGCCGGGTCGCGCATCGCTGGTCATCATGTACCTGCATGTCGCCCTGATCCATTATCTGACGCCCTATCTCGATCGCTGGCTGATCTTTGGCATCGCGCTGCTGGTGCCTGTCATGATTGACCGCCTGATCCGCGCATCAGCGATCGCGACGCGGTGGATGTTATAGGCCGTCATTCATGCCGCAATGCGTCGATCGGATTGAGCGCCGCCGCCCGGCGCGCGGGGAAATAGCCGAACACCACGCCGATGGCCGCCGAAAACAGAAAGGCGATCATGTTGACCTTCACATCGAAGATGAAAGGCACCTGCATCAGCGGCGCGATGGCGGCGGAAGCGACTAGGGCGAATAGCAGGCCGATGACGCCGCCGAGGCACGACAACACGATCGCTTCGACCAGAAATTGCATCAGCACCTCGCGCGCGACCGCACCGATGGCAAGGCGTATACCGATCTCCCGGGTGCGCTCGGTCACCGACACCAGCATGATGTTCATGATGCCGATCCCGCCGACCAGCAACGAAATCGCCGCGACCGCAGCGACGATCTGCGTCAATATGGTGGTGGTTCCGGTCAGCGTGTCGGAAATCTGCTTGGTGTCGAAAACGTTGAAATTGTCGTCCGCGCCCGGCTTGATCTGCCGCCGTTCACGCATCAGCTCCTCAAGGCTGGCCTGCACGGTCGATGTGTCATAGGCATCGTCGACCGCCACCAGGATCTGCGATATGTCGCGATCCCCGGTAAAGCGCCGCTGCACGAACTTGATCGGCATGACGACGACATCGTCCTGATCGCCAAAGCCGCCCTGGCCCCGCGTCGTCAGTGCGCCGACCACCTGGCATGATACGCCCTTGATCCGCATCCGCTTGCCGACCGGGTCGCTGCCCTGGAACAGGTTGGTCCGCACCGTATTGCCAATGATGCAGACCGCGCGGCCCGCCTCTTCCTCTTCGGGCATGAAGAGGCGGCCAGTGTCTACCCGCCAGCTTTGCACTTCGAAATAGGCGGCAGTGGTGCCATAAACCGTGGTGGACCAATTATTGCCTTCATAGATGGCGGTGCCGCTGGATTGCGTCATCGGCGCAACTGCCCGAACTCCGGTCAACTGATTCTCGATGATCGCCAGGTCCTGCGGCTTGAAATCGGGTGGTCGTGCGCCGCCGCCGCCGCGGCCAAAGCCCTGACCGGGCCGTAACTGGAGCACATTTGCCCCCAGCGAACTGATCTGCTGGCGCACCGCGGCGGTCGCGCCATTGCCCAGGGTAACCATGGTTACGACGGCAGCGACACCGATGATGATGCCCAGCGTCGTCAGAAAGGAGCGCAGCTTGTGCCGGCTGATCGCGCGGAAGGCGAGGATGATGGTGGTGCCCAGCATATCAGGCGACCGCCTTGCCTTCGATCCGTTCGACAAGGCCATCCTTGAAGTGGACGATAGTGCGCGCGAACGCCGCCATGTCCGGCTCATGGGTTACCATCAATACGGTAATGCCGTTATTCCGGTTGAGGTCGGTCAACAATTCCATGATCTCGATCGAGCGTTCGGAATCGAGATTGCCGGTCGGTTCGTCGGCAAGCAGCACGTCGGGTTGGGTAACGATGGCGCGGGCGATGGCGACCCGCTGCTGCTGGCCTCCTGAAAGCTCGGCGGGGCTATGATCCCACCAGTCCTTGAGGCCGACCTTGTCGAGCGCGGCCATGCCGGCATCATAGCGCGCCTTTTTGTCGTCACCGCGATAGATCAGCGGCAATTCGACATTTTCCAGTGCGGTGGTACGCGACAAAAGATTGAAACCCTGGAATACGAAGCCGAGATAGCGGCGACGCAGCAGCGCGCGCTGATCGCGATCAAGCCTTTCGACATGGCGGCCTTTGAAGAGAAATTGGCCATCGGTCGGCACGTCCAGACAGCCCAGGATGTTCATCGTCGTCGATTTCCCCGACCCGGACGGCCCCATGACCGCAACGAAATCGCCCTGTTCGATGTCGAGGTCGATTCCCTTCAATGCCTGGAATGCGGTCGGGCCGCTGCCATAAATCTTGGTGACGCCGCGTAGGGCGATGATGGGGTCGGTCGCCATCATCTATTCTTGGCCGCCCATGCCACGCGCCGCGTTGCCGCCGCTGGGTGCGACCGGCGCGGTGCGCGGCGCTTGCCCGGCGGAATTGCCGAGCCGCCCGACCGTCGCCGGTCTGCCGTCGGTCGCGGGCGATTGTGGCACCCGATCGCGCCCACGGTCGGGACCGTTGGCCTGATCTTCGGCTGGCGGCTCCTGTCCCGCGGCAAGCTGGCCGGTGATGACGCGCATCCCCTGTTTCAGGTTGCCGCTGGTGATTGCGGTGCGGGCGCCATCGCTGGCGCCGACGACCACGGAAATCGCCCCGGGATTGCCATCTTCGCCGACGACATAGACCGTTTGGGTGCTGCCCGCGCCAAAGCTGACCTGCCGGTTATTGCCCCGATTGCCGCGCCGGCGGGGCATGAGCGTGCTGGTGATGCCACTGCCCTGCGATGCGCCGCTCGTCGGCTTGAAGCGCAGCGCGCTGTTGGGGACGAGCAGGGCATCCTTGAGCTGCTGGGTAATGATGTCCGCAGTAGCCGTCATGCCGGGGCGCAGCGTCTCGTCACGATTGTCGACTGCCAGCACCGCTGTATAGGCGACCACCGCGCCGGTGGTGCTGCTGGCGGTGGTGCTGGCGGATGAAGACGACGCACTGCTGGCGTTCGAGCCGACACTGACGCGCGTGATGCGCGCCGGAAAGCTGCGGCCGGGGAATGCATCGACGGCGAAGGTGGCCGGCTGACCGTCCTTGACCTGCCCTACATCGGCCTCGTCCACCGATACCTCTACCTCCATCTTGGTCAGATCCTCGGCAATGGTGAACAGCACAGGCGCATTGAGCGAGGCGGCGACTGTCTGGCCCGGCTCGATCGAGCGCGACAGGACGACACCTGTTACGGGCGACACGATCTGGGCGATCGACAGGTTGGTCTGTGCGGTGGACAATTGCGCTTGCGCGACATTCACCTGCGCGCGGGCAGAGTTGAGTGACGCGAGAGCGGAGCTGTAATCCGCTCGTGCCGCATCAAGCTCGGTCCTGGCGGGAACGCGGCCGCCCGATAATTTGAAGACGTTTAGCTGCCGGTCGAGCGTCGCTTTGCTCAGCGCTAGCTGGGCCTGGGCCTGGGCGACGCCGGCCTGAGAGGCGGAAAGCTGCGCCCGATTCTGGGTGACGGCATCGACCAGTCGTCGCGTATCCAGTTCGGCGAGCCTCTGCCCGCGCGTTACTCGATCGTTGACGTCGACGAACACGGCGGTGATCTTGCCAGACTGTTCGGACCCTACATCGACCTGATTGATGGGTTTGAGGTTGCCGGTCGCGGAAACCGTGACTGTCAGGTCGCCCCGCCGGACCTCGCGGGTCGCATAGTTGGGCGTATCGTCGCTGGAAAAGCAGCGGGCGAGCAGCAGGACCAGCAGCAACAGGCCCACGCCGATCGCGCCGCGCACCACCCATTTTCGCCAGGGTTTTGCCGGCGGCTTGCCCAGGAAGTCATCCAGGCCTTCGTCGGCGGCGGTCGTCATATCATCGCTCATCGGGTCGGTCATCCATGGCCTGCCAGCCGCCGCCCAGCGCGTTGTAGAGCTGGGCAACGGCGAGAACTTCGTCGGATCGAGCAGCAGCGAGGCTGTTGCGTGCGGAAAGCAGCGTCTGTTCGGCGGTAGCCAGCGCCTGGAAATCGGTGAGGCCGGCCTGATACTGGCTGCGCGTGAGGATCGACGCGTTGTTCGCCGCATCCCTGGCGATAGCGAACTGGGTCACGCGGGCGCGGGCGCTGACAAGCGCGTTCATGGCGTTTTCGACATCCTCGAGCGCGGTCAGCACGCTCTGCTTGTAAATGGCAAAAGCAGCGTCGGTTGCGGCTCTTTGCGACCGCACCTGCGAGGAAAGCCGGCCGCCGTCGAAGATGACCTGAGCGACATTGGCGAAAATGCCGCCGGTGATGATATCGAACAGGCTGTTGAACGAGGTCGCACTGGTGCCGATATTGCCGCTGATGCCGAGCGCGGGATAGAGCTGCGCCTGGGCCACCCCTATCCGCGCCGTGGCAGCGGCCAGCGCCCGTTCCGCGGCGCGAACGTCGGGGCGCTGGCGCAGCGTATCGGCAGGTATGCCGACCGCGATCGACCGTGGCGTTGCAGGCATGGGCGCTGGCGTTTCCAGCGAACGGGTCGCCTCGCCCGGCGACTGGCCGGTCAGCACGGCGATGCGGTTGAGCGATCCCTTGATGCCTGCCTCCAGCGTCGGGATCGACGCTGTCGTCTGCGCCAGTTGCGCGCGGGCCTGTTGTTCGTCGAGGGAGGAGACGAGACCCGCCTGCAGACGCCAGCGGGCGATGTCATAATCATCCCGTTGATATCCAAGGCGTTCGCGCGCCACCTGCAATTGTTCCTGCGCCAGCCGCGCCTGAACATAATTTGTCACCAGTTCGGCAATGATCGTGCGGCGCACGCTCGCCAGATCATATCCCGAAGCGGCGAGCTCCGCACGCGCGGCTTCGGTGGATCGAGACAGTTCGCCGAACAGGTCGATCTGCCAGCTCGCATTGACACCGGCCGAATATCTGCCGCTCCAGTTGCCGGGGCCGCCAGAAATGACATTGCCATTATCATCGACGCGTGTACCGCCGCCGGCGCTGCTATAGTTGCGGCCACCGCTGCCCGAGGCGCTGAGTTGTGGCAGGAAGGCAGAGTTGGCCTGCACCAGCGACTCCCGCGCCTGGCGCAACCGCGCTTGCGCCGCGACGATGCCCAGATTGTTGGCGACCGCTGCATCTATCAGGGCGCTGAGCGTCGGATCGTTCAGCCGGTTCCACCATTGGCCCAGCTCATCATTGTCGAGCCTGCTCAAATCGCCTTGCATATAGGTTGCGGGAACGCCCAGCGCCGCACTTTGGGGAGGGCGATAATCCGGGCCGACCGCACAGGCGCCGAGCGTCAGCGCCGGTACGGCCATGATGATCAGTCGATATCGCACCTGCTTGTGACACTCCGTCGCGGTCCGGGCCACCGGTTCGGCGGATCGGCTGTTCGCATCCCATCTCATGCAGCGGACTTGCCGCTTCAAGAATTTTCGCGTCGCAAAGTGTAACAATGCGTGAACCGGAACGTTGCAGCGAAGAGGCGATCGCGTCGGTCGACCAGCGGCTGCCCTGCCGGATTTGGCGCCAACAGGGGGCATTAGTGACGATCGATATCGTGCGCGATGGCCAGCCGATCTGCGGTGCCAAGGTGCAATGTGTGGATGTTCCGACGTGCCGATTCCCGGCGCTATCCCGCCACCAGCCGCAACGACGACCGCCGCCGCCGCGCCCGATAGCCGTCCTGCTGCGGCGCCATCGCTTCGAAACGGTGGACGGCGATCCCCTCTATGATCGCGATAGCGTCCACCTGATCCGCGCCGATGGTGAAATCATCGCCCAGAAAGACAAGCGCCGCCCGCCCGCCCGCTACCGGCGTCCGCGCGAACAGTTCGCTGCGCCCGCCCCGACAATGCGCCAGCGCATCGGCCAGTTTCGCGACCGCCGCAACGTCGGTGACGTCGACCACCAATTCCATGCGGGACGCTTGCGCGATCTGACGAAACGGCTGGACCCCCCGGATAGTGACGCGCGGCGTTTCTTCGCCCGGCTGGCGATCCAGTTCGACCGTCAGCAGCGCGCATTCGCCATCCTGCCCCAATAACTCGATCTGCTTGCAGGCATCCTCGTCGAAACAGCTCGCCTGAAATTGCCCGCTGCTGTCCGAAAAGGTCGCGGCGACATAGCGGCCACCGCGCCGCGTATCGCGCCAGCGCACGTCCTCGACCATCGCCGCCATCATGGCCATGCCGCGACCGCCCTCGGCGACAGCCAGTCCACAGATCGCGCCATAGCTTTTCGCGCCCTTGGCATCGGCGATATGGCGATATCGGTCGACCGGGTGGGCGGAAAAATAGAAGCCGAAGGCATCCTTTTCCTGTGCCATCCGGTCGGCCACCGACCATGTCTGGTGTGGGGGGATGCGGACGTCGGCATGGGGCGTTTCGGCGTCGCCGAACAGGCCGCCCTGGCCGCTGATCCGTGCCTCGGCATTGCTCGCGGCAACACTCAATATCGTTTCTGCGGCGGCATGGACGCCGGCCCGATCAACGTGTATCTCGTCGAATGCGCCGGCGGCGGCCAGGCTTTCGAGCTGGCGGCGATTGAGCAGTCGCGGCTCTATCCGGTCGGCGAAATCGTCGAGCGACTTGAATGGCCCGCCCGCGTCGCGTTCCGCGACCAACTGGTCCATCGCCTTTTCGCCCACGCCCTTCAGGCCGCCCAGCGCATAGCGCACCGCAAAGCCAAGGCGCGGATCGCTACCCTCGGCCGCGACCGGCTCGACCGAAAAATCCGCCTCGCTGCGGTTGATGTCGGGTCCAAGGCATTGCAGCCCCATTCGCCGCATATCGTCGACGAACACGGTAAGCTTGTCGGTCAGATGGATGTCGAACGCCATCGAAGCGGCGTAGAATTCGGCGGGATAATGCGCCTTGAGCCAGGCCGTCTGATAGGCGAGCAACGCATAGGCGGCCGCGTGGCTCTTGTTGAAGCCATAGCCCGCGAACTTGTCGATCAAATCGAACAGCTCGTTGGCCTTGGCCGGCTTGATGTCGCTGGCCGCGCACCCCTCGACGAAGCGGGCCCGCTGCGCATCCATCTCCGCCTTGATCTTCTTGCCCATCGCGCGGCGCAACAGGTCGGCGTCGCCCAGCGAATAGCCCGCCAGGATCTGTGCCGCCTGCATCACCTGTTCCTGATAAACGAAGATGCCATAGGTTTCTTCGAGAATGGGTTTGAGCAGGATGTGCGGATATTCAATCGGTTCGGCACCATTCTTGCGACGGCCGAACATCGGGATATTGTCCATCGGACCGGGGCGATAGAGCGAGACCAGCGCTATGATGTCGCCGAAATTGGTCGGTCGCACCGCCGCCAGCGTCTTGCGCATCCCTTCGGATTCCAGCTGGAAAACGCCCACCGTATCACCACGCTGGAGCAGGTCATAAACCGCGCTGTCGTCCCAGGTCAACGATTCCAGATCGACCGTCACACCGCGCGCCTGCAAAAGCTGCACCGCCTTTTGCAGCACCGACAAGGTCTTGAGGCCGAGGAAATCGAATTTTACAAGGCCCGCGCCCTCGACATATTTCATGTCGAACTGGGTAACGGGCATGTCGGAACGCGGGTCGCGATAGAGCGGCACCAACTGGCTCAACGGTCGGTCACCGATAACCACGCCCGCCGCATGCGTCGAACTGTGGCGCGGCAATCCTTCCAGCTTCATCGCATAGTCTATCAGCCGCTTGACCTGTGCGTCATTGTCATATTCGGCGCGGAACTCTGCTACCCCGTTCAGCGATCGCTCCAGCGTCCAGGGATCGGTCGGGTGGTTGGGGATCAGCTTGGCGAGCCGGTCGACCTGGCCATAGCTCATCTGCAGCACGCGGCCGGTGTCCTTGAGCACAGCGCGGGCCTTGAGCTTTCCGAAGGTTATGATCTGGGCGACATGATCGGTGCCATATTTCTGTTGAACGTAGCGGATTACCTCGCCGCGTCGGGTTTCGCAGAAATCGATGTCGAAGTCGGGCATCGACACACGCTCGGGATTGAGGAAGCGTTCGAACAGCAACCCTAGCTGAAGCGGATCGAGATCGGTGATGGTCAGCGCCCAGGCGACCACCGAGCCTGCGCCCGAACCGCGCCCCGGCCCCACCGGAATGTCATGATCCTTGGCCCATTTTATGAAGTCGGCGACGATCAGGAAATAGCCCGGAAATCCCATCTGGATAATGATGTCGGTTTCGAACCGCAGCCGTTCGAGATAGGGCTGTCGTTCCTCCTGGCTGATGATGCCCAGCTTTTCCAGGCGCATGTCCAGGCCCGCCGCCGCCTGTTCGCGCAACATCGCCGCTTCGCCCTCGATATCGCCCGCCAGGCTCGGCAGGATGGGCTTGCGTTTGGGGGCCGCCACCGCGCACCGCTGCGCGACGACCAGCGTGTTGGCAAGCGCTTCGGGCAGATCATCGAACAGCCGCCGCATCTCGCCCGCCGGTTTCATCCACGCATCGGGCGAACTCGTCCGCCGATCCGCCGTCTCGACATAGGCGCTCTCGGCAATGCACAGCATGACATCATGGGCTTCATGAAAATGCGGTTCGGCATAGCATGTCGGGTTGGTCGCGACGATCGGCAGATTTCGCGCATAGGCGAGATCGAGCAACGCGTCTTCCACCTTCCCTTCGACGGGATCGAAGCGCCGGCAAATTTCGATATATAGCCGATCCGGGAACAGCGCCTCCAGCCGGTCGAGATAGGCTTCGGTTGCATCGGGCTGATCTTCGGCAAGCAGCCGCGCCAGCGCGCCTTCGCCGCCGGCGGTCAGGGCGATCAGCCCCGCGGTCCGGCCTTCGAGCGCATCGATATGGACATGCGGCACTTCCTCGACCGGCCGATCGAGATGGGCCATAGATACCAGTTCGCACAGATTGTCATAACCTTGCGCATCCTGGGCATAGAGGGCGAGCCAGTCGTGCGCTGGCGCGACCCCGACAGGTCGGCCCGGACGCAATATGCCCAACATCGCGCTGATGATCGGTTGGACGCCTTCGTTCTTGCAGGCGTCGGAGAACGCCATCGCCGCGTATAATCCGTTGCGATCGGACAGCGCCACCGCGGGGAAGCCGAGTGCCTTGGCCTGCTTGGCGATGGTCTTTGGCTCGATCGCGCCGTCGAGCATCGTGTAGCAGGAAAAGACGCGCAAAGGCACGAACGGGGCATGGGGCATGTCGCGTTCTACCCAACGGTGCGATTCGCGCAAAGCGGCAGTTGCACGGAAATCGACGGCAGCGATGACGCAAGGGCGTTGGGCTAGCGTGCGGTGCCGCGATAGCTCATGCGGCCGCTCTGGCCCGGCGCGATGCGGCCGGGCATGGTCCAGCGGACATGGGTTACATCCTCCGCCATCGCGCGGCGAGTGCCGCCAAGCTGTGTCGGCATCCAGAGCTGGTCGAGCCGGCCCCATCGAACGCCGCCGTCGACAGAGACGAGCATTGCTTCGTCGGCCGGTTCGATCAGCACGCGGCCGGGCACGATGTTGGTCAGCGCGATGCCGCTGACCGGCTGTGCCCCCGCATGCCGCCAGTTGACGACGAAGACCAGGCTGTCGCCGCGTTCGGCGCGATCCGCTTCCATCAATATGCGGCGGGCGCGACCGTTGACGTCGGTGGTCACGCGCTCGACGAACATATGCGTGTCGATTGCGATACCGGCCTGGGTGTTGCCGCTGGCGGGACTGGCCGCTCCCAGCAGCGCGACCAGCGCCCACCGTCTTGATATCGCCATGACCGTCCCCATTCGTCCTTACTGTCGTGGTCTAGAACGGTGCGCCGAAAATTTGATTAAGCATGTCTTTGGCGCGCGCGCCGCGGAACTGGTCGGATTGCAAATTGACGGCCCACCGACGGACGTGCAGATCATAGGCGACGGTGCGAAGGGACGGGCAGGGTGACGCAAGGGGACGAACCGGAAGTCGACCGCCGCCGGGACCGGTTGCTGGCAGCGATCGCGCTGTCTTCGGGCCTGGGCCTGCTCCTCGCGCTGCCCTTTGCGTTGCGGGCGGGGGCGGAATTCTTCCTGCCGCTCACCTGTGCGCTCGTGGTGGCGATCACATTGGTGCCGCTGCTCGAATGGATGGAGCGTCGGCATGTGCCCTCCGGGCTGGCGGCGTTGCTGGCCGTGATTGCCTTTCTGGTGATCGCCAATACCGCGCTGGTGCTGATCGTCGTACCGGCGACCGACTGGTTCCGCATCCTGCCCGAGAGGTTGCCGCAGATTCAGGCGAATCTGGCGCCAGTGATCGACATCTATTCGCAGCTTCAGCGCTTCGTCGACGAGACGGTCAAGATGCTGGCGGCCGGGCCTGTGGCGGCGGCGCAGACGGCGGCGGTGGAAGCGCCCAGATCGCTGCTCCAGTTCGCGGCCACTTCGGCTCCGTCGGCGATCATCCAGATGGTGTTCGGCCTGCTCATCATCTACTTTTTCCTCGCCGGCTGGACCGGCCTTCGCCGCCGCACGATCAACAGCCGCGGCAGCTTCGACGGCGCCTTGGCGGTGGCGCGGGTGATCCAGAATGTGGTCGATGCGACCAGCGCCTACGTCATGACCATCGCCACCATCAATCTGGCGCTGGGGGTGGCGGTGGGCGTTGCGCTGTGGTTGATCGGCATGCCGTCACCCTGGATGTGGGGCGGAATCGTCGCGTTGTTGAACTTCGTGCCATATTTCGGACCGATGCTGGGCGCCGCGCTCATGGGCCTGGGCGGTCTTATGGTGTTCGATGATATATGGATAGCTTTGCTGCCCGCCGCGATCCAGGTCGGGTTCCACCTGGTCGAGGCCAATGTGGTGACGCCGATGGTGCTGGGGCGGCGGCTGACCATGAATCCATTGCTGATTCTGGTGTCGATCACCTTCTGGGGATGGGTGTGGGGAACGCCCGGCGCGTTGCTGGGCGTGCCGCTGCTGATCATCATCCAGACCGTGGTTTCGGCGGCGGGAATGCCCGATATCGCGGGTTTCCTGTTCGAGCGCGGCACGTTGACGGTGCACCCGCGCCGGGAAAATCACGATAAAGCAGAAAGTCGCGGCGGGGACGGTTGACAGGGTGGGCTGACCGGCATATCTGGCCGCTCCACACCGAACGCGGGTGTAGCTCAGTTGGTTAGAGTGCCGGCCTGTCACGCCGGAGGTCGCGGGTTCGAGCCCCGTCACTCGCGCCATTTTCCAGAAGGGAAATGGCCATTTTGCAAGCGTTCGGATGAATCCTGCCAAGCAGGCTCAGGATGTTCAAGCGGCATCGGACCTGCATCGCAGGGTGAGAACTCGTTCCGTCAGCGGTGGGATCTCAGGTCTTGCGCGTGGGGCCGCGCCAGCGTCCGGTTTCCATCCACATCAGCAGGCGACGCAGCGGCAACAGCCATATCCAGGCAACGCCAAGCATGATGTAAAGCGCCGCCTGGACCAGCATCGGCAGCGCAACGATCGATCCCGAAAGGCTGGCGACCAGCACCGCCCAGAGCGCGATTAGCGCGAGGATGATGAACATGCCCACAGGCTTGCGCCAGCTTGGCTGGTTGGTGGCTTCGCTCACGCCTCAGTTCCTTCGATCACTTCGATTTCCGTCATCACCGCGTGCAAGGGCAAATCCCATGGGTCGGCGGGCAGGTCTTCGTGTTCCTGCACCGACCAGGCAAGGCCGATGCGCAGGGCATCGGGAAAGCGGGCGAAGGCGCGGTCATAATAGCCGCCGCCCTGGCCGAGCCGGTTCATCGCGCGGTCAAAGCCGAGCAGCGGCGCGACGATGACATCGGGGACCACGGGCGGCCCGGCCGGTTCGGGATGACTGGTGCCATAGAGGCCGGGGAACAGCTGGTCCTCGGCGCGCCATTCGACGAAATCCATGCTTCCCAGACGATCGAGGACGCGGGGCAGGGCGATGGACTTGCCCATCACCCCCAACGGCCCGGCAAGGCGCATCGCCGGCGCTTCGTCCTCCAGCGGCATATAAAGTGCGATGGTGCCCGCATTGCCGATGCGGCTGGCAAGGGGCGAGGGGATGGTCTTGAAGGCGAGACGGTGGGCAAGCGCGTCGAGCGATGCGACAAAGCTGCGTCGCCGGGTGCGCGCGATCTGGCGCAACGCGACCTTGTCGGGTTCATCCTGGCCGTCTTCGATCATGATAGTCTTGGCATTGTCCCAAGGGGCGCGAAGCGAAGGGTGGCGGGACCGCCTCGGCCGTTTGCTGGAATATCCTCTGACGCCTCAACGTCAGGTGGGAACCATGTGGATCGGGCCAAGGCCCGGCCAGGGACAGCTCCCTTGGATGTGATTATCGCCTCAGGGATGTTCGCTAAAGCTCGTACCAGGCAGTGCCCGCCAACGCCAATCTAGGGCGCGCAGAGCGGCGCGGCAAGTCTTTGCGTGATCGTGTCGATGCGACTGGCCAGCGCCTCCAGCGCCTTGGCCGCCGGTTCGTCGTCACTCTGGAGCGCCAGCTGCGCCTGCCGGTCGCTTGCCTTGCGCGACAAGTCGTTGAGTTCGTCGGCCAGGAAGAGCGCGGCGAACAGCAATGTCCGCACTTCTGTCATTCCCGGGGCGATGCTGCGCGCTGCATCGGCCCTCGCCTCGATCATCCCTGCAAGATGAGCCAGATGGGCTTCTTCGCCGTCGCGACAGGTCAGCACATATTGCCGCCCGCCAATGTGCAGGGTGGTTTCAGCCATCGGTGCGGACCTTGAGTTCGGCGATGAGTTGATCGAGCGACTGGAGCGCGGCGCGGGCCTGGCCTGCGCTCTTAGGTGACAAGGCGCTTTGCGATTCGGTGCGGGGAAGGTCCGCCACCTGCGCCTCCAGCCGGCTGATTGCGCGTTCCAGAGTGCCGATTGCCTGCATGATGCGATCGCTTGCCATTCCCCATGCATAGCCCAAAACAGCGCACCCGCAAATGCGCTCTGCAAGGCTATTCATGCCGCACTGCAACGACGCCGTGGTTGACGCTTCATCTATCTGGCGACAAAGGAAGCGCGATCGCGATTCGCCCGCCCTTTAGCTTATGGTTTCCATCGAGAGGAATTTCAGCGCAATGACCGTCTCAGATACGCTGCTCGCCAACGCCATTCGCGCCTTGTCCATGGACGCGGTGGAAGCCGCCAACAGCGGGCATCCCGGCATGCCGATGGGCATGGCGGACGTTGCGACGGTCCTGTTTCGCGATTATATGAAATTTGATCCCAGCCAGCCCAAATGGGCGGACCGCGACCGGTTCGTGCTGTCTGCCGGCCATGGATCGATGCTGATATATAGCTTGCTGCACCTGACCGGCTATGCGCGGCCGACGATCGAGGATATCCGCAATTTCCGACAGCTGCACAGCCCGTGCGCCGGCCATCCTGAAAATTTCGAACTGGCTGGGGTCGAAGCGACCACCGGCCCGCTGGGTTCGGGCCTTGCCACTGCGGTCGGCATGGCGATCGCCGAGCGGCACCTGAACGCGCAGTTCGGCGACATCGTCGATCACCGCACCTGGGTGGTCGCGGGCGACGGCTGCCTGATGGAAGGCGTCAACCATGAAGCGATCGGGCTGGCGGGTCACTTGAGCCTTGGTCGCCTCATCGTTCTGTGGGACGACAACAAGATCACCATCGACGGCGCGGTCGATCTTTCGAGCAGCGAGGATGTGCGCGCGCGCTATGCCGCAACCGGTTGGCACGTCGTGTCGTGCAACGGCCATGACGTCGCCGATGTGCGCCGCGCGATCGATGAGGCGATTGCCGATCCGCGGCCGTCGCTGATCGCCTGTGCGACCAAGATCGGTTATGGCGCGCCCAACAAGGCAGGCACATCGGGCGTCCATGGTTCGGCACTCGGCGCGGCGGAAGTTGCCGCCGCGCGCGAATTTCTGGGCTGGACCGCCGAGCCGTTCGTCATTCCCGACGACATCGCCGCCGCCTGGAAAGCGATCGGCGCCAAGGGCAAGGATGTCCGCGCTGCCTGGGAGGCGCGGCTTGCCGCTCACGCCGACAAGGGCGAATTCGAACGCCGCATTGCCGGTGAATTGCCTGCCGATTTCTCGCTGTCGACCTATATCGACAGCCTGATCGCCAATCCGCAGAAGGTCGCTACCCGCAAGGCGAGCGAACTGGCGCTGGGCGCGATCAACGATCTGCTGCCCGAAACGCTGGGCGGATCGGCGGACCTCACCGGATCGAACAACACCAAGACCAAATCGACCGTGCCGCTCACTCGGGATGATTATGCCGGCCGCTATGTATATTACGGCATTCGCGAATTCGGCATGGCCTGTGCGATGAACGGCATGGCTCTGCATGGCGGCGTCATTCCCTATGGGGGGACCTTCCTCGTCTTTTCCGATTATATGCGCGGCGGCCTTCGTCTGGCCGCGCTCCAGCAGCAGCGGGTCATTCATGTGCTGACGCATGATTCGATCGGTCTGGGCGAAGACGGGCCTACTCATCAGCCGATCGAGCATGTCATGTCGATGCGGATGATTCCGAATCTCGACGTCTATAGACCCGCCGACATCGTCGAGACCGCGGAATGCTGGGAACTGGCGCTGAAAGATGCGACCGGCCCGTCGGTGCTGGCGCTCACTCGCCAGAACCTGCCGCAGTTGCGGACCGAAAAGACCGAAAATCTGTCGGCCAAGGGCGCCTATCTGCTGCGCCCCGCCAAGGCCGAGCGCAAGGTGGTGCTGATCGCCACGGGTTCGGAGGTCGAGATTGCGCTCGCAACCGCCCTGAGCCTTGAAGCGCAAGGCATCGGTGCCGACGTCGTGTCGATGCCGAGCTGGGCACATTATGAGGCGCAGCCCGTGGCCTATAAGGAAGAGCTGCTGCCGCATCATGTGTTGCGCGTATCGATCGAGGCGGGGACGACCTTCGGATGGGAACGCTACACCGGCATCGCCGGGCTGCGCTTTGGCATCGACGGGTTTGGCGCTTCGGCCCCGGCGGAAGATCTTTACGATCATTTCGGCCTGACTGCCGCCAAAATCGCGCCGCAGATCGTCGCCGCTCTCAACGACTGAAATGATTTTTGACGGAAATAGGAGGCTAGTGCAGTGGCAACCAAGGTAGCAATCAACGGTTTCGGACGTATCGGTCGATTGGTGGCCCGCGCGATCCTGACGCGGACCGATCATGACCTGGAACTGGTGAGCATCAACGACCTGGGCGATGCCAAGGCCAATGCGCTGCTGTTCAAGCGCGACTCCGTTCATGGCAACTGGGCCGGCGAAGTCAGCGTCGACGGCGATTTCCTGGTGGTGGACGGCAAGCGCATCGCCGTCACCGCCGAGCGCGACCCGGCCAAGCTGCCCCACGCGGCCCAGGGCGTGCAAATTGCTCTGGAATGCACCGGCATCTTTGCCGACAAGGCCAAGGCGAGCGCGCATCTGACCGCCGGCGCCAAGCGCGTGATCATTTCCGCCCCGGCGTCCGGTGTCGACAGGACGGTCGTTTTCGGCGTGAACCATGATGAACTGACCGCGGACGACGTCGTGATCTCGAACGCCAGCTGCACCACCAACTGCCTGGCTCCGCTCGCCAAGGTGCTGCACGATGCGATCGGTATCGAAAGCGGCTTCATGACGACGATCCATAGCTACACCAACGATCAGAACACGCTGGACCAGATCCACAAGGATATGCGTCGCGCGCGTGCCGCCGCGCTGTCGATGATTCCGACCACCACCGGCGCCGCTCGCGCCGTGGGCGAGGTTCTGCCCGCATTGAAGGGCAAGCTGGATGGTTCGTCGGTGCGCGTGCCGACCCCGAACGTGTCGGTCGTGGACCTGAAGTTCATCCCCAGCCGCGCGACCACCATCGAGGAAGTGAACGGCCTGCTGAAGGCTGCATCCGAAGCAGGCCCGCTCAAGGGCATCCTTGGCTATTCGGACGAGCCGCTTGTGTCGATCGACTATAATGGCGACCCGCGCAGTTCGACTGTCGACAGCCTGGAAACGGCGGTCGTCGATGGCGGGCTTGTCCGCGTGCTCAGCTGGTATGACAATGAATGGGGCTTTTCCAACCGCATGATCGACACGTCGGGCGTGGTGGCCGGGTTGCTGTAAAGCCGCCCTGCGTTCGACTTGCGTGACCATTGAGCGCGGTCGAAATGGCGTATCGCAGGATCGTTGCCTCATGCGGATCCTGCGATGCCGACCTTAGACCAGTGAAGCCCGAGCGGCCTTTATGTATAATCCGGGAAATCTAGCATGACCAAGCCGTTCAAGACCCTCGACGATATGGGCGACATCAGCGGCAAGATCGTGCTGGTGCGCGAGGATCTGAATGTGCCGATGCAGGATGGGGCGGTCAGCGATGACACCCGCCTGCGGTCCGCCATGCCGACCGTGCTGGAACTGGCCGATCGCGGCGCGAAGGTGCTGATCCTGGCGCATTTCGGGCGACCCAAGGGGGCGAAGAACCCGGAATTTTCGTTGAGCAAAATTACGCGACCGCTCTCGGCCGTGCTGGGCCGGGAAGTGCAGTTCATTCCCGATTGCCAGGGGCAGGCGGCGGTTGACGGCATCGCGGTGATGCGTCCGGGCGATATCGCCATCCTTGAAAATACCCGCTTCCATGCAGGCGAGGAAAAGAACGAACCCGCGCTGGTCGAGGCGATGGCCGCGATCGGCGACCTTTATGTCAATGATGCTTTTTCGGCCGCGCACCGCGCCCATGCATCGACCGAGGGGTTGGCGCGCAAGCTGCCCGCCTTTGCCGGGCGGGCGATGGAAAAGGAGCTGGACGCGCTGGAAGCGGCGCTGGGCCAGCCCAATCCCCCGGTTGCGGCGGTGGTCGGCGGCGCGAAGGTTTCGACGAAGCTCGACGTTCTCAACAATCTGGTGACCAAGGTCCAGCATCTGATCATCGGCGGCGGCATGGCCAACACCTTCCTGCATGCGCGCGGGGTCGATATCGGCAAGTCGCTGTGCGAAAAGGAACTGGCCGAAACGGCCGAGGCGATATTGGACAAGGCGGACGAGGCCGGCTGCATCATCCACTTGCCCTATGACGTCGTGGTAGCGAAGGAGTTCGCGGCCAACCCGCCTTCGGTGCGGACGTGCAACGTGCATGAGGTCGCGGCCGACGAGATGATATTGGATGTGGGGCCAGCCGCCGTCGAGGCGCTGGGCGACGCCATCAAGAATTGCCGCACCCTGGTATGGAACGGGCCGCTGGGCGCGTTCGAGATTGCGCCGTTCGACACGGCGACGGTTGCGCTGGCGCGGATCGCCGCCGCGCTGACCAAGGACGGCAGCCTGATTTCGGTCGCGGGCGGCGGCGACACCGTCGCGGCGCTCCACCACGCGGGCGTGGCGGACGATTTCACCTTCGTTTCGACTGCCGGCGGCGCCTTCCTGGAATGGATGGAAGGCAAGGACCTGCCCGGCGTCAAGGCGCTGATCGGCTGAACTTTTACGATAAAGCCGTCACGCGAGGCGGCCAGCATAAGGAGTATGTGCAGATGCTCGACCAGGACATGATGAACAGGATCGCCACCGGCAAGGGCTTCATTGCCGCGCTCGACCAGAGCGGCGGTTCGACGCCCAACGCGCTAAAGGGCTATGGTGTCGAGGAAGGCGCCTGGGGTTCCGAAGAGGAGATGTTCGCCCTCATCCACCAGATGCGCAGCCGTATCATCACCTCGCCGTGTTTCAACGGCGACAAGGTGCTGGGCGCGATCCTGTTCGAACGGACGATGGACGGCACGGTCGACGGCAAGCCCACGCCGCAGGCGCTGAGCGAGCGCGGCGTCGTTCCGTTCATCAAGATCGACAAGGGCATGGAGGACGAGGCCAACGGCGTTCAGTTGATGAAGCCCAATCCGGGGCTCGACGCGCTGTTGCGCAAGGCCAAGGGCCTGGGCGTGTTCGGCACGAAGGAGCGGTCGGTGATCCACCTCGCCAATCGCGAGGGCATTGCCGCCGTCGTCAAGCAGCAGTTCGAAGTGGGCCAGCAGGTGCTGGCCGCCGGGCTGATGCCGATGATCGAGCCGGAAGTGAACATCAAGAGCGCCGAACGCGCGCAGGCCGACCAGATCCTGCTCGAGGAACTGCTCAAGGCGCTGGATGCGATGCCGGGCGACGACAAGGTGATGCTCAAGCTGTCGCTGCCGACGAAGGCAGGGCTGTTCGATCCGCTGGTCGATCATCCCCGCGTACTGCGCGTCGTCGCGCTGTCCGGGGGCTTCAAGCGAACCGAGGCGTGCGCGGAACTGGCGAAGAATCGCGGCATGATCGCGAGCTTCAGCCGTGCGCTGCTGGAGGACCTGCGCCATCAGATGAGCGAAGACGAGTTCGCCGCATCGCTGGGCGGCGCGATCGACGAGATCCACGCGGCATCGACGGTCAAGGCGTAGGCCAGGGAGGCTCCAGCCCTGTTGGGGCCGGCAGCCTCTAACTTCGCACTTTTCACGCTCGATCGGTTTTTTTCGAACATTCCCGCGACATGATGTTGCGCGGGAGCGGCGGGTGACGGACGAGTGGAAAGAGCCGGGTCCATAGCTAGCATGGGTGCGAGCCTGTAGGACAGCGGCGCGATTGGCGGACGGTCGCGCCTGAAGCGGGAGCGGTTGATCGGATCGCATCGTGGTCGACCGCTAAAGAGCGCCCTGCCAATAGCCGGATCACCCAATGTTCGCCCAGGCCGGGCGGTCATGATTGAAGGTTGGGCGCTCCAGGCTTTTGCGCGGCCCCCGCGTCATCAAATGATTTCATCTGATCGCAAATCGCTCTAAGGCGCGGGGCATGACAGACCTGCCAGAAACAGACGATCCCACCGCGCTCGACCCCGCCTTTGCCGACCAGTTCGAGCCGGGGTTCCGCCCCGCCTGCCAGCTGTACCTGATTTCGCCGCCGGCGATCGAGCCGGGCTTTGTCGACCGGTTGGCAGCGGCGTTCGACGGCGGGCCGGTCGCGGCGTTCCAGTTGCGGCTCAAGGGGCTTGACGATCATGCCATCGCCGCGCTGGCCGATCCGCTGCAAAGGCTGTGCGCCGACCGGGAGGTGGCGTTCATCGTCAACGACAGCATCGGTCTGGCCAAGCGGCTGGGCGCGGACGGCGTGCATCTGGGGCAGGAAGACGGCGACCCGCGCGAGGCGCGCAAGATATTGGGTCCCAAGGTGCAGATCGGCGTCACCTGTCACGACAGCCGCCATCTGGCGATGGAAGCCGGCGAGGCGGGGGCCGATTATGTCGCGTTCGGCGCTTTCTATCCAACGACCACCAAGGAAACGCACCACCGGCCCGACCCGTGGATCCTGGGCTGGTGGACGACATTGTTCGAGCTTCCCTGCGTCGCCATCGGCGGGATCACGGCGAACAATGCCGCGCCGCTGATCGCGGCGGGCGCGGACTTCATCGCCGTCAGCGGGGCGGTGTGGGGCCATCCGGGCGGCGCGGGCGCGGGCGTGGCGGCGTTCGGGAGCGTGTTGCCACACAGGTAGCGGCGCGGGCCGTTTGCCAATCGCCGTCGCGGCGCAGCCTTTCACATCTTCGAGCGTTCTTATTCGGTCCTGTACGGAGAGAATGCCTTGCCCAAATATCTGCTTCTGGCCGCGCTGTTGTGCGGCGCCTGCAACGTCAGCGTCACCGGTGCCAATGATAGCGCCGCCGCGCCGGATAAGGCGCAGCCCGGCAATGCGGCCGCAGCGGCGGCAGATGGCGGCGAAGCCTATGCCTTTGCGGTCGTGGACGAGCCAGGCGCCGGGCCGTTCCAGCCCAATTCGATATTACAGGCCCAGGTAGCGCTCGATCGCCGGGGATTTTCGCCCGGTGTGCTGGACGGTCGGGAAGGCATGTCCTTCACCGCCGCCCTGCGGGGCTTTCAGGAGGCCAACGCCCTGCCGGTGACGGGCGAATATGACCAGGCGACGGCGACCGCGCTGCTGGAAGGCGAGGCGCGACCGACGACGTGGCTGGTCCGCATTCCCGAAGGCTTTGCGCGCGGGCCGTTCTTCGACATTCCCAAGGGACTGAACAATCAGGCCAGCCTGCCTGCGCTTACCTATCGCAACCTGCTCGAAAAGCTGGCGGAGCGGTTCCATACGACGCCCGAGGCGCTGGTTGCGCTCAATCCTGCGGGCACGAAGGTCGGGCCGGGGGCGACGATCCGCGTGCCGGCCATAGAAAACCGGCCCGTCGCGTCGATCGAGGGGGACGAGCGCGGCTGGGGCGAGACGCTGGCCAGCCTGGGCGTCGCCAAGGACCAGCCGCAGGCCGATCATATCGTGGTCGACAAGTCTGAAGGGCTGCTGAAGGTCTATGACGCGCAGAACAAGCTGATCGCGCAGTTTTCAGCGACGATGGGATCGCAGCGGGACCCGTTGCCGCTGGGCGAATGGACGATCAAGGGCGTGAGCCGCAACCCCGATTTTCACTATAGCCCCGACCTGTTCTGGGATGCGTCGGCCAAGGACGAGAAGGCGGTGCTCAAACCCGGCCCCAACGGTCCTGTCGGCGTGGTGTGGATCGACCTGTCCAAGGATCATTATGGCATTCACGGCACCCCCGAACCGCAGATGATAGGCCGCACGCAAAGCCATGGTTGTATCCGCCTGACCAACTGGGACGCGGCGCGGCTGGCGCAGATGGTGAAGACCGGCGTGAAGGCCGTGTTCCAGGCATGATCGGGCCCGAGCCAGATGCCGGTCGAGCGGGATAGGCCGGGCGGCGGCGCGGCCATGCCCGCCCGCATCCGCCGCTGGTCGTGGATCATTCTCGCCCTGATGCTAAGTGTCGCCTTCGCCCATTTTTGCGTCCGCATCCTGCCCGCCGATGGACCGTCCTTGCCGGCGCCAACCGCCGTGGCCGCCGGGCCGCTGCTGATCCCGGTGGAAGGAGTGCCGGCCGCCGCGCTCACCGACAGCTTCACCCAGGCGCGCGGCGCGGGGACGCGGTCGCATGCGGCAATCGACATCAAGGCGGCGCGGGGCAGGGCGGTGCGCGCCGCGGCCAGCGGGCGGATCGAAAAAATCTTCTGGAGCAAGGATGGCGGGCGAACGCTCTACGCCCGGACCGACGATGGGCGGCAGATTCACTATTATGCCCATCTCGACAGCTATGCGCCGGGCCTTCGCGAAGGCGGCAGGGTGATCCGTGGCGCGAAAATCGGCACGGTGGGCAGCACCGGCAACGCGGACCCCGCCGGGCCGCACCTGCATTTCGCGGTGCATGTCATGGCGCCGGGCGAGCCGTGGCATGGCGGACGCGCGATCAACCCCTATCCGCTGCTGGCGCGCGCGCGATGAGCGCGCCCCCCTTGCCCTGATGCTCCGGGAGTTGTAGAGGCCGCCACCGGCTCTTTTCACCTTCAAACTCACAGGCAGGCTCTTCCCATGAAGATCAGCGGCGTGGACATTCGTCCCGGCAACAATATCGAATATGAGGGCGGCCTGTGGCGCGCTGTCAAGATTCAGCACACCCAGCCCGGCAAGGGAGGCGCCTATATGCAGGTGGAGCTGAAGAACCTGATCGACGGCCGCAAGAACAACGTCCGCTTCCGGTCCGCCGAAAGCGTCGAGCGCATCCGGCTCGACACCAAGGATTTCCAGTATCTCTATGCCGAAGGTGACATGCTGGTTTTCATGGACAATGAAAATTACGAGCAGATCAACCTGGCCAAGGACCTGATCGGCGACGCCGCCGACTTCCTGCAGGACGGCATGGAAGTGACGCTGGAAATGTATGACGAGCGGCCGATTTCGGTGCAGCTGCCCGACACCATCGAGGCGACGGTGGTGGAGGCCGACGCGGTGGTCAAGGGCCAGACGGCGTCGGCGAGCTACAAGCCCGCGATCCTCGACAATGGCGTGCGCGTCATGGTGCCGCCCCACATCGTCAGCGGCACGCGCATCGTCGTCGACGTCTATGCGCGCGAATATGTGAAACGCGCGGACGGATGATCCGGCGGCGCGCGCTCATTGCCGCAAGCGGCCTGGCCGGGCTGCTGCTTGGCGGGGCCGCTCTGGCGGCTGAACGGGCCGTGCCGACCAAGGCGCAGGTCGACAGCGCCGCCTTTCATCTTAAGGTGCTGCTGAGCGCGCTCCAGTCCAAGGACGTCGACCAGCCGATCAAGAACGTCCTGTTCGTGTGCCTGTACGAAAATCCGTTCGGCAAGATCAGCGAAGCGACCACCAAGGTGCTGGCCGGCAACAAGCTGGACCCCAAGGACGCCAACAAGGTGCTCACCGTGATGGCCGGGGTGTGCGGTTTGCGTCCGGGCGGCAGCGCGCAGCCCGCGCCCAAGCCTGCCCCCAAGCCGGGAACGCCCTCGCAGCCTCCGGGCCGATAAACCCAATCAGTCTCCCCGGCCAAGCGGGGAGGGAGAAAATTCATGGTATCGCATTCCGGCCTATTGACCGTCATGGAACGCGCCGCGCGCAAGGCGGGGGGCAAGCTGCGCCGCGACTTCGGCGAGGTCGAGCATTTGCAGGTCAGCCGCAAGGGGCCGGCGGATTTCGTGTCCAAGGCCGACAAGCAGGCCGAAAAGACGCTGGTCGAGGAGTTGCAGCGGGCGCGGCCCGATTGGGGCTTCCTGCTGGAAGAAGGCGGCGAGATCGCCGGCGACCCGACCAAGCCGCGCTGGATCATCGATCCGCTCGACGGTACCAGCAACTTCCTGCACGGCATCCCGCATTTCGCGATTTCCATCGCGGTGGAAGAACCGCTGTACGGCGGCAAGAAGGACATCACGACGGGACTGGTCTATCAGCCGTTCACCGACGAAAGCTATTGGGCGGAAAAGAGCCGGGGGGCGTGGCGGCACGACCAGCGGTTGCGGGTGTCGGCGCGGCGCGACATGGCCGACTGCCTGATCGCGACCGGCATCCCGTTCATGGGTCATGGCGATTTTGCCCAATGGACGCGCATCTTCGGCGCGGTCGCGCCTTCGGTCGCGGGCATTCGCCGGTTCGGCGCGGCGTCGCTCGACCTCGCCCATGTCGCATCGGGACGCTATGACGGATTCTGGGAAAGCGATCTGCAACCCTGGGACGTGGCGGCGGGCATATTGCTGGTGCGCGAGGCGGGCGGTTTCGTCACCGACTATCGCGGCGGCGACCAGCCCATCGAGCGGCGCGAAGTGATCGCCGGGAATGACGCGATTCACAGCAAGCTGCACAAGCTGGTGGCGAACGCGCTGAGATAGGCGAAGGACCAGGCCTTTTTGCGAATCATTCTCACGGTTTGCGCCCCTTGCTTCGCATATGCAGCGCGCCTAAAGCGCCCTCACACCCATTTTCGCCCAGGGGATACCATTGGTCGATCTTGCCCAATATCTGCCGATCCTGATGTTTTTGGGGGTGGCTTTGCTGCTTTCGAGCGCATTCGTCTTCCTGCCCATGCTGGTGGGGCGCCTGACGGGCGCGCACAAGCCCAATCCGGCCAAGCTGTCCGAATATGAATGCGGCTTTCCTGCTTTCGAGGAGCCGCGCAGCCAGTTCGACGTGCGCTTCTACCTGGTGGCGATCCTGTTCATCATATTCGACCTGGAAGCGGCCTTTCTGTTCCCGTGGGCCGTCAGCCTGGACCAGATCGGCTGGACCGGATGGGCGACGATGATGATCTTCATAGCGGAGCTGGTGCTCGGCCTCGTCTATGCCTGGAAGAAGGGAGCACTCGATTGGGAGTAGAACTCTATAATCCCGCGCCCGGCACCTTGCCGGCGCTGGGAACCCAGCCAGATGCCGACTTCTTCAATGCGCTGAACGGCGAAGTGAATGACAAGGGTTTCCTCGTCACGTCCACCGAAGACCTGTTCGCCTGGGCGCGGACGGGATCGCTGTGGTGGATGACCTTCGGCCTGGCCTGCTGCGCGGTCGAGATGATCCACGTCAACATGCCGCGTTACGACATGGAGCGTTTTGGCGCCGCGCCGCGCGCGTCCCCGCGCCAGAGCGACGTGATGATCGTCGCGGGTACGCTGTGCAACAAGATGGCGCCGGCGCTCCGCAAGGTCTACGACCAGATGTCGGAACCCAAATATGTGATCTCCATGGGATCGTGCGCCAATGGTGGCGGCTATTATCATTATAGCTATTCGGTGGTGCGCGGGTGCGACCGGATCGTGCCCGTCGACATCTATGTGCCGGGCTGCCCGCCGACCGCCGAAGCGTTGCTTTATGGCGTGATGCAGTTGCAGCGGAAGATCCGCCGGATCGGGACGATCGAGCGTTAAGATGACCCATTCCGCACCGAAAATCGCGACCATCGAGGGCATCGCGCAGGAAATCGAGGCGATCCTCGGTTCGATGCTGGTCGAGACGGTCGATCATGCCGACGAGCTGAGCTTCACCGTGCTGCGCGACGCGTTGCCGCAGGCGATGACGCTGCTGCGTGACCGCGCGCAGTATCAGCAGCTGATGGAGATCGCCGGCGTCGATTATCCCGAACGCGCCGAGCGATTCGAGGTCGCCTATCATCTGCTGAGCGTGACGCGCAACCACCGCATCCGCGTGAAGGTGTCGACCGACGAGGATAAGCCGGTGCCGACCGTCACGCACATCTGGCCGGTCGCGGGCTGGCTGGAGCGTGAAGTGTTCGACATGTATGGCGTGGTGTTCGAGGGCAATACCGACCTGCGCCGCATCCTGACCGATTACGGCTTCAAGGGGCATCCGCAGCGCAAGGATTTCCCGCTGACCGGCTATGTCGAGCTGCGCTATTCCGAAGAGGACAAGCGCGTCGTTTATGAGCCGGTGAAGCTGGCGCAGGACTTCCGCAGCTTCGACTTCATGTCGCCCTGGGAAGGCGCGGAATATATCCTGCCGGGTGACGAGAAGGCCAAGGGCGAAGCGCCCGGCGTGCCGACGCCCGCAGCGCCCGCTGCCTCCACGCCCAAGACGACCGAGAAGAAGGCCGACACCGGCGCTGGCGAAGCGGCGAACACGGCGGCGCAGGTCAAGTCGGCGGACGCGCCCGCAAAGCCCGCGTCTGCGACGGATGAAGGCAAGGGCGCCGCCAAGCCGGAGGACAAGGCATAATGTCCGATTATCTCGAAAAGCTGGACCACCATGTCGACGCCGCCGATCCGACCTATGGCGACACGGAAATCCAGAATTACACGATCAATTTCGGCCCGCAGCATCCGGCCGCGCACGGCGTCCTTCGCCTCGTCATGGAGCTGGAAGGCGAGATCGTCGAGCGGTGCGATCCGCATATCGGGCTGCTGCATCGCGGCACCGAGAAGCTGATCGAGTACAAGACCTATCTCCAGGCTCTGCCCTATTTCGACCGGCTCGACTATTGCTCGCCGCTCGGCATGGAGCATAGCTATGTGCTGGCCATCGAGAAGCTGCTGAACCTGGAGGTGCCGCTGCGCGCGCAATATCTGCGCGTGTTCTTCGCGGAGCTGACGCGCATCTGCAATCATATGCTCAACCTGGGTTCGCACGTCATGGACGTGGGCGCGATGACGCCGAACCTGTGGCTGTTCGAAATTCGCGAGGATTGCCTCAATTTCTTCGAGCGCGCGTCCGGCGCGCGGATGCACAGCGCCTATTTCCGGCCGGGCGGCGTGCATCAGGATGTGCCGCTCAAGCTCCTCACCGATATCGCCGACTGGCTCGACACGCGCCTGCCGCGCCTGTTCGAGGATGCGATCAGCCTTGTCGCCGACAACCGCATCTTCAAGCAGCGCAATGTTGATATTGCGATCGTCAGCAAGGAAGATGCGCTGAAATGGGGCTTTTCCGGCCCGATGCTGCGCGGCTCCGGTATTGCCTGGGATATTCGCAAGGCGCAGCCCTACGATATCTATGACCGGGTCGATTTCGACGTGCCGGTCGGCACCCAATATGACTGCTATGATCGCTTCATGGTGCGCGTGGAGGAGGTCCGCCAGTCGGTGCGGATCATGAAACAGTGCCTGAACGACATGCCCGAAGGCCCGATCGCGAGCTTCGACCGCAAGGTCGTGCCGCCCAAGCGTGGCGAGATGAAGCGGTCGATGGAGGCGCTCATCCATCATTTCAAGCTTTATACCGAGGGCTTCCATGTGCCTGCGGGTGAAGTCTATGTCGCGACCGAAAGCCCCAAGGGCGAATTCGGCGTCTATCTGGTCGCGGATGGCAGCAACAAACCCTATCGCTGCAAGATCCGCCCGACCGCGTTCAGTCATTTGCAGGCGATGGATTTCATGATGAAGGGCCATATGCTGGCCGACGTCACGGCGGTGCTTGGCTCGATGGACATCGTGTTCGGGGAGTGTGACCGGTGAAGCGACTTGCTTTCCTAGGTCTGATTGCCCTGATCATTTCGGCAGGAACCGGATATTACTGGTGGAGCACTCACGCTTATCCCAAATTGGTTTCAGGTCCAAATTCCAATAGAGTCCTGAGCTTGATACGCGCTGTAGATCGCGGGGATACAGAAGAACTCAAAGCTGTCCCCCTTGCGGCGTATGAGTACGGCGTTGCAGAAGACCGAAAGCAGCGTAAAGCCAAAATTACAGATATTCCGGGTAGCGTTCATGCAGATATTCCCGGTGGCCGCGAAGAATGTAGATTATTATCAATCGAAGGATACGAGTCTATTGTTGCTGCCAAATGGCAATGCCCCTGTTGTGACCGAGGATTGGACCGGAAATTCCATTTCTCGGGTGCCCGTTTGGTCAAGATTAGTAATTGGCATGAGTTTATCTTCTAATGGCTGACGCACCCCATATTCCCGATGAGGCCGAAACCCGCGCGCGCTGGGGCGCTTTTGCGTGGACGGCGGAGAATGCCGCGCAGGTGAAAACCATCATCGCGCGCTATCCCGCCGGCCGGCAGCAGTCCGCCGTGATGCCGCTGCTCGACCTGGCGCAACGGCAGGTGGGGGCGGAGACGCAGACGCAAGGGTGGCTGCCCGTGCCGGTGATGGAGTATATCGCCGACCAGCTCGAAATGCCGTACATGCGTGTGTATGAAGTCGCGACCTTCTACACCATGTACAACCTCGCGCCGGTCGGCCGCTATCATGTGCAGGTGTGCGGCACGACGCCCTGCATGCTGCGCGGCTCCGACGATGTGTTCGCCGCGTGCAAGAACAAGGGGCTGGTGAAGGGCGCGACCACGCCTGATGGCCTGTTCACGCTGACCGAAGTCGAGTGTCTGGGCGCCTGCGCCAATGCTCCCATGGTGCAGATCAACGACGATAATTTCGAAGACCTGACCTATGACAGCATGAGCGCGGTGCTGGAAACGCTGGCGGCGGGTGGGCAACCCAAGATCGGGCCGCAGATTGATCGCCAGACGAGCGCGCCCGAGGGTGGACCGACGACGCTCAAAGAGATGGTCACGGAAAACCATGATTATCGGGGGGCGTGGGCGTGAATCGCCATTCTCTCTTCCTCCGTCATCCTGAACTTGTTTCAGGATCCATTTCGCCCCACGCGCCTTCGCTTGCGATGGCACAAGAGGATCGCGTTTTCGGCTTGCGTACCGCCTCGGGGGCCAAAACTGCGCCTGAACCACGATGGATGCTGAAACAAGTTCAGCATGACGGGTGTGGGTTGATGGGGAGCGCCGCCGCATGAGCGCGCTCATCGCCATCATCCTGGGCCTCATCATCTTCGTGATCGCGCTCAAGATTATCGGGGCGGTGCTGGGCCTCGTCATCGGGCTGGGGCTGGCCGTCGGCGCCTATTTCATCGCTGAAAAACTGATCGGAAAGGGCCGCTGATGGCCGACGCTGCCGCAACCCCGGCGCCCTTCGTCGGCCCGCTGGCCGACAAGGACCGCATCTTCACCAACGTCCATGGCTATCAGGACTGGGGCATCGACGCCGCCATGAAGCGTGGCGACTGGGACAATAGCAAGGCGCTGCTGGACATCGGCCAGGACGCGATCATCGAGAAGATGAAGACGAGCGGATTGCGCGGTCGCGGCGGCGCGGGCTTCCCGACCGGCATGAAGTGGAGCTTCATGCCCAAGGAAAGCAAGGACGGGCGTCCGAGCTTCCTGGTGATCAACGCCGACGAATCCGAGCCGGGTTCGTGCAAGGACCGCGAGATCATCCGCCACGATCCGCACAAGCTGATCGAAGGCGCGCTGGTCGCGGGCTTCGCGATGCGCGCGCGCGCGGCCTATATCTATATTCGCGGCGAGTTCATCTACGAAGCCAAGGTGCTGTTCGCGGCGGTCGAGCAGGCCTATGCCAAGGGCTTTATCGGCAAGAATGCCTGCGGTTCGGGCTATGATTTCGACGTGTTCGTCCATCGCGGCGCGGGCGCCTATATCTGCGGCGAGGAAACCGCGCAGATCGAAAGCCTGGAGGGCAAGAAGGGCCAGCCGCGCCTGAAACCCCCGTTCCCGGCGGGCGCAGGGCTTTATGGCTGCCCGACCACTGTCAACAATGTCGAGAGCATCGCGGTCGCCCCGACGATCCTGCGGCGCGGGCCGGAATGGTTCGCGGGCATCGGTCGCCCCGGTAATGTCGGCACCAAGCTGTTCCAGATCAGCGGCCATGTGAACAAGCCCTGCGTCGTCGAGGAGGCGATGGGCATCCCGTTCCGTGAGCTGATCGACCGGCATTGCGGCGGCATTCGCGGCGGCTGGGACAATCTGCTCGCAGTGATCCCCGGCGGGTCGTCGGTGCCTTTGGTTCCCGCGCGCGAGATCATGGACGCGCCGATGGATTTCGATGGCCTCAAGGCGCTTGGGTCGGGCCTCGGCACCGCCGCCGTCATCGTCATGGACAAGTCCACCGACATCGTCCGCGCCATTTCGCGCCTCAGCTATTTCTACAAGCATGAAAGCTGCGGCCAGTGCACGCCATGCCGTGAAGGCACCGGCTGGATGTGGCGCGTGATGGAGCGTTTGCGCACCGGCGAGGCGGATCTGAGCGAGATCGACATGCTCCATCAGGTGACGAAGCAGGTCGAAGGCCACACCATCTGCGCGCTCGGCGACGCGGCCGCCTGGCCGATCCAGGGCCTGATCCGGCACTTCCGCCCGGAAATCGAGCGCCGGATCAACGAGAACAAGGGTAGCGCCCCCGTCATGGAGGCAGCGGAGTGATCGAATGGATCTTATCTTCGCAGTGCTCGACGTTTTCGGCCTGCTCATCCCGCCAAAGGAAGAACGTGACCGGAGGTGGCATCGCCTCGGCTGTTTCGTCACGCTCGCCTTCGCGCTTTTCTTCGCAATCATTGGCAGCATCATTTGGCTGTGGGGTAGTCTCTAATGCCTAAAGTCAAAGTAGACGGCGTAGAACTGGAAGTCCCGGCCGGGGCGACGGTTCTTCAGGCCTGCGAACTGGCGGGGAAGGAAATCCCGCGTTTCTGCTATCATGAGCGGCTGAGCATCGCGGGCAATTGCCGCATGTGCCTGGTCGAGGTGGCGCCGGGGCCGCCCAAGCCGCAGGCGAGCTGTGCGCTGCCCGCCGCCGAGGGGCAGACGATCCGCACCGACAGCGCGATGGTGAAAAAGGCGCGAGAGGGGGTGATGGAGTTTCTGCTCATCAACCATCCGCTCGACTGCCCGATTTGCGACCAAGGCGGCGAATGCGACTTGCAAGACCAGTCGGTCGCCTATGGCCGGGGCGCGTCGCGCTATGACGAGAACAAGCGCGCCGTCACCGAAAAATATATGGGGCCGGTCGTCAAGACGGTGATGACCCGCTGCATCCAGTGCACCCGCTGCGTGCGCTTTGCCGAGGAAGTCGCGGGCGTGCCGGAAATCGGCGCGATCTATCGCGGCGAAAATATGCAGATCACCACCTATCTCGAACATGCCGCCAAGAGCGAGCTGTCGGGCAATGTGGTCGACCTGTGCCCGGTGGGCGCGCTGACGGCCAAGCCCTATGCGTTCGAGGCGCGGCCTTGGGAGCTGAAAAAGACCCATGCGATCGACGTGATGGATGCGGTTGGCACCAACATCCGCCTCGACAGCCGTGGCCGTCAGGTGCTGCGCGCGCTGCCGCGCATCAATGACGACGTGAACGAGGAATGGGCGTCGGACAAGAGCCGGCACAATGTCGACGGCCTGGTGCGCAAGCGGCTCGACAAGCCGTTCGTCCGCAAGGACGGCAAGCTGGTCCCGGCGACCTGGGCGGAGGCTTTCGCGGCGATCGCGGCGGTCCCGCATGGCGGGTCGGTCGCGGCGGTGGCCGGCGACCTGCTCGATTGCGAGACGATGTTCGCGGCCAAGCTGCTGGTCGAAAAGCTGGGCGGGACGATGTTGGAAGGGCGTCAGACCGGGCTTCAATATGATGTGTCGAGCCTGTCGGCGGTCAATTTCAACACGACGCTGAACGGCATCGAAAAGGCGGATGCCATCCTGCTGGTCGGCAGCAATGTGCGCTGGGAAGCGCCGCTGGTGAATACGCGGCTGCGCAAGGCGATCAAGAAGGGCGCCAGGGTTTTCGGCATAGGCCCCGAATTTGACCTGACCTACAAGGTCGAATGGCTGGGCAATGATGCGGCGCTGCTGGCCAAGCTGCCGGATGCGGTGGTGGAAGCCTTTGGCAAGGCCGCGCGGCCCGCGATGATCGTGGGCGGCGGCGTGCTGGCCAAGGACGGCGCGCATGGCGATACGCTGGCGCTGGTCGAGACGCTGGGCCTGATCAAGGACGCCGCTTCGACAGGCTCAGGACAGGGCTGGAACGGCTATAATGTGCTGCATTTCGCGGCGGCGCGGATGGGCGGGTTGATGCTCGGCTATGCGACCGACGGTGGCATCAAGGCGGTGGCTGCGGCGAAACCCAAGCTGCTGTTTGCGCTGGGCGCGGACGAAGTGGATTATGCGGCTTTTCCCGACAGCTTCAAAGTCTATGTCGGCCATCATGGCGACAAGGGCGCGCATGCGGCGGACGTGATCCTGCCGGGCGCGAGCTATGCCGAAAAGGCAGGCACCTATGTCAATCTGGAAGGCCGGGTGCAGCGCGGTGAAAAGGCCGTGTTCGCGCCGGGCGACGCGCGCGAGGACTGGTCGATCCTGCGCGCTCTGTCCGAAGTGATGGGTGCGACGCTGCCGTTCGACACATTCGATGCCTTGCGTGCGGAGATGGCCAAGGCGGTGCCTGCACTGGGCGTCGAGGGGCTGGCCGATTATGGCTGGTCCGTGCCCAAGCTGCCGACCGGCGCGAGCGGCGAGCTGGCTTCGCCGATCAAGGATTTTTACCTGACCAACGCCATCTGCCGCGCCAGCCCGACGATGCAGCAATGCTCGGCCGAACTGGTCCATGGCGCGGAATTCGCGGAGGCGGCGGAGTGATGCTGCAACATAAAATCCTCCCCGGTACGGGGAGGGGGACCATCCGCAGGATGGTGGAGGGGGCTGGCCTCCCGAACCGCGGTGGCTGGATGGGGCACGCCCCCTCCGTCACCCGCTGCGCGGGCGCCACCTCCCCGCAAGCGGGGAGGAGTTTTACGTGACCGCTTTCTTCCAGTCCTTCGGCGCGTCCTTCGACCTCGCCTGGTTCCTTTCGACGATCATCGGCATCCTCGTGATCGCGCTGCCGCTGATGCTGGCCGTCGCGATGATCATCTATGCCGATCGCAAGATCTGGGCGGCGATGGCGCTGCGGCGCGGGCCGAACGTGGTCGGGCCGTTCGGCCTGCTCCAGTCGTTCGCCGATGGCCTCAAGGTATTCCTTCAGGAAACCATCATTCCCTCGGCCGCCAACCGCGTGCTGTTCCTGATCGCGCCGATCATCACCTTCACCGTGGCGCTGATCGCATGGGCGGTGGTGCCGTTCGATGTCGGCGTGGTGCTGGCGGACATCAATGTGGGCCTGCTCTACATCCTCGCCGTCTCGTCGCTCGGCGTGTACGGCATCGTGCTGGCGGGCTGGGCGTCCAACTCCAAATATCCTTTCTACTCCGCGATCCGCGCGTCGGCGCAGATGATCAGCTATGAAGTCTCGATCGGCTTCATCCTGATCTGCGTCGTGCTGTGGGCGGGCAGCTTCAACCTGACCGCGATCGTGGAGAGCCAGAAGGGCTATTATGGCTTTCTGAACGGCAACGGGTTCAACCCGCTGCTCTTCCCGATGGCGATCATGTTCCTGATTTCCGCCATGGCCGAAACCGCGCGCGCGCCCTTCGATCTGACCGAAGCGGAAAGCGAGCTGGTCGCGGGCTACCAGACCGAATATTCGTCCATGGCCTTCGCGCTCTATTGGCTGGGCGAATATGCCAACGTGATCCTGATGTGCGCATTGAACGCGATCTTGTTCTGGGGCGGCTATCTGCCGCCGGTGGACTGGGCGCCGCTCTATTATGTGCCGGGCATCCTCTGGCTGTTCGCCAAGATCCTGTTCTTCTTCTTCGTCTTTTCCTGGGTGAAGGCGACCGTGCCCCGCTACCGTTATGACCAGTTGATGCGGCTGGGCTGGAAAATCTTCCTGCCAACCTCGCTCTTCTTCGTATTCCTGGTCTCGGGCTTCCTCATGCTGACGCGCTATGGAGGCGCACAATGAGCCTCGCTTACTACATCAAATCCTTCACCCTCTGGGAGTTCGTGAAGGCGCACTGGCTGACCTTGAAATATTTTTTCAAGCCCAAGGCGACGATCAACTACCCTTACGAGAAGAACCCGATCAGCCCGCGGTTCCGGGGCGAACATGCGCTGCGTCGCTATCCCAATGGCGAGGAACGCTGCATTGCGTGCAAGCTGTGCGAGGCGGTGTGTCCGGCGCAGGCGATCACCATCGAGGCGCAGCCGCGCGAGGATGGCAGCCGCCGCACCACGCGCTACGACATCGACATGACCAAGTGCATCTATTGCGGCTTCTGCCAGGAGGCCTGCCCGGTGGACGCAGTCGTGGAAGGGCCGAATTTCGAGTTCGCGACCGAAACGCGCGAGGAGTTGATCTACGACAAGGCCAAGCTGCTTGAAAATGGTGACAAGTGGGAACGCGCCATCGCCGCGAACCTTGCCGCCGATGCGCCCTATCGATAATGGGCGCCGTGTCTAACTCAAACCCGTTCGCCCTGAGCCTGTCGAAGGGTTCGACTGAGCGCAGCGAAGTCACTTCACTTCGTTCAGTGGAAGGCTTCGACTTCGCTCGGCCCGAACGGTTTCCGGGGGCCATTCTGTGATCCACGTCCTAGCCTTTTACCTGTTCGCGACGCTGGTCGTGTGCAGCGGCGCGCTGACCATATTGTCGCGCAATCCGGTTCATTCGGTGCTGTGGCTGATCCTGGCGTTCTTCAACGCGGCTGGTCTGATGGTGTTGCTGGGCGCGGAGTTCATCGCGATGCTGCTGGTCATCGTCTATGTCGGCGCGGTCGCGGTGTTGTTCCTGTTCGTCGTCATGATGCTCGACATCGATTTCGCCGAACTGCGCGCCGGTTTCGTCAGCTATCTGCCGTTCGGGATGCTGATCGCGCTGGTGCTGCTCGCTGAAATCATATTGGGGATCGGCATCTGGAGCGTCGGGCCGGTGGAGCTTGCCCAGCGCGCTGCGCCGATCGATCCCCAGATATCGAACATCAAGGCCATCGGGACGCTGCTTTACACCCGCTACATCTTCCTGTTCGAAGCGGCGGGCGTGATCCTGCTGGTGGCGATGATCGGCGCGATCGTCCTGACGCATCGGGCGCGGGGCGGGGTGAAGGGCCAGAATATCGCCAGGCAGAATCGTCGTCGTCCGCAGGATGCTGTCCACAACGTCAATCAGCCGGTCGGGCAGGGGGTGGAGCTGTGAGTATCTTTAAGATCCTCCCCGACACGGGGAGGTGGCAGGCCGAAGGCCTGACGGAGGGGGCTCTCCCCAACCGCAGCGTCCAGTCGATAGCCCCCTCCACCAGCTTCGCTGTCGAAACGAGGCACGTGACTCGTTTCGACCCTCCCCGTGCCGGGGAGGATTGGTCATGATCGGCCTGCAACATTATATGGTGGTCAGCGCCATCCTGTTCGTGATGGGGGTGCTGGGCATCTTCATCAACCGCAAGAACATCATCATCATCCTGATGGCGATCGAACTGATCCTGCTGAGCGTCAACATCAACTTCGTCGCCTTCAGCGCCTTCCTGGGCGATCTGGCGGGGCAGGTGTTCAGCATGTTCGTGCTGACCGTTGCGGCCGGCGAGGCGGCGATCGGCCTGGCCATCCTCGTTATCTATTTCCGTGGTCGCGGCACCATCGCCGTCGACGATGTCAACCGGATGAAGGGCTGAACCTGAGACCATGATCCAGCTTATCGTCCTCCTCCCGCTCCTTGCGGCCATCATCGCCGGGCTTGGCAACAAGGTGCTGGGCAATCTGCCGGCGAAAATCGTCACTACCGGCGCGCTGTTCGCATCTTGCGCGATGAGCTGGCCGATCTTCATCGGCTTCCTCACCGGCCATGGCGAAGCGACGGTCGCGCCGATGTTCACCTGGATCCAGTCGGGCAGCTTCGACGCGCAATGGGCATTGCGGGTGGACGCGATGACGGCGGTCATGCTGGTGGTCATCACCAGCGTGTCGAGCCTCGTTCATCTCTACAGCTGGGGCTATATGGAGGAGGACCCGGATCAGCCGCGCTTCTTCGCCTATCTGTCGCTGTTCACCTTCGCGATGCTGATGCTGGTGACGGCCAACAACCTGCTCCAGATGTTCTTCGGCTGGGAAGGGGTGGGCCTTGCCTCCTACCTGCTGATCGGTTTCTGGTTTCGCAAGCCGTCGGCCAACGCGGCGGCGATCAAGGCGTTCGTCGTCAACCGCGTCGGCGACCTGGGCTTCATGCTCGGCATCTTTGGCACCTATCTGGTATTCGACACCATCTCGATCCCTGAAATCCTGGCCGCCGCGCCATCCATGGCCGGGTCGACCATCGGCTTCCTGGGGCATCGTTTCGACACGATGACCGTGCTGTGCCTGCTGCTGTTCATCGGCGCGATGGGCAAGTCGGCGCAGCTTGGCCTGCACACCTGGCTGCCCGACGCGATGGAAGGCCCGACGCCGGTGTCGGCGCTGATCCACGCGGCGACCATGGTCACGGCCGGGGTCTTCATGGTGTGCCGCCTGTCGCCGATGTTCGAAACCTCACCCACCGCGCTGGGCTTTGTGACCTTCATCGGCGCTGCGACCTGCCTGTTCGCGGCGACGGTGGGCACGGTCCAGAACGACATCAAGCGGGTGATCGCCTATTCGACCTGTTCGCAGCTTGGCTATATGTTCTTCGCGGCGGGCGTGGGCGCCTATGGCGCGGCGATGTTCCATTTGTTCACCCACGCCTTTTTCAAGGCGCTGCTGTTCCTGGGCGCGGGATCGGTGATCCATGCGATGCACCATGAACAGGACATGCGCTATTATGGCGCGCTGCGTAAGGAAATCCCGGTCACCTTCTGGACGATGACGCTGGGCACGCTGGCGATCACCGGCGTCGGCCTGCCGCTCGCCGGTTTTGGCTTTGCCGGCTTCTATTCCAAGGACGCGATCCTGGAGAGCGCCTTTGCCGCGGGCGGGGCGGGCACCGGCGCGTTCCTGGTCGGTATATTCGCGGCGCTGCTGACCAGCTTCTACAGCTGGCGGCTGGTGTTCCTGACCTTCTTTGGCAAAGCCCGCTGGGCAGCATCGGAGCATATCCAGCACGCGCTGCACGACGCGCATGACCATGCCCATGCCCATGCCCATGACAACGCACCCGCGCAGGAAGATGCGGGGCACGATCCGCACGGGCACGAGACCGACGCGCATGCACTGCCCACAGGCACCGGGGGTTACCACCCGCATGAAAGCCCGTGGACGATGCTGACGCCGTTGATCGTGCTGAGCCTGGGCGCGGTATTTGCAGGCTTTCTGTTCCACGACCAGTTCATCGGCGCGGAAGGCGGCATCGAATTCTGGGGCGGCGCGCTGGCGTTCGACAGCCATCTGATGCACGCCGCGCACGAAGTGCCGACCTGGGTGAAATTTTCGCCCTTCGCGGCGATGCTGACCGGCTTGCTGATCGCCTGGGCGAGCTATATCCGCCATACCGACTGGCCGCAGCGCTTTGTCGGCCAGTTCGGCGTGCTGTACCAGTTGCTGCTCAACAAATGGTATTTCGACGAGCTGTATAACGTCATCTTCGTCAAGCCTGCCTTTGCGATCGGCCGCTTCTTCTGGACGTTCGGCGACGTCGGCTTCATCGACCGTTTCGGCCCCAACGGCCTCGCCGCGCTGGTGGTGCAGGGCGGGCGGGTCACGCGCCGGCTGCAATCTGGCTATCTCTACACCTACGCGCTGGTGATGCTGATCGGGCTCGCCGCGGCCGCAACCTGGGCGATGACACGATAATGGGCGGTTTACCCCTTCTTTCGCTGATGATGGCGGTGCCGATGGCAGGCGCGATCGCGTGCCTGTTTTCGAACGCCAGCGCGGCGCGATGGATCGCGCTGGCCGCGACCCTGATCGACCTTGCCCTCGGCATCGTCCTGTGGGCCGGGTTCGACCAGTCGCCCGACGCGCTGCAATGGCAATTTCAGGAATATGCGCCGATCTTTGGCCGTTTCGCCTGGGCTTTGGGGATCGACGGCATCGCGCTGATGCTGATCGTGCTGACCGTGTTCCTGATGCCGATCTGCATCGGCGCCAGCTGGAACGCGATCAACAAGCGGGTCGGCGAATATATGGCGGCGTTCCTGTTCATGGAGGTGCTGATGATCGGCGTCTTCACCGCGCAGGACCTTTACCTCTTTTACATCATGTTCGAAGCCGGCCTGATCCCGATGTACCTGATCATCGGCATATGGGGCGGCGCTGACCGCATCTACGCCAGCTATAAATTCTTCCTCTACACGCTGCTCGGATCGGTGCTGATGCTGATCGCGATGATGTGGATGGTGCATGAAGCGGGCACGACGCAGATACCGGTGCTGATGGCCTATGATTTCGATCCGAAGGTCCAGACGCTGCTGTTCCTTGCCTTCTTCGCCAGCTTTGCGGTCAAGATGCCGATGTGGCCGGTCCACACATGGCTGCCCGACGCGCATGTGCAGGCGCCGACCGCAGGCTCGGTGATCCTGGCGGGCGTGCTGCTCAAGATGGGCGGCTATGGCTTCATCCGCTTTTCGCTGCCGATGTTCCCCGACGCCTCGGCGCAGCTGGCCTGGCTGATATGGGGCCTGTCGATGGTCGCGGTCGTCTACACCAGCCTCGTGGCGCTTGTGCAGTCGGACATGAAGAAGCTGATCGCCTATTCCTCGGTCGCGCATATGGCGATCGTCACGGTCGGCCTGTTCGCCTTCAACCAGGCGGGGATCGAGGGCGCGATGATGGTCATGCTGGGCCATGGCCTGGTGTCGGGCGCGCTGTTCCTGTGCGTGGGCGTCATCTATGACCGCCTGCATACCCGCGAGATCAGCCGTTATGGCGGCCTTTCGATCAACATGCCGCGCTATGCGGTGCTGTTCCTGCTGTTCACCATGGCGTCGGTCGGCCTGCCCGGCACGTCGAACTTCGTCGGCGAATTCCTGGCGCTGATGGGCATCTATCAGGCGTCGAGCTGGGTGGCGCTGGTCTGCACCACGGGCATCATCCTGGGCGCGGCCTATATGCTCTATCTCTATCGCCGCATCTGTTACGGCGAACAGGTCAACGCCGATGCCGCCGCGATGCCCGACCTGTCGGTGCGGGAATTGTGGCTGCTCGCGCCGATCGCCGCTGCGGTGCTGTGGATGGGTGTCTATCCCGAAAGTTTCCTTGCCCCCATGCGCGCCGACATCCGCGCGCTGGAGGCGCGCCTGGCGCCGACCGTGCCGGCCGGGGATTCGCATATCACGATGGGTGCGCCCAGGCCCGCGGGCGAGGCGACGCATGAAATGGAAGCGCACGGGGGAGCGCACTGATGATCGATTCCGTCTCCCTTCTGGCGGTGATGCCCGAACTGGTGCTCACCGTTGGCGGCCTCATCCTGCTGATGGTAGCCGCCTATGCCGGCGATCGCGCGATCCGGGCCGTCAACCTGCTGTCGGTGGCGACGCTCGCGGGCGCCGGAGCGGCGCTTGCCTGTTCGCTGGCCCATGGCCCCGACGCCTTTGACGGCCTGTACCGCGCCGACGCCTTTTCGGTGTTCGCCAAGGCGCTGATCTACGCCGCCGCCGGCGCATCCATCCTGCTCGCGCCGCGCTTCTTTTCGACCGACGGAGCGGAACGCGCCGAATATCCGATCCTGATCCTCTTTGCGACCATCGGCATGGGCATGATGGTGTCTGCGGGCGACATGCTGACGCTCTATGTCGGGTTGGAGATGAACAGCCTTGCCGCCTATGTGCTGGCGAGCTTCATGCGGCAGGACGAGCGCTCGTCCGAGGCGGGCCTCAAATATTTCGTGCTGGGGTCGCTGGCGAGCGGCATCCTGCTGTACGGCATATCGCTGCTCTACGGCTTTACCGGCAGCACCGGCTTTGACGGCATCGCCATCGCCATCGGCGACGGCCTGTCCAACGGCGAGCTGTTCGGCCTTGTATTCATTCTGTCGGGCCTGGCGTTCAAGGTCAGCGCGGTGCCGTTCCATATGTGGACGCCCGACGTCTATGAAGGCGCGCCCACCCCGGTCACGGCCTTTTTCGCGAGCGCGCCCAAGGTCGCGGCGATCGGCCTGCTGGTGCGCGTCGCCATCGAGGCGCTGGGGCCGGCGGGCCTGGCCTGGCAGCAGATCATGATCTTCGTCGCGCTCGCGTCGATCCTGTTCGGCGGGGTCGCCGCCATCGGCCAGACCAATATCAAGCGGCTGATGGCCTATTCGTCGATCAACAATGTCGGCTTCGCGCTGATCGGCCTCGCCTGCGGCACGCCCGCCGGGGTTGCCGCGACGATGAGCTACATGGCGATCTATGTGCTGATGACCATCGGCGCCTTTGCCTGCATCCTCCAGATGCGCGATGCCGACGGCAAGCCGGTCGAAACCATCGCCAGCCTCGCCGGCCTGTCGCAGTCGCGCAAGGGGCTGGCGGCTGCCTTTGCGATCTTCATGTTCTCGATGGCCGGCATACCGCCGCTGTTCGGCTTCTGGGCCAAGTTCCTGGTGTTCGAGGCGGCGGTCGGCGCGAACCTGACGGCGCTGGCCGCCTTCGGTATCGCCGCGTCGGTGATCGGCGCCTTCTATTATCTCAAGATCATCAAGACGATCTATTTCGACGAACCGACAGCCGCCTATGAAGCGCGCGGCGGCATGATCGAAAACGGCATATTGACTGCCTGCGCGGTGGTGATCGTGATCGGCTACCTGCTCAACCCGGTTCTCGACCGGGCGAGCGCGGCGGCAGCGGCGTCGCTGTTCTGAGCCATATAGATTTCGTCGCCGAGACCGGCTCCACCAACGCCGACATGCTGGCGCTGGCCGGGCAGGGCGTGCCCGAAGGACGCTGGTTGCGGGCGGCGCGCCAGACCGGCGGTCGCGGTCGCATGGGGCGGGCCTGGGAAAGCCCCGAGGGTAATCTTCACTGTTCGACGCTGGTGCGCGTGCGCCCCGGCGATCCGCCGGCGCACACGCTGGCGCTGGTCGCGGCGGTGGCGGTCCATGCTCTGGTCGCCCCGCTCTGCGCCGGGCAGGCGCGGATCAAATGGCCCAACGACGTCCTCGTCGACGGCGCAAAGATCGCCGGCATCCTGCTGGAGCGGGAAGGCGACGCGGTGGTGATCGGCATCGGCGTCAATGTGACCGGTTACCCCCAGGGGCTTGACCGGCCGGTGACGAGTCTGTGGGCGCAGGGCGCGGCGGAGGCGAGCGCGCCGGCGCTGGCCGAGCGGCTTGCGGAGATTTTCGCGCACTGGCTGGCGGTATGGCGGGCGCACGGGATCGAACCGGTGCGCACCCACTGGCTGATCAACGCCCACCCCGCAGGCCAGCCGCTGCGCGCGGTTTTGCCCGACGGGGACGTGGTGGAAGGGCAGTTCGTGACGCTGAACGGCGACGGAACGCTGATCCTGCGCTTGGCGAATGGTGACGCGCGTGCCATTCATGCCGCCGATATCTTTCTGATCTGACGCCAGGGGACGGGCCGGCCATGCTACTCGCCATCGATGCGGGCAACACCAATGTCGTATTCGCGCTGCTCGAAGGGCGGGATATCCGCGCGCGCTGGCGGATCGCGACCGATCCGCGCCGCACGGCGGATGAATATGCGGTCTGGCTCAACCAGTTGCTGATGCTGGAGGGCTATGGCCTCAAGGATGTCGATGCCGTCATTATCGCCACGGTGGTGCCGCGCGCGCTGCATAATCTTCAGGTGCTGGCGGACAAATATTTCAAGTGCCCGGCGCTGGTCGCGGGGCAGGCGCCGGTCGAATGGGGTATCGAGCTGGACGTGGCCGAACCGGCATCGGTGGGCGCCGACCGGGTTGTAAACGCCATTGCGGCGCACCATCTTTATGCCTGCGACCTGATCGTCATCGATTTCGGGACGGCGACGACCTTCGACGTGGTCGACTATAACGGCACCTACAAGGGCGGCATCATCGCTCCGGGAATCAACCTGTCGCTCGATGCGCTGGTCGCGGCGGCGGCGAAGCTGCCCAAGATCGCGATCGCCCCGCCCGAAAGCCGATCGGTGATCGGACGGACGACCGAGGCGCAGATGCAGATCGGTGTGTTCTGGGGCTATGTGGCGATGATGGAGGGGCTGGTCGCGCGGATGCGAAGCGAAATCGGCCGGCCGACCAAGGTAATTTCGACGGGGGGCCTGGCGGTCCTCTTCAACGACAACAGCGATATTTTCGATGCGATCGCGCCGGACCTGACGGTTCAGGGCCTCGCGCTGATGCACGAACGGAGTAGACAAGCATAATGAAACCCAAGGATGAGCTGCTCTTCCTGGCCCTTGGCGGGTCGGGCGAGATCGGCATGAACGTCAATCTGTACGGTTGCCAGGGCAAATGGGTGATGGTCGACCTGGGCCTGACCTTTGCCGATCCCAATTATCCGGGCGTGGACCTGATCCTGCCCGACCTCACATTCATCGAGGAGCGGCGCAAGGACCTGCTCGGCATCGTGCTGACCCATGGGCATGAGGATCATATCGGCGCCATCCCCTATCTTGCCGCCGACCTTGGCGTGCCGCTCTATGCGACGCCCTTCACCGCCAGCCTCATCCGGCTGAAGCTGGAGGAAGAGGGGCTGGCCAAGGAGGTCAAGCTGCATGTCATCGAGAATGAGGGCAGCTTCGAACTCGGTCCGTTCGGCTTCCGCTACATGCCGCTGGCGCACTCGATCCCCGAAGGCAATGCGCTGCTGATCGAAACGCCGCACGGGCGCATCTTTCACACCGGCGACTGGAAGCTGGACGAACGGCCGTTGCTGGGCGTGCCTTCGACCCCCGAAGAACTGACCGCCGTGGGCGACCAGGGCGTGCTGGCGCTGGTGTGCGACAGCACCAATGTCTTCAACGATCAGGCCAGCGGGTCCGAAGGCGACGTTCGCACCGGGTTGATGCAGACGGTGGAAAGCGCGGAGGGGCGTGTGCTCGTGACGACCTTTGCGTCCAACGCCGCGCGGCTCCAGACGCTGGGCGAAGTCGCCAACGCGACCGGACGGACATTGTGCGTTGCCGGGCGTTCGCTCGACCGGATCATCGGCGCCGCCAAGGCGGCGGGCTATCTCAAGGATTTCCCGCCGACGGTCGACTGGGATGCCGCCATGCGGCTGCCCCGTCGCGACGTGATGATCCTGGCCACCGGCGGGCAGGGCGAAGCGCGCGCCGCGCTCGCGCGGATCGCATTCGACAGCCATCCGATCAAGCTGAGCGAGGGCGACATGGTCGTCTTTTCCTCCAAGCAGATCCCCGGCAACGAGATCGCGATCGGCCGCATCCAGAATGCGCTGGCCCATTCGGGCGTGATCATGGTCACCGACCGTCAGGCCGAAGTCCATGTGTCGGGCCATCCGGGGCGACCGGAACTGGAAGCGATGTATCGCTGGATCAGGCCGCAGATCTTGCTGCCGGTTCATGGCGAGCGTCGGCACATGGCCGAACAGGCGCGGCTGGGGCTGGCGAACGGCGTGCCGAACGCGGTTGTGCAATCCAACGGCGACCTGCTGCGGCTCGCCCCCGGCAAGCCCGAAATCATCGGCCATCAGGAATCGGGACGATTGGTGCTGGACGGCGATGTCATCCTGCCCGCCGACGGGCAGACGATGAACGAGCGGCGCAAGCTGGCCCTGCACGGCCAGATCAGCATCGCCGTGGCGATCGACGGCAAGGGACGGCTGGTCGGGCATCCGACGCTGCGCACGCAGGGCGTGCCGGTGGAGGAGGACAAGGACAGCTTCCTGGCCGAAGCGGCGCGGGAAGCGGCGGCGGTGGTGCCCAAGGGATCGGCGGAAGCCGATGCCCTGCGCGAGCGCGTGCGGCTGGCGGTGCGGCGGACGGCGACGCGCTGGACCGGCAAGAAGCCGGTGGTGGACGTGCTGCTCATTCAGGCCTAATCGGGGCGGGACATGAACTGGTACGCCATCTTCGCCATCTATGTGCTGTTCTGGGTGATCAGCGCCTTCATCATGCTGCCCTTTGGCATTCGTACCCCGGATGAAACCGGGGAAACGCTGGTGAAGGGGCAGGCCGACAGCGCGCCGAGCAATTTCCGCCCCGCCACGGTGGCGCTGCGCGCGACGATCCTGTCGGCGCTGTTGTTCGGGCTCTATTACGCCAACTATGTCGAAGGATGGGTCACGCTCGACCGCTTCGTCCACAGGTCGGCGGATTAAGACCCGGAAGATCGGGTTGCGGGCCGCTTGTCTCAATCCTCCGCTCGTCTAAAGGTCGGGAGTCCAAAGGGCGCGGGGGATGACGGGATGAGCGAGGCGGTCGACAGCGGCTATGTGATGGATGCGAAGCGCGACAGGCTGGTCATTACCGCCTCGGCGCTGGGCACCGTGTTCGAATGGTATGATTTCTATATCTACGGGGTGCTGGCGCCGATCATCGGCCGGACCTTCTTTCCCACCGACAACCCCACGGTCGAACTGCTCTATTCGTTGGCGGGTTTCGCCATAGGCTTTGGCTTCCGTCCGCTGGGCGCTGTCCTGTTCGGCTATCTGGGCGATCGGCTGGGCCGCAAATATACCTTCCTTGCCACCATCGTCCTGATGGGCGTGGCGACGGCGGGCGTGGGCCTGACGCCGTCCGCCGCCAGCATCGGCATCGCCGCGCCGATCATCCTCATCCTGCTGCGGATCGCGCAGGGGCTGGCGCTGGGCGGCGAATATGGCGGAGCGGCCATCTATGTCGCGGAACATGCGCCTGCCAACAAGCGCGGCTTTTACACCAGCTTCATCCAGGCGGGCGTGATCGGCGGCTTCATCCTCTCGCTGGTCGTCGTCGTCGGCACGCAGTGGATCGTGGGCGCGGAAGTCTGGCAATCCTGGGGCTGGCGCCTGCCGTTCATTTTCTCGCTCGCGTTGTTGGGCATTTCGCTGTGGATGCGGCTGATGCTGCGCGAAAGCCCGGTATTCCTGGCGATGAAGAAGGCGGGCACCCAGGCCAGGAACCCGATCAAGGAAGCCTTCACCTATCCGGGGAACAAACGGCGGATGCTGGTGGCGATGGTCGGCATCGCGGCGGGCTTTACCGTGATCGCCTATACCGTGATGTTCCAGGCGCTTTATTTCCTCCAGAACGGCCTGCGCGTTTCGCAGGGTATCGCGCAACTGCTGGTCGGCGGCAGCGCCTTTGCGGGGCTGGCGGCGTTCATCTTCTTTGGCTGGCTGTCCGACCGGATCGGACGCCGCAAGCCGATCATCATCGGCTATGCGCTGGTGCTGCTGCTGCTGATGCCGCTGTTCCAGTTCATGGGGACCACCGCCAACCCGGCGCTGAGCGAAGCGGCAAAGCGCGCGCCGGTGGTGGTGAGCGGACCCGATTGCAGTTTCGATCCCTTTGCCAAGGTGCAGCCGACCGCTTGCGGCAAGCTGCTCGACCAGTTTTCCAAGCGCGGCATTCCCTATGAAAAACAGCATGGCCCGACCCCGGCCGTCAGCATCGCCGGACAGCCGGTAAGCGACCTCAGCGCACCGGGCATCGATACGGCGCTCACCCAGGCGGGCTATGATTTCGGCGCGGTGTCGCCCGACTGGCCGCGCGCGATGGCGCTGTTCGGCGCGCTGCTGTTGCTGTGGGGCTTGTCGGGGGCGACCTATGGCCCGGTCGCGGCCCTGTTGTCGGAATATTTTCCCGCGCGCATCCGCTATAGCTCGCTGTCGATCCCCTATCATATCGGCACCGGCTATTTCGGCGGTTTCCTGCCGCTGGTCAGCCAGTATATCGTCGCGCGTACCGGCGATCCCTATTCGGGCCTGTGGTACACGCTGGCGATCGTTGCCGCCGCGCTGGTCACCTGCCTGATCGGATTGCCCGAAACGCGCGGGCGCTCTCTCGACGCCTGATGCACAGCGGGCTATCGGCGAGGGCATGACCGATTTCATCGCTCCGCTGCGCCTGCGCCTTGATGGCGACGCGCTGCTATCCAACTGGCGCTGGCTGGCGGCGCGCAGCGGCGGTGCCGCGTGCGGCGCCGCGATCAAGGCGGACGGCTATGGCCTGGGCGCGGTCGAGGTGATGCGGCGGCTGATGCGGGGGGGATGCCGCGACTTCTTCGTGTCGAACTGGGCGGAGGCAGCGGCGCTGGAATCCCTGCTCGACGATGGCGTGTCGCTATCCGTCCTGCACGGCGTGCGGGCGGAAGACATGGGCGTCGCGCTGGCATCGCGCGCGCGGCCGGTGCTCAATACGCCGGATCAGGTCGGGCGCTGGCGGAAAGCGGGGGGCGGCGCGTGCGATGTGATGATCGACACCGGCATGAACCGGCTGGGCCTGGACTGGCGCGGGAATGTCGCTGAACAGGCGCAGGGGCTGACGATCGAGACGCTGATGAGCCATCTCGCGTCGGCCGACGAGGACGCAGCGCTCAGCGCGCGGCAGCGCGACCGATTTGCGACCCTGTGCCAGGCCGTGCCCGCGCGTCGCGCCAGCCTCGCCAACAGCGCCGGCATCTGTCTGGGCCAGCATTATGCGTTTGACCTCACCCGGCCGGGCCTGGCCCTGTACGGCGGAATACCGCGCGGCGAGGCGACGGGGCACATTATGCAAGTGGTATTCCCGCAAGCGCAGGTGCTTCAGCGCCGCCGGGTGCCGGCGGGCGACAGCATCGGCTATAACGCCACGCACCTGGCGCTTGGCGACATGGACGTCGCGATACTGAACCTGGGCTATGCCGATGGCTATCTGCGCGGGTTTTCCGGGCGCGGCGCGGTGAGAGCGGACGGGGCGCTCCTGCCGGTGGTGGGGCGCGTGTCGATGGACCTGATCGCGATCGATGTGAGCGCGCAGCCGGACATCGCGGAGGGGGACTGGCTGACGATCGACTATCGGTTGCCGCAAGCATCAGCGGCTTCGGGCCTGTCGCAATATGAGCTGGTGACCGGGCTGGGCGCGCGGTTCGATCGCAGCTGGGCCTGACGCGGCATATTTGAAACGCGCCACATTGCAGCAGGGAGGCGGCAAGCCTGTTTCACATCCTTGACCTGCCGCCGTCTGCCCGTCAGGACCGCTGACTGGTCCGGTCAGTCGCGTTCGATGCACATGGTGACGCCCATGCCGCCGCCGATGCACAGCGTCGCCAGTCCCTTCTTGGCGTCGCGCTTTCCCATTTCATAGAGCAGCGTCGTGAGGATGCGCGCGCCCGACGCGCCGATCGGATGGCCGATGGCGATCGCGCCGCCATTGACGTTGACCCTGTCCGGGTCCCAGCCCATTTCCTTCCCGACCGAGAGCGCCTGCGCGGCGAAGGCTTCATTGGCTTCGATGAGGTCAAGGTCGGCGATGCGCCATCCCGCCTTCTCCAGCGCCTTGCGCGAAGCGGGGGCCGGGCCGATGCCCATGATCGACGGATCGACGCCGCAGGTCGCAAAGGCGGCGATGCGGCCCAGCACGGTGGCGCCGCGCCGCGCCGCGTCCTGCGCGGTCATCAGCACCAGCGCGGCAGCGCCATCGTTCAGCCCGCTGGCGTTGGCGGCCGTGACCGTGCCATCCTTCTTGAACGCGGGTTTGAGGCCTTCCATGGCCTCTATCGTCGCGCCGGCGCGGATATATTCGTCGGCATCGACGACGGTGTCGCCCTTGCGACCCTTGATCGTGACGGGTACGATTTCGTCGGCGAAGCGGCCCGACGCGCGAGCGGCTTCGGCCTTGTTCTGGCTTGCGACGGCGAACAGATCCTGCTCGGCGCGGCTGATCTGATATTTCTCCGCCAGATTTTCGGCGGTGATCCCCATATGATAGCCGTTGAAGGCGTCGGTCAGCCCGTCGAGGATCATCGTGTCGACCAGGCTGAGATTGCCCATCTTCGTTCCCGCGCGCATTGTTTGCGCGTGGGGCGACAGCGACATATTTTCCTGCCCGCCCGCGACCATGATCGCCGCGTCGCCATTGGCGATCGCCTGCGCCGCCAGCGCGACCGCGCGCAGCCCCGATCCGCACACCTGGTTGATGCCAAAGGCGGTGCGATCGACCGGGATGCCGGCGGCGACGGCGGCTTGCCGGGCCGGATTCTGGCCCAGCCCGGCAGTCAGGACATGGCCCAATATCACTTCATCGACATCGTCGGGCGACACGCCCGCCTGCGCCAGCGCGGCCTGGATGGCGACCCTGCCCAGTTCATGCGCGGGCATGCCGGCGAACGCGCCCATGAAGCTGCCGACGGCGGTGCGCTTGGCGCCTGTGATGACGATATCGGACATGGGCCGGAACCTTTTGCTGGAGGGCGATCTTGGGTGCTATTTCATAGCATCAGCCGCCGTGGCGCGATAGCCATGCGGACAGCGGTTTCCACAACAATTCCGGCGCGCTGCCGCCCAGAATCATGCCGACATGGCCCATGTCCAGCGTCAATTGTTCCGCCAGCGGCGGGCCAGCGCACGCCGGGACGATACGGTCGGTCGAAGACGATATGGAGAATGTAGGGCAGGGCAGGGCGGCGGGATCGACCGCCTGGCCGTCGATCACCCATAATCCGTTGCCGGTGATGTCGGCGGCATAGAAGTGGTCGAACAATTGCGCGCCGGCGGGATATGTCAGCGGCGGGCCGCCATTGGCCCAGTCTTCGACCGTCAGGAATGCGCGTTCCTTGTCCGACCCCGGCGGCATGTCGGCGAAGGCGGCATATTTGCGCACCGTGCGGGCAGGATCGAGCGCCCAGAAGCCCGATTGCAGCACTTCCATCGGCACGAAGCCGATCTGGCCGCACACCGCGCGCGATTGCGCCCACAAAGCGGCGATCTGTTCGCGGTCGGCATTGGGGAAGCCGTCGAAATTCCATGGGGCCGCGATGGTCGCCACGGCGCGCACATCCATGCAGTGCGCCGCGCCCAGCGCCAGGGTGCCGCCCAGGCAATAGCCTACCAGAATGGGTGGCGCAGGAAGTCCGGCGAGCAGGGGCATCAGCCGGCCGGTAATGTGCCCGGCCAGGTCAAGCGCCGGTGCGTCGAGATGCGGCGTGCCCCAATCGACCAGATAGGCATCATGGCCAGCCGCGCTCATACCGCGCAGCAAGGAGCGGCCTTCCGCGATATCCAGCACCTGGGGCGGGTTTATCAGGGACGGGATGAACACCACCGGGGCGGCATCGCCATCCGCGCCATGACGCAGCAATCTGGCGCTGCCGTGCGCAGCATAAACCGATGCTGCGGGCGGGGGCGCGGGGCGCGCCGCTTCCTGATATCTGCGAAGGCCCTGAAAAGCGCGACGGCGCAAATCGACGTCATCGCGCGTTTCACGCCATAAAAGATCGAGAAACAGCGGTAAGGGCCGGGGCCCATGTTGCGGCGCGGCAACTGCCTGTGCTATTGCAACATCTTCGGGAGCAGGAGGGTTTTCCATGGCAAAGTCGAAAACGGCGAGCGAGTCGGAACCGGTAGTCATCAAGAAATATGCTAACAGGCGTCTCTACAATACGGAAACGTCGAGTTACATCACGCTCGACCTTTTGTCACAAATGACGCGCGAAGGGCGCGAGTTCGTGGTGGTCGACGCCAAGACCGGGGATGACATCACCCATAATGTTCTCACCCAGATCATCATGGAGGAAGAACAGCGCGGTACGAACATGCTGCCCGTCAACTTCCTGCGCCAGTTGATCGCGATGTATGGCGATTCGATGCAATCGATGGTGCCGCAATATCTCGAAGCGTCGATGGATGCGTTCCGCAAGAACCAGCTGCAATTCCAGGAAGCGATGCAGGGCGCGTTCGGCGGCGGGCCGCTGGCCGAGATTGCCAAGCGCAACATGCAGATGTTCGAAGCGGCAACCAGCGCGCTGAAGGTGGCAGGCGTCAAGATGCCGGGAATGGCGCCCGCCGAAAGCGCCAAGGACGATGAAATCGCCGAGTTGAAGGCCCAACTTTCGGCGCTCAACGCCAAGATCGACAAGCTGGGCTGACGCGCCGCCTTTCAGGGTGGACGGATGGCGGGGGGATCGCCTATTGCGCGGCCGTCCATCTTCCCCGATCAACAGGCGATAATCCCCCGTGAAACATGCCCTTTCCGTCACCCGTGAGCAGGATTTTTCCGCCTGGTATCAGGCCGTCGTGTCCGAAGCCGACCTGGCCGAGGAAAGCGGCGTGCGGGGATGCATGGTCATCCGGCCATGGGGCTATGGCATTTGGGAACGCATCCAGAAGCTGCTGGACGATCGCATTAAGGCGACCGGCCATGAAAATTGCTATTTTCCGTTGTTCATTCCGCTGTCCTATTTTGAAAAGGAGGCCGAACATGTCGACGGTTTCGCCAAGGAAATGGCGGTCGTCACTCATCACCGGCTGATCCAGCGCGACGGTAAGCTGGTGCCGGACCCCGACGCGAAGCTGGAAGAGCCGCTGGTCGTCCGCCCGACATCCGAAACGGTGATCGGCGCGGCCTTTTCGCGCTGGGTGCAGAGCTGGCGCGACCTGCCGGTGCTCATCAACCAGTGGGCCAATGTCGTGCGGTGGGAAATGCGGACGCGGATGTTCCTGCGCACCACCGAATTTCTCTGGCAGGAAGGGCATACCGCGCATGCCACCGTCGCCGAGGCGCTCGACGAGACCATGAAGATGCTCGAAGTCTATCGCAGCTTTGCCGAGGATTGTGTCGCGCTGCCGGTCATCGCCGGTGAAAAGCCCGAAAATGAGCGTTTCCCCGGCGCGGTCGCGACCTATTCGATCGAAGCGATGATGCAGGATGGCAAGGCGTTGCAGGCAGGTACGTCGCATTTCCTGGGCACCACCTTTTCCGCGGCGCAGAACATCAAGTTCCAGAATGCGGAAGGACAGCAGGAACTGGCCCAGACGACGAGCTGGGGCATGTCGACGCGGATGATCGGCGGCCTGATCATGGTGCATGGCGATGATGAGGGCCTGCGCGTGCCGCCGCGCGTGGCGCCCTATCAGATCGTGATCGTGCCCATGTTGCGCGACACCGACGAGGATGCCGCGATCCTCGATTATTGCAGCGATCTGGTAAATTCGCTGAGCGCGCTGGACCAGTTTCGCGAGCCGGTCCGCGCCCTGCTCGACCGTCGGCCCGCCAAGGCGGCGACCAAGCGCTGGGGCTGGGTCAAGAAAGGCGCGCCGATCGTGATCGAGGTCGGCGGGCGTGACGTTGCGGGTGGCAACGTGTCGGTCATCCGTCGCGACCGGCTGTATCGCGCCGATGGCAAGCTCGACAGCGCCGTCGTGGCAAAGGCCGACTTCGTGGCCGGCGCGGCCGCCATGCTGGAGGATATCCAGCAGGCGTTGTTCGCCGATGCCCATGCGCGGCTGCACGGCAATATCAACCGCGATATCGCATCGATCGACGCGCTTCAGGCGCATTTCAAGGCCAGCGCCCGGCCGGGCTGGGCCGAAGTCCAATGGTCGCGCCCAAGCGGGGCGGCGCTCGACAAGGTGGTCGAGTGGCTCAAGGGCGAGAAGCTGACGCTGCGCAACGTGCCGCTGGATGCCGCGCCGGTCGATGGCAACTGCGTCTTTACCGGGGCGGTCGCGGTGGAGCGAGTGCTGGTCGGGCGCTCCTACTAAGGGCGGCTATCGGCAGCGGCCGGCGGACGAAAATCTTGCCGGATTTGCGCTTGCCATCCGACGAATCCCGCTGCTATAGGCGCGGCCTGCCCGACGGAAGCCGGGCTGCTCCCCGATAGCTCAGCGGTAGAGCATTCGACTGTTAATCGAATGGCCGTAGGTTCGAATCCTACTCGGGGAGCCAAATTTGGAACGGAGCTGCGGGCGCGGTGCGCTGCAAATTCCGTTTCGTCCTTTTTCCCGAGTGCATCGATCGTCTGGACCAGCCTCGGCTTCGATTCCCCGATCCGCGTCTGTCGTCTTCGCCATCCCTTGGCCGCATGTCTGGTATTGCGCGTCCGGCGCAGATCGGCTGCGCGCGCGTTGATTTCTTTGAGCGCGTGCAGCGCGATCATTTCTGCGGCATCAATAGTAGCGTACAAGGGGATGTTATTCGATGCCATGATTCTTCCCATGATATTGAAGAGGATCATGGAGACATGACGGAACTATACTTTAGTCCCGATGTGCCGGCGTTCCGCGTGATTCATTTCAGGCACTTTTCTACTATGCGTCGGTAAAAATCACTTGCTGTATTTGGTCGGTTTCTATGACGAACTGACTTGAATCGATCCACAACGCCATGGACAAAATGCCTGCCGGTGCGATAATGCAGCGGGATGAAAACCAGCAAGGCTGTGCGAAAGCGCGACAAAATCCTCCAGGCTGCCGCCAGCGTCGTGGCCCAAAGAGGCTATGCCGACGCGACGCTCGCAGAAATCGGTGAAGTCGCAGGGACATTCGCCGGCAGTCTTTATTATTATTTTCCGTCCAAGGATGCGCTTGTCGAGGAAGTGCTCAATATCGGTACGACGAGCGTTTCGGCGCCGGTCATGGAAGCGGTTGCCGCGCTTCCCAACGATGCCAGCGCGTGGCGAAAGATCAAGACCGCGCTCGACGAGCATGTCGAGCGCATTTTGAGCAAGAATGATTTCATTACCGCCTATTGGAAGATCATCGACCAGGTGCCCGAAGCCATGAGCGGGCGGCATCGCGAACATCCGCGAAAATATGGGGGCTTCTGGCGCGACCTGATACGCGAGGGGCAGGCCGAAGGGATCATTCGCAGCGATCTGGAACCCAATCTGGTTCAGCTGTTCCTGCTCGGGGCGACCATCTATGGCCAGGTCTGGTATAATCCGGCGGGCGCGTTGAAGCCTCGTCAACTGAGCGACCAGCTGGCGCGGATGTTTTTCCGAGGCATATCCCCGCCCGATGCCGACCTGACCTTTGACAAAGCTGCTGCGGCCAGCCCCGATACGGCCAGGGTCGCTGCGGCGGGCAAGGCGAGCAAGCCCAGGCGCGCTTCGAATGCGCGAGCCGTATAGCGCCCCGTGGGGATGATCGGGATCACCCGATCTTCGTTCGACCTTGGCGAAATGGCCGGGTCGGCCTGAACGGAGCGACGCCGCTTCGCCTTTGGCTCAGCCACGCCCTTCGGCTTTGCTGGGGGCGCACGATTATGCGTGAATGCACGATGCTCTACCGCCCCGCGCGCTCTCGCCAGCGCGCGGGCAGCCGGGCAGGGGAGGGCGATTTGCCCCCTCCCTGTCGGGCGAACAGTCAGGCGACGGGCGCGATGGCAGCCATGAAATCATCGTCGGGGCGCATGCCATAGGCCGATGTCATGCGGTTCGTCAGATTGAACACGCTGGCCAGTTCGATCACATAATAAATCCTGGCATCGCTCATCCCCGCATCGCGCAGCGCCTGGACGTCGGCGGCCTCCATGCGGCCGGGCCGTTCGGTCAGCTTGACGCAAAAATCGGCGATGGCGCGTTCTTCGACGCTCAGTTCCACCGTGCGATAGTTGATGGCGATGCGCCGCGCCCGCCCATGGTCGCCGATTTCCTCGCCAAGCTTATGCCCATGAATGATGAGGCAGGTGGGGCAGGCATTGAACGACGAGACGATGACGCCGATGAATTCGCGTTCGGCAAGCGACAAAAGACCATATTCGGGATCAAGGAAGATCGGCGACATATAGGCGCCGCCGCGCGCAAATCCGTCTTCGTCATAGGAGGCCAGGATGCGCGTGGAATGCAGTTCAGGCACCTGCATATTGTCGACCCATTCCTGGGGCAGCTGATAGCCTTCGACCCCGGCCAGATAGCTGTAGGGGTCGTTCGATCTGAAATCGCGATTGAGTGTCGGTTTCCGGTCGGCCATAGGTTATTCTCTCCATCATCGTCCGGTTCCAGAAAGCGGCGTCGTCATGACGCCGCTTCCCCATCCTGGCCCTGCATCGCGACCGGCCGTTGCGCCCCATGAGCGTTCCGGCCGAAAGGGGACGGAACGCTCAGTCGAACTTGTAGGCGAAACTGATGCCATAGGTCGCGGGCATGCCGGTGAACCGCGTCACTGTATCGGCGAAGCGGACGACGTTCGTCCAGTAATGTTTGTCGGTGATGTTGTTGCCAAACGCCCACAGCCGCCACCGGCCATCGCGATCCTCGACGCCCAGTTGCGCGTTGATCAGCGTATAGGGATCGATGTCATAGAGCGAGGACGCCGCCAGCTGGCTCGACGTCCTGCTGCGATAGGCGAGGCCGCCGCCGCCGAAAATATTGAGGGTCGAGGTGATCGGACCGGAATAGTTGGCGTCGAGATTGACGCTCCATTTCGGCGAGAAATTGAGCGGCAGGCCCTTCATGTCGACCAGCGGACCTTCGATGCTGAAGCCGGTGTAACGCTTGATCTTGGTATCGACATAGACCGCCGACCCGGACAGGGTCAGGCCCGCGACAGGGCGCAGCGCCATGGACAATTCGGCGCCCTTGATCCGCGATTGAGGGATATTCACCTGGGTGGCGACGAGGCCGAAGGGGAAGCCGGTGTCCCGGCGTCCGCGCTGCTGCTTGTCGGTATAGTCATATTGGAAGATCGCGCCTTCGACCGACAGGCCCTCGATCGCGGTGGACCGGAAGCCCAGTTCATAGGCCAGCAGCTGTTCCTGCACGACCGGCGTGAACGCCGCGTTATTGCCCGCGCTGAGCGACGGGTAGTTACCCGCCTTGAAGCCCTTGCTGACGCGCGCGTAGATCAGGGACCGGTCGAAGGGTTTGAAGTTGACGTTGATGTTCCAGGGGGTGTTGGACTGTTCCAGCCGATCGAAGCGGAACCTGGGGACCAGGTCGGCATCGGATGTGATGCAACCGCCAGGCTGGATGCGTTCGGATGCCGATAGCGGCGGCAACCCGCGCGCGCCGCGCAGGAAATTGGTAAAGCCGTTATAGGCGGCCGCCGCATTGCCGTTGCCGCTGTCTGCGCTGCAACCCTGGAAGCTGCGAGTTTCGTTGTTGATGCGCAACCCGCCGGCGATGGTCAGATAGTCGGTCAGTTCGGCTTCGATATTGCCGAACACGCCATAGCCGCGAATCCGCTGGTAATTGAGGTTGCGCGTGTTGTTCAGGTCCACGCCGAAGAAGTTGGAGACGACCGAGAAGTCGTCGAAATAGCCAAGCTGGATATCATCGACATTGTCCCGCTGATAGTTCGCGCCGAGGACGAAATTGATGATCGAGAAGCTGGCCGACAGGCGCAGTTCCTGCGTGAAGCTGTTGGCGTCGGACGCCAGGTCGTAGCGCCCGTTGACGATGTCCCTGCCCAGCGCGGCCGAATATCCGATGCCATCGGCTTCATGCACCGACCGGTTGCGGAACTTGGAATAGGCGGTCAGCGACGTCAGCGTGACATCGTCGGCGATGTCATATTCCATCCGCAACGAGCCCTGGTAGAACCACGCATTCTGGTCGAAATCGGTGCCCCTGTCCCAATCGGCGGCGCGCGCCCCGCCCGTTGCGATCGGGGCGGTTGTGACAAACGGAAATGGCGGCACGGCCACGTTGTTGGGAATGACCCTGATCAGTTGCGGCGCCTGCGTATCGGACTTGTCCTGCCAGCCATTGACGTTGAGCATCGCGCGGAAGTCTTCGCCAGGTTCCCATTCGAGCATGGCGCGGCCAGCGAATTTGCGAACCTTGCCCAGGCTGTCATCGCGCGTGACGCTTTTCTGCCAGCCGCCGCCGCGTTCGCCGCGCGCGGCTATCCGGCCCTTGAGCGTGTCGGACAGGGGGCCGCTGACGAAGCCTTCCAGCGTTGCCGTGTTGAACCGGCCGTAACTGCCCCGGACGCCCGCCTGAAAGCTGTCCGTCGGCTTGGCCGCGATATAGTTGATCGCGCCGCCGGTCGCGTTCTGGCCGTAGAGCGTGCCCTGGGGGCCCTTTACGACTTCGACCCGTTCCAGGTCGAATGTCGCGCCGCGGGTGAAGATCGGCAGCGTCAGGGGAACTTCGTCGACATAGACGGTGACGCTCGATCCCGCGCCGACCGTCGGTTCGTTCACGCCCACGCCCCGCAAGCTGTAGATCGGGGTGGCGTAGCCGCTGTTGCCGATCGACAGGCCGGGGACGAGGTTGGCGAGATCGTTGACGCTCGACACCTGGCGGGTTTCGAGCAGCATATTGTCGAGGACGCTCATGGCCAGGCCGACATCGGCCAGCGACTGGGACCGGCGGTTGGCGGTGACGACGATGTCGAGATTATAGTCGGGCGCTGGCTCAGCGGATTCCTGCGGCGCGTCGCTGGTCGCCTGGGCCAGGGCACTCGTACCGGTGAAAGCCGTTCCGCAAGCCGAAGCGAGCAAAGTCAATCGAAGAATTCCGCGCATATCATCCCCTCCGTCAGCGACTCTCGATCGCACTGATGTCCAGCTGCCTTAAGCAGTTTCTATTATTTATTAGAACCGGTCTCGGCGCGATTCTCTAGGTTGCCGTAGCGGGAGCGTCAATATCTCGCCTGCATGGCTTGGCGATTTGTCACCGCTCTCCTAAGGCTGTGCACGCGGCACAGAATGTCGATGCGGTAAAGGTGGGGAGCAGCCATGAGCAATGTCACTTCGGGGGTTCAGGAGCGGGACGACTCTTTGGGGCCGGCGTACCGGATGCTCGGCGTGCTCATGCTCGCCTACATCATCGCTTTCCTCGATCGCCAGATCATCGCTTTGCTGGTGGCGCCAATCAAGGCATCGCTCCAGATCGGTGATTTCGAGATCGCGCTGCTCCAGGGGCCGGCCTTTTCGCTGGCCTTCTGCTTGGCGACGCTTCCGGCGGGGATCATCGTCAGCCGCTATAATCGTCGCAACGTGCTGATCGGCGGCATCCTGTTCTGGAGCGTCGGCACGATCTTGTGCGGCATGGCGCAAAGCTTCGAAGCGCTGTTTGCCGCGCGCGTCGTGGTCGGGCTGGGGGAAGCGATCTTGTCGCCCGCCGCCTACACGTTGATCACCGATGCCTTTCCCAAGGCCAGGGTCGTTCGCGCCCTTTCGATATTCACGATGGCCGCGACCCTGGGGGTCGGCACGGCCTTCATCGCGGGCGGAGCGGTGATCAATTTCGTCAACAGCCTGCCGATCCTCTTCCCCGGCTATGATCGGTGGCAGGAGGCTTTCTGGCTGATCAGCCTGCCCGGCTTCATCGTCGCGCTGCTCCTGCTGTTGCTGGTGCGCGAGCCGCAAAGGGCCGCAAGCGCAGCCGACGCGCCGGCGCGGCTGTCGGACGCATGCCGGTTGCTATGGGCGCGGGCAGGGGCCTTTGCTCCCGTCTTCCTCTGCTCCGGGCTGCTGGGCATCGTCTATTTTGCCGGCTTTGTCTGGTATGCGACGCATCTGATCCGCGCGTTCGGCTTTTCGCCCGGCAAAGCAGGCTTTGTCCTTGGTATCCTGTACCTGTGTTGCAGCAGCCTCGGCACGGTCATGGGGGTCGCGTTCGCCGAACGACTGCAACGCCGCGGATTCGCCGATGCCCCACTCGTCGCGGTGGCTTGCTTTTCCGTGGTTGCGCTGGCGACCAGCGGCTATAGCTCGGTCGAAAGCCTGTATCTTTCGATCGGGCTGCTGGTCTTGCAATCGCTTGCGCTCGGATCCTTCTTCGGCAACCTGGCGGCGGCGCTGCAACTGATCACGCCGCCGCCGCTGCGCGGCGTCAACTCGGCGATTTTCGTCCTGTGGAACAATATCATTTCCATGTCCGCCGGCGCTTCGATCATCGGCGCGCTGTCGGCCACCGTTTTTGCCGACGATCCCATGGGCCTGGGCTACAGCATCTCGATCGTCTGCGCGGTCTGTTCCGCAGCGTCTGTCCTGATCGCAGTCCTGTGCCGCAAGAGATATCGCGACGCGGCCGTCGAAGCGGGGTGAGCGGCCGGGAGGCTAGCTGCGCGCGGAGCATCCGGCCGCGCGGATGGGGGACGGCGATATGGCGGGTCAATTGCGCGAAGGCGATCATTCGCTAACCCCAAGCCCCTTGCCACCCGCGCCAACGCGCTATAGGGAACCGCCTCCAGCGTATGCGGAGCGGTGGCCGAGTGGTCGAAGGCGCTCGCCTGGAAAGTGAGTATACGCCAAAAGCGTATCCAGGGTTCGAATCCCTGCCGCTCCGCCACCAACCTGTCCTTACACATCCGTTCCGAATCACTAAAAGCCCAGCATTCCTGCGGCTTTCAGCGTGATTCTTATCCACTTGCATCCCTGCCCGTCCACCGGTGACCGATTGGAAATGTGGGAAAGAATGTGGGAGAATTGGTGGCATGGGAAAGCTCTCCGCTACCGCTGTGAAAGCAGCAATGCGCCCCGGAAGGCTCGGCGATGGCGACGGCCTGTTTCTTATGATTCAGCCCGGCGGCGGCAAGAGCTGGGTGTGTCGGGTGCAGAAGAATGGCACCCGGCGCGACTTTGGTCTGGGCAGCGTATCCAAGGTTTCGCTGGCGACGGCCCGGGAACGGGCACGGGAAATCCGCACTTGGGTCGAGCTTGGACTGGACCCGATATTTGAACGGCGCAAAGTACGGGGAATTCCCACTTTCCGGCAGGCGTCCGCCAAAGTGATTGCCGCCAACAGCAAGACATGGCGGAACGAGAAGCATGAGAAACAATGGCTTCAGACGCTCGAAACCTATGTGTTCCCACAGATAGGCGATCTACAGGTTCATGAGATCACCGGCCCGATGATCCGGAACCTGTTATCGGACATCTGGCTCGCCAAGCCAGAGACAGCGCGGCGGGTCCGGCAGCGCATCGGCACCGTTCTCGATTGGGCTTACGCTTCGGGCTATCGTGAGACAGAAGCGCCGATGCGCGCGATCACGAAGGGCCTTCCACGACAGCCCAAGCAGGATGGGCACTTCGCGGCTATGCCTTATACGAAGGTATCCGCGTTCATGGTCAAACTGACGGAACGAGAATCCTTCAGTCGTCTTGCACTGCGCTTTGCCATCCTGACCGCCGTGCGATCCGGCGAAGTTCGAGGCGCGGCATGGGAAGAATTCGACCTGGAAGAGAAGCTATGGACCATACCGGCATCACGCATGAAAGCGTCGCGCGAACATGTCATTCCCCTGATCGATAACGTAAGCCACGGAACCATCGACGTCGTAACTCGGCACCGTATGATTTGAGCCGATGTTCCCGAAGGCATATCGGAACGGCATAAGCTGGTCGGGATCTGCTGGAATAGCGGACGGACCGCACTTGGGCATCGGAATTTGGCGGTCGAACGGCAACATTGGGTCGACTGCTATCGCAAGCGAACGCGAAGTCGTGGGACTTTGCAGACCTTCCCGCGCGCGGGACTGAGCGGCAGCTCCCGACGAAAGCCGACTTCTACGATCTCGGTCGCGCAAAGATATGTCCGGCCCCTCCGCCATCACCGATCCTCCGCAAAATAGTTGGCAAGCATCTGCTGCTGATCGACTGTCTCGTGCGCCCAAAGCGTGTTCAGGTTAGCGACAGTCGGATCGCTAGCAGCGCGATCTCGACCGGCTCGTTATCCGGCGTCAAAATCGCTGTGTAGGTGCCAGTTAGGCAAATCGCGCAGTGCGCCCGCTCAACGCGTTCCACACATCTCAGACGATGGGTTGTCGAACGGACCTTCGGATGGATCAACCGAGATCGCCGCTTGGCTAGGGACTTCGAGCGGACCATCAAATCCGTAATCGCACTTCTATCTGCCGCCGCTGTTATCGTCCTCATCAGGCATCGCTCGTTACGCTTGAGATTCAAGACAGGCTCTTAAGCCGGAGACGAACCGGGACATCAATCACCACTCGGACGCCCGTGACAACCACTCGAAAAATCCAGCACGCACGACGAATTCGGCTCAATAAACGCTTTTCCGTCAATGAGCATTCTTGGATCAAGATGGGGAGAAACAAGCGGCCAGATCCCGATGAGTAATTTTTCACGCGCTATCTGTCCCCTCCGTTCCATGGCGCGTCTTACCCATCATAAAAGAATCTGGAGAGGAAAAATAAATGATCCGGACATTCCGGGTTTCCGCCTCAGCTGCGGGAAACCCATTGCTGCATCGGCGATCTTTTTGCTCTCACCCGACTTATTCCAAAAAGTTCAGTTTGAACATTTTTGGTGCAGGATATTGGCGACGCTCTCCTCCTTCTCAATTGAGCAATAGTTTGTCCGGGAGTTCGGCAGTGGCGATCCCCTGGTTCTAGAAGGCAGTCGGTCGCGCAGGTGCCATAGGTGCACGTGACAAATCTTTGGGTGGTTTCATCTTTTATGCGTGAAAGCAGGATTCAGCGATGACGAGCGACGACTACGTCCCCCCCGCGGTATGGGCTTGGGAAAATGAGAACAGCGGTAAGTTCACCAGATTCAACCGGCCGATTTCTGGTGCCACCAGTGAGAGGCAGCTGCCAGTCGGGAACCATCCGCTGCAGCTTTATTCACTCGCGACTCAGAATGGCCAGAAGGTCACGATCTTGCTCGAGGAGCTCCTCGCGCTCGGTATCGATGAAGCGGAATATGATGCCTGGTTCATTGACATCAGCGACGGCGACCAGTTCACCAGCGGGTTCGTCGATATCAATCCCAATTCCAAGATCCCGGCCCTCGTCGATCGCAGCGGCAGCGCGCCCGTGCGCATCTTCGAATCCGGCGCGATACTCGTTTATCTGGCCGAAAAATTCGGCGCTTTCCTTCCTGCGAGAGGGGCTGCGCGCGCGGAATGTCTGTCCTGGCTGTTCTGGCAGGTTGCGAGCGCGCCTTTCCTCGGCGGCGGCTTCGGCCATTTCTACGTCTATGCGCCGACGAAAATTGAATATGCGATAGACCGATATGCGCTGGAAGTGAAAAGGCAGCTGGATGTGCTCGACCGCAGGCTCGCGGAGAGCGAATATATCGCGGGGCCTGACTATACGATCGCCGACATGGCGGTCTGGCCCTGGTACGGTAGCCTTGCCAGGGGGCAAATGTATGACGCCGGCGAGTTCCTCAGCGTAAAGGACTATCGTCACGTCCAGCGTTGGGCCGAGATGATCGGCGCGCGGGCTGCGGTCGGCCGCGGCTGCATGGTTAACCGCACCTACGGCGAGCCATCGGGCCAGCTCCGCGAGCGGCACGACGCCGGGGATTTCGAGACCCGGACGCAAGACAAAATCCAGGCCAGTGACGTGGGATCGGGCTGAGTGACGGTAATGATGTCAACGTCAGGATCAGCAGAGGTATTCGCCTCATATATCCGCTTGTGCAGCGGAATTGGAGAGTAAAATCATGGATTCCGGCAAGCGACGACTCCTCGCCGTCATCGCGGAATCGATGGCGCGCATGGCCACCCGCTATGGGGTTCCTGCCTCGGATATGGACCATGTTGCGTTGACCACAGCGGTTGGCGAGTTGTTCCGCCGCGAGGAGACCGGTGCCATCAAGACATTTTATTCCGAAGGATATGCTCTGGCGCTGCGCCTTTCCGCGATGTCCGAGCAAGATGGCGTGGCCGCGTCGGATATCGCGCGACTCCACCGATTGCCGCGGTCGATCGAGGACATGGCTGATTTCGCTCCTTCACAGGATCTTCTTTTTGAATTGAAGAAGGTTTTGTCATCCCTGATCGCCAACTCGGGCTATCCATCGGATTCGAATGCGGACCTGACCAACATCATATCATCGCTATGCAAGTGGGAGGGGGATCATCATATCGGTTCGCCCTTGCCAGCAGCAAAGGGGAAAGATCGCTACGACTTCAAACAGATGCTCGAAAGCTCTGCACGGGCGCAAGCGGGGGCGTTCGATGGCGCGCAGGTGATGGAGTTTACAAGGCTCATCGGCGGCTTCACCAACGAGACGACCTTGTTCAAGCTCGCCGGCAAGGACGGACGGATCTGGGCCCTGGTGTCGCGCGCGAACACTGGCCTGGAGCTTGGTATCGACGGACGCGACATAGCAGGGGAATTTCACCTTCTTCGATATCTCTACCAGGGCGGAGTGTCCGTCGCCGAGCCGATGTGGCTCGAAAGTGATGTCGAAAGATATGGCACGAAATTTCTGGTGACGCGCAAAGTCGAGGGCGAGAATTTCGGAACGGTGGTTGAGTCCCAGCGCCGGACCTCATCGCAGATACGGGCGCTGGCGATCCAACTCGCAAAGATTCACTGCTTGCCTCTGAACGGGGCTCACCCCGACCTCCAGCTTAGCCACATCGACATGGAACTGGCCGGCAGATCGATGACCGAAGGGGTCAGCAACTATCTTGAGCGTTGGATCAGGCTGTGGCGGTCGACCGGTCTCGAAAATTCACCGACTATAGAGGCGACGCTGAATTGGCTACGCACCAATATACCCGTTGTCGATGACGCGCCGGTCCTCGTGCATGGTGACTATGCGCTGCACAATATCATGATGCAGGGCAACGAGATTACCGGCGTCCTAGACTGGGAGATGTCTCATCTTGGCAATCCGGCTGAAGATATTTCTGGTCTTCTCGCATCTTTTTCAAACGAGGGGGATGCGGAGGAATTCATGCGCTTCTATATCGAATCTGGCGGGCGGCCGATAACCGCGTTCGAGCGGGAATATTGCAATATATTCCGATATTTTATGCTGTATGTAGTAACGCTCGAGTCACAGTTGAGATTCTACTCACTTCCCGAGGTTCATCCAGAGTTTTTGGTATTAGGATCTTTTGTGCAACTTCCCGCCCAGCGCATGGCACAAGCCATCGAGGCCGCAGATATTGCCAAGACACAAAGAATAACTACGGTAGCCAAATCGCATGGCTGACATGATCGTATATTCGGAAAAGCCAAGGCTGATGCGATATAAGTATGAGGACTCCGGCTGGACGGATATCCCCAGTCCTGGCCCTACCGAGGATATACGCTGTTCGAACTGGCGAGGCGCCCACGAAAGGCGGCATCCTCAAACCTGCTGGCTTGCCCGCTCGTCGGCTCCGCACTCGACACCACCCGTTCGCGTAAAGAGGACGGAAGGAGCGGGCTGCGCGGAGAACTTGTCGGCCCAGCTATGAAAGATAATCATAATGAAGCTGGGTGAGATAGGGATATGGGCAGCTCTCGACGGACCCATCGGCTATTTCGAGGATGACCGATCCGCTGAACTGGGGCGTGCCACCGCGCCTCGGATCGCCAAATTCGCGCGCCGCGTGGAGGAACTGGGATATGCCGCGATCTGGATGCCGGATGGCTTGGGCCGTGCCCCCTTTATCACCTCGTCCTTGTTGCTTGCCAGTACGCAGCATCTGATCGCCGCCACCGGAATATCATCCATTTACTCCCGCGATTCCGTCGCCTCGGCTGCAGCCGCCCATGCATTGAACGAGTGGTCCGGCGGGCGCTTCATCATGGGGCTGGGCGTATCCCATCACCGCATTGTCGAGGGCATTCGCGGGCATCAGTATTCAAAGCCCATATCAGCGATGCGGGCTTATCTCGATGGAATGGTTGAGGCACCTTATCATGCCGCGCCTCCCGCCCAGAAAACGCCAATCCTGCTCGCGGCCCTTAGGGGCAAGATGTTGGAACTCGCCCGCGATCGGGCTGACGGTGCGCACCCGACTAGCGTGACGCCGCATCACACGCGTCAAGCGCGAAAAATTCTGGGGCCCGGCAAGCTGCTGTGCGTTGGGCAGCGGCTCATTCTTGAAACCGACCCCATCAAGGCGCGGGCCATCGCCAGAGCGGAGCTTGAAGCTAATCTTGGCCTCGACAACTACCTGAATTCGTGGCGCGCGATGGGTTTCAGCGACGCGGACTTCACGAATGGCGGCTCTGATCATCTGATCGACTCGGTCGTAGGTTGGGGCGATGAAAATACCCTTCGCAAGCGCATACAGGAGCATCTCGACGCTGGAGCGGATCATGTCTGCTTCAAGCCAGTCGCCCCTGACAGAAGCACCGACATGCGTATCATCGAATTGCTCGCTCCAGACGGCTCGCAGCGTAGGTCGCATGATTGCATGGCATGATCGCATAATCTGGAAAGGAAGCACGATGGCACTCACGAAGTTCGATGATTACTTCATCCACCAGACCGGCGACACGATCGATACTGTGGCCGACATAAGCGAGCATTTTATGGATCGCTGCTGGTTTGGATGTCACGGGCAGGACGGCCGCACCTACATCGCTGCAGGCCTCGGCACCTATCCCAATGCCAGCGGTCACGGGATAATCGATGGGTCGTTCTGCGTCATCCGTGATGGCGTGCAGCATAATTTCCGTGCGTCCAGGCATATCTCGCATGACGGAGACGAGACTGATCGCAGCAACAGCACTGTCGGACCGCTGTCGATCGAGATCATCGAGCCCATGAAAAGGCAACGCTTCTCGCTCGGTGAAAATGCCCATGGCCTTTCCGGATCGATCGAATTCACCGCCAGGGCCGCACCCTTCCTTTATAACAAACTCGATGTTCCCGGCCATCCCGTGACCCACTTCACCCAGATGGGCTATTTCGACGGATCGATCAGGATCGGGGGCGAGACCATCGAACTGAACCATTATGTCGGCGTGCGGGACCGCAGCTGGGGCGTTCGCGGCAAGGGGTTGATGCGCCAGGTCGAGGCCTATTTCTGGATCATGGGGCACTTCGACAATTGCAGCCTGAACTTCACCTTCTTCCACGTGCCCGTTGCCGGTAATGACTTCCTGCTCGCGGACGGCGCGATCATGCACGACGATGGGCGCGAGACCCGGCTGGTCAAGGCACGACATCGTTTCCATTTCGATGAAGATACGACTGCCCCCGGCAGCACGCGCTTGTGGAGCAGGGCCAAATGGGAGTTTACCGACGAGCATGGCAAGATCTGGACGCTGGAGGCCAAGGGCATCCAGATGCCCTTCTACAGTGCGGGCAACGGCTATGATGATCGCCACGGGCTGGACCGCGGGCCGTTGCTGGTGGAAGGCGAGAGCTGGGACTTCAACCAGCCCGACACGCTCAAGTCGCTCCGGCGCAGCGGCGATGATGACCGCTGGCACTTCGACATTCACGACCGCCTTGCCGAGTTGACATTGAACGGCGTCAAAGGCGTCGGGCTGGTCAACAATGTCTGCGGCTCTCGCGAAGGCTGGGCCTATGTTCCTACTTTGGCTGATTGAAGCCGGAAGCGTTCAATTTCTTAGTTCGAAGGAATAGGCGATGACGAATGATGCTTTCCTCGATTATGTGCCAGTCGAACAGGCCAGAGCGATGTCGGGGCTGCGCGTTGCGTTCGTGCGTGGGGTGCCGGGTGTGTGGGGGATCGCCATCAAAGCGATACTCGACATGAAAGGCATAGAGTATATCGCCGTTCCGCACGAGCCTGGCGGCGCCAATCTACTGCTTAAAGAGTGGACCGGACAGACATCGGCACCGGTGGCGATGTTCAATGATGACAGGCCACGTCCACACTGGTCCGAGATGTTGGCGCTCGCAGAACAACTACAGCCTGAGCCACCGCTTATTCCTGAAAATGAAGATGAACGGATGGCCATGTTCGGCCTTTGCCATGAGATTTGCAGCGAGGATGGCTTTGGATGGAATCTCCGCCTGTTGCTATTGAGCGCGAACGACACGACCGTGGATGAACGTAGCAACGCGCTGCGCGCAAAATATAGATCACCTGTGTCCAATGATTATGCCCGGCGGAGGGTGTCGGCGATCATCAGTTCGTTAGCCGGGGTGCTTGATCGCCAGACTATCGAAGGCAAGCGATATTTCATGGGTGATAATCTGACGGCCGCGGATATATACTGGGCCGCTTTTAGCAATCTTCTCGTGCCCATGGCAGAAAATCTGTGCACGATGCCAGACTTCGTTCGTGACACCGGTCTTTTTGCGCAACGGCTTCTTGAAACTCCACTACCGCAAATACTGCTCGATCACCGTGATTACGTGGTGCGGGAACATTTCCGCATTCCCATCGCATTCTGACACCAGAAGGATGCTGGACAATCGTGCTGGCTATCACAGAGTCGTGCTCCGGGAGTCGATGATGAAAGCTGTAAGACGGACCTCCGGCGAGAAGCCAGGGTTGGCGTTACATGACGAGCCCCTACCAACGCCGGGCCGCCACGATGTGCTGATCCGCATCCACGCTGCCTCCCTTAACTACCGGGACCAGGCCATACTGGACGGCAAGTTTGGCGGATCGACGCTGAAAAACGGCGTTCCGCTCTCCGACGGAGCAGGCGAGGTCGTTGCGATCGGGGACGGCGTTACCCGTGCGAAACTAGGGGATCGGGTGACGGCGGGCTGTAACCCTCACTGGATCGGCGGACCTCCGATGCCGGCGTATCGACTGGATAGCATCGGCATCACCAGGGACGGGATGCTGGCCGAACATATTCTGCTGCACGAAAACGCCATCGTTCAGCTGCCCTCCTACATGTCCTTCATCGAGGCGGCATCGCTGCCATGCGCTGGTGTTACCGCCTGGACGAGTCTCAATCTCTCGTCGCCCCTTCAGCCGGGCCAGACGGTACTGGTCCAAGGTACGGGCGGCGTCGCATTGTTTTCGCTCCAGGTGGCGCGGATGTTCGGTGCCCGCGTCCTGGCGATCACGTCGACCGATGAAAAGGCGGATAAGCTCAAAGAGTTTGGGGCGGAAGCGGTGGTGAACTACCGCACGTTCCCTGACTGGGACCGCGAGATCCTTTCCCTCACCGACGGCAGGGGCGTTGACAAGGTGGTCGACATTGCCGGGGAGAAGACGATCGTAAAGTCGGCGGCATCGACCAGGATCGGCGGCGACATTGCGGTGGTGGGCTTCACCAGCGGCTTTGGCGGAGGACTGCCGCCGATCGACATCCTGTCCAGGTCGCTCACCCTGGCCGGCACGGCCATCGGTCCCCGGACACACTTCGGATCCCTCGTCGCAGCGATGGCCCAGCATGAAATCAGGCCAGTCATCGACAGTGTGTTTCCCTTTGCCGAGTATAGGGAGGCGTACCGCCGCATCGAAAGCGGCAAGCATATCGGGAAAGTGGTCATTGAAGTAAGCAAATAGCGCGCACATCGCCCGAACCGGGCAAACGTGCGTCCCCATTCTGACCGCGTTGGTTTATCTTAGAATGAAATACGCAGTCCTGCATTTCAACCTAGAATTAAATGACTTCCGCCTCGTGGGCAGAAAGGGAGCGAGATGAAAAAACGTGTTTTGGGAGCGAATGGACCGGAGGTTTCCGCAATCGGCTTTGGCTGCATGGGGCTAACGGTTGGTTACGGTCCAGCAACCAATAAGCCGGATGCAATCGCATTGATCCGTGCAGCCTATGGTCGCGGTATGACGTTCTTCGACAGCGCAGAAGCCTACGGCGTGGCGAACGAGGAGTTACTGGGGGAAGCAGTGGCGCCGTTTCGCGAAAACGTCGTTATTGCTACGAAGTTCGGCTTTAGGGATGGGAAACCTGCCGTCGGACTGGATAGCAGTCCCGCCCGTATCCGCATGGTTGCTGAGCAATCGCTGACGAGAATGGGGACCGATGTCATAGATATATTCTACCAGCATCGCTTCGATCCCAATGTCCCCATCGAGGATGTTGCAGGGACGGTGAAAGACCTGATTTCTGAAGGCAAGGTTCGCCATTTCGGAATGTCCGAGGCAAGTGTTGCCAACATCCGTCGCGCGCATGCAGTACAGCCCGTTGCCGCGCTACAGAGCGAATATTCCATGTTCACACGCGAACTGGAGGAGGAGACTATTCCTGCGCTACGGGACCTAGGGATCGGCCTTGTTCCATTTGCTCCGCTCGGTAGGGGCTTCCTTACTGGCAAGATCGACAGCGACACACCGTTTAAGGATGGGGACATCCGCAAGTCGCTGCCGAGATTTCAGGTCGGCGCGCGCGAAGCAAATACAGACCTGGTCAAGCGCATCGGCGAGATAGCAGACGCCAAGCGGGCGACGCCGGCTCAGATCGCATTGGCGTGGCTACTTGCCCAGGACCCGGCGATCGTCCCGATTCCTGGCACAACCAAACGGCATCGCATGGAGGAAAATGCCGGAGGTGCTGATGTTGAATTGACCGACGCCGACTTAAGCGCCCTTCGTGATCTGCTCGCAAGTCACCCGGTGCGAGGCAATCGCTACACCGAAGCCATGCGAGCGACGGTCGACAATTAATTAGGCCCGAAGCGCGGTCGGGCCCGGAGTCCCGCTGCCGCCGCTGCATCTCCTGCTGTTCCGGCTTTGACTATAGCCATGAAAAGTTCCCCGGAGCGATCCGGAAAGCTTCTTATACCAAGTCTCTGAGGTCATGACCGATGCGCCCAGCGCCGTAGGCCAAGGGACATGATGCGGCAGGGTTGATCGACGAGCGTGTTCCAAGCGCGGCAACAGTGGTCGAGGATGTCGGCGTAAGACGCGAAGACGCGGTTCGAGAGCCAGTTATCGCGCATGAACTGCCAGACGTTTTCGACCGGATTGAGCTCGGGCGAGCGCGGCGGCAGCGGCAGGAGCGTGATGTTGTCGGGCACCACGAGGTCGCGCGAGCCATGCCAGCCGGCCTGGTCGAGCAGCAGCACGGCATGGGCGCCAGGCGACACGGCGGCAGAAATCTCGGCGAGGTGGAGCGTCATCCCCTCGGTGTTGCAGCGGGGCAGGACGAGCGCCGCGCCCTTGCCCTCAGCCGGACAGATGGCGCCGTAGATGTAGGCGGACGCGGTGCGTTGGTCATGCGGCGCCGATGGTCGTGTTCCGCGCCGCGCCCATCGGCGGGTGATCCCGTTCTTCTGGCCGACGCGCGCCTCGTCCTGCCACCACAGCTCTATGGCCGTGCCGCGGGGCAAGCGCGTGCGGATCGCTGCCAGCTTGGCAGGGAAGTCTTTTTAAAAGCGGGGATGGCGTCGGCATCCTGCGCGTGGTGGCGCGGCCGCGCCGACAGCTTACGGTAGCCGAGCGCGCGCAGCTCGCGGCTCAGCGTCTGCTTGCTGATCGACAGGGCGAACTCGTCCCACACCCATTGGGCGAGATCGATCAGGCGCCAGCGCACCACGCCATGCGCCGGCGGGATCGGACCCGCCTCGACGATCTTCGCCAAGGCACGGCGCTGATCGGCGCTGAGCAGAGGGCGCAAACCCGGCGGCTTACGATCGACCAATCCGGCTGGCCCGTCGGCGTTGAACCGCACGACCCAATCCCGCACGATCTGGAGCGTGACACCGCCGACCCGCGCCGCTTCGCTGCGGGTTCCGCCATCATAAATTGCCGCGAGCGCCAGGAGCCGCCGCACCTGCTTCGCATCGCGGCTCGCCCGCGCCAGCCTTCGCAACGCCGCCCCATCAAAGTCGGAACGCAACCGTACCGCCGCCGCCATCACAAAACCCCCCTCGGTCCGCGATCTTGAATCACGCCAGCGGCGGCTTGGGAACCCCTGCCGTGAGTCAGCCCCTCCGAGACTTGGTATTACCCATTACGGCAGCACCGTTTGATGCACATCCCAGTCTCATGAGGTCTGCGTAACGTTTACCGCGGGGGCGGGCCGCCTTTGCCAATAGACATGCGGTGGCAGCCGCCTCTAGGCGAACGCTTGTGCGACCTTGTGCAGGTTC